>DULM01000039.1 GCA_012840405.1 Syntrophomonadaceae bacterium | reverse complement strand
CTTCACCAAAACGACAGCGGTAGTTTCTCTCAAGGAGATGGTACCCCAAACCTAAGAGAAAAGATAGAGCCAGTTCTTCTCCTTTGATTCCAAGGCTGTGAGAAGAGACCATTTATTAACACCCTTTACAATTGCTTTCTAATAAATAATCAGCCTTAAAATATTACGCTTTTACCACTATTGCTTATCCCTCTCACCGGTTTTCTGTTTCTGCTCAAGGCTGTATACAAAAAGCAGCACCTCTGCCGCTGCCTCATATAGTTCAGCTGGTATTTCACTATTCAAAGGAAGCTTGGTCAGCAGTTCAGCCAAAACATCATCCTGATAGATAGGCACTCCGTATTGCCTGGCTTTTTCCACAATGCGCTTGGCTACATTTCCTTTACCAGATGCAACAACCCGGGGTGCTCCATCTCTATCTTTGTCATATTTTATTGCAGCTGCATGTTTGAGGTCATCTTTCATCCAAACCCACCTAAAACAAAAACAGTTTATAATGAACTATATCAAAATATCAATAGAATGAATAGCACTTTTATTTAACAGCTGCCCAGCTATTGCAGGATTCACCGTACACCCTAACCACCGCACTTGCAGACCACCCTTTTCCAGCCTGTCAGCCAAATCTGGCCAGTGCTTTTCAATCAATTTCCTGGTCTCCTCTTTTTCCACAAAGCTGCGTACTCCGAGAACACCCTGCCGCCAGTTAAGGTCAATTCTCACTTTACCTATTACTTCTGAATCTACCTCTAGCACCAAACGTACCTGCTCATTTTCACTATCATCTGCAGCCATAGATAACAGATAGGCCTCTGTTTTTACCGGTAGATAAAGAAAAAGCGGCAGGGGTTGAGCGCTCAGCAACTGCCTTCCTGTTTCCTGTTTAGGAATAATGTTTTCTAAAAGATCTGACAGCATTTTTGCTAGTTTACTACTACTTTCAACATCCTCACCTTTCAGTTCCCTGAGAATGCGCCAGGCAGTAGTGCCATCTTTTCGCTGCTCCTGCTTTACCAGGAATAGCTGTTCCCTGGTCAAAGGGATAGCAGTTTTTACTCTCATGATTACACCATTTACTGAAACAGTGGCTACACCACCTGCTGCTTCTAAAATTTTAACAGGAAAAATCTGCTCATCAATCCCCTGGATGATATTCAAATTCAAACCTAAAGGACGAAAACCGATGGTCATCCCTTATATTCTCCTTTACCCCTCTAAAAGTTCTGCGGTGCAGAAAACAGGGGCCGTACTTTTTTATTGCTGCCAGGTGCTCAGCTGTGGGATAGCCCTTGTTTCTGTCAAATCCATACTTTGGATATAAGTTATGATAATATCTCATAATGGCATCCCTTGTTGTTTTAGCTAAAATTGAAGCTGCCGCAATAGCAGCGCTTTTCTGATCACCCTTGACAATTGTGGTTTGGGGAATTCCTAGATCCGGTATTTCCATATGTCCATCAACAAGAACATGATCCGGCCTCAGACCCGTACGTCGTATAGCCTGAATCATAGCATAAAAAGTAGCCTGCAGAATATTACAGCGCTCAATATAACCAACCGGCGCAATCCCAATTCCCCATCCTGCTACTTGAGTTTTGATTTTTTCCGCCAACAAGGGGCGCGCCTGTTCAGAAACACACTTGCTGTCCTTAAGACCTGGGATCAGCAGTTCTTTCCTCAAAACCACCGCAGCCGCAACCACAGGACCTGCCAGTGGACCCCGACCTGCCTCATCGAGCCCAGCTACTAATTTAAACTCCTGTTCCCAGATCTTCCTCTCAAAAAAATGCATTTGATACAAGCGATTAATGTCTTCACTCAGTTCTATGTTTCTCATTTCGGTTCATCCTCAGGCTGCGGTAAAATGATTTTTCATTTAATGCTGGCCTGCTTTGTATAATTCCTTATTACTGCAAAAAATTCCTTCCCCAAATAATAAACGCCCTTATTCTTACAAATAAGAGCGTATCAATCAAAGTGATCATTATATGAAAGTCATTATTGGACATCATCAGGTGTTTCCAGAGATAAAGGTCCCAGTTTGCCTTTCCTGCATGCGGCAAAAAGAAAAACCGCAGCACGCTGCAGATCATATCCACCCTGTGAGGAAAGAAAATTTTTTACCTGTGCCACACTCTCCAGAGTGAGAGGTTGTCCTTTGCCGAGACCTAGCTTTGTTAAAGCACTCGGATATCTATCATTCAAAAATTGCAGCAACTTCTCACTCAAATGGATCATATCCTGCTGATCAGGATCTATTGCCCTGGTAAAAGCCAAGCGAAAGATGGCATCTTCATCCTTGAGCTGTGGAAACAAAAGCCCCGGAGTATCCAAAACAGATATCCTGCCGCGAAGATGCACCCACTGGGGTCCTCTAGTGACACCTGGTCGATCACCGCTTTTTACTGCACGCTTCCCCAGTAAAGCGTTTAAAAAAGAGGATTTACCCGTGTTTGGTATACCTAAAACAGCAACCCGCAGATCCCTCTTAAGGCGGCCTTTTTCTTTTAACACCTTATTGAGATCTGCTGCCCTCAAGGATAAAATCTTTTTTACTGCACCAAAGCCCTCCCGCAACAGGGTGTTTATAGGCAAGGCCTCTTCCCCTCTAGTTGTAAAAAATTCAACCCATTTCCTGGTTACCCGAGGATCAGCCAGATCAGCTTTATTTAAAATAAGTATTGACTCTTTTCCCCTGATCAGACTTTGTACCTCAGGGCTGCGGGATGTATATGGGCAGCGAGCATCAACAACTTCAAATATTAAATCGACAACTTTCAGATTCTTAAAAAAATCACTCTTCTCCATTGTGGTCACTCAATAGCACCAAACCGGTTGAAGGGCCAGTAGACAAAGATCGCTTTCCCTATCACTAAGTCTTTGTCTAAAGGACCCCATTCCCTGCTGTCTTCACTGTTGTTCCTATTATCACCCATCACAAAGTAATGCCCCTTAGGTACTCGCACCGGCCCAAAATCCCCAATAACAACCTCTGGTATATAGGGTTCTTCCAAACGCTGGCCATCGATATAAACATAATTGTTGCGTATTTCAATGGTTTCTCCCTCAAAAGCGATCACACGTTTAACAAAATCCCTTTCCGGATCCAGGGGATAGTGAAAAACAATCACATCCCCTCTTTCCGGTTCCCGAAACTTATAACCGATCTTATTGACAATTATCCTATCCCCCGGGTATAAAGCTGGCTCCATAGAGGGAGAAGGAATATAAAAGGGTTCTAGCAGCCAAATGCGAATAACAGTCGCTAAAATGATCGCCAGGACAACAGCTTGTAAAATATCTTTCCATAGGGTATATCTTTCTTGCTCCTGGGACAATTTAACTACCTACTTCCGTTCCTGAATCCGTGCCGCTTTTCCTACCCTATCCCTCAGGTAGTAAAGCCGGGCACGCCGGACTTTTCCTCTTTTCTTCACCTCTATCTTATCCAGACGGGGTGAATGAACGAGGAAGGTCCTTTCTACACCAACACCATAACTAACCCTTCTAACTGTAAAAGTTTCACTTAATCCACTGCCACGCCTTCGGAGGACTGTACCTTCGAAAACCTGAATTCTTTCACG
>DULM01000224.1 GCA_012840405.1 Syntrophomonadaceae bacterium | reverse complement strand
ATATAAACCAAATATCCGAGGTTTGTATACTGGTTTAAATACCGTGATGGCCAGTGATACATATGCCTTCCATGTTCATTTAAGGATGGCAATAATCAAGGAATTCACACGGGAAGGAATAAACCAGAGCACAAATAAAGCAAGGTATAATAGCCCTGCAATTCGTAATCGGGCATCATTAATAAAAGAAGTTGCCCAGCTTTATATTAAGCAATAAAGCAATCCAGGCACCGAATTGATGTTTACAATAATAATTGACACAGAAATTAACGATAAAACAAACCCAGAGCGAAGCGCAAGGCAAAGGGATCACCGTTTATTTGTCGAAATAGTGATGGCACCCCTTTTGAATCCTTTGGTTCAAAGAAAAACTTGTTTTAATATCTGCCGGGTGCAGAAAGGATAAAAAAAATGACCGAAAAACCGGATAACAAACGCATTTTGAGTTATGTGAACGGATTGCTTTATTTTTACGGAGTGATGGACTTTGAAAATCTTTACCGGCTGGTGGCCGAACGCTTGAAAGGCTTGAGCCAAGCATACTTTAAAAACATTTTGGCTATGGAATCAAAAATAGATAATAGCCAGTATGATTTCACCTATGATAACGGTTTGTACCGCCACAGCTGTGTAGAGAACCCCCATTGGGTACTGGAAGAGCAGATGAAAAGGGCCGAAATCCCCTACCGGCCGGTCACAGACAAAGAGGCGCGTCTGGTAACGGACAAGCAATATTCCTCCCTCTGGCATCCTGCGGTTAAAAAGCTGAACCTACAGCTGCAGAAGCAGTTCGGTTGGACCAGAGATGATGCTTTGGTGAAAATATTGTCAGGCCAGATCATGCTCAATAACGGTATGCTGCATTTGCAGCTAGTGGAATACTTTTTGGAAAGTTTGGATTTTAGCTCATTTGATGAGGTTCAACCTTTTATTAACTTGGTTAATGATATGGCCAACAATACCCCCCAGTGGATCCTCAAAGGGTGGACACCGCTGGATGTTATTGAGCGGTATGAAAAACATGAGCTACAGCTGTTACCTGCTGCCCCCTTTGATCTGATGGAGCGCCACTCAGGGGAAAAAGCCTCACCTAAAGTGGGACGGAATGATTCCTGCCCCTGCGGAAGCGGCAAGAAGTTTAAAAAATGCTGCGGCATGGCCGAGCAGGTAAAAAATAAGGCAGAGCTTGCGCCCCCGGCCAGAAAAAGGCCAGATATCGGCAAAAAACCGTCTTTGGATGAGTGGCAGGCCCTTTACGAAGCAGCTACAGCTTTTAGAAACGCCCGGTGCTGGGAATGGATGTATGATGATGATCTGTTCGGGGTGATGGATCCCGAAACAGGTGAGATTGCCTACTGCTGTATTATGGGCCGTCTGGGTAAGCAGTATGCCCTAGGAGCTTACCTGGGTTCTGAAGGGTTGCAATCTCTTTTAGCTATAATGGAGAGCCCGTACAAACTCTCTCCTGATCTGTTTTTTACACAGAAGTGTATCATGGCTTCATTTGAAAACCGGGAAGACCTGGAAAAAGAAGATAGGGCAGTGATCAAAGAACTAGGGTTAAAGTTCAGAGGTAAAAAACAGTGGCCGCAGTTCCGTTCCTATGAACCTGGCCTCTATCCCTGGTTCATCGATGCCTGGGAATGCCGCTTTTTGACCCTTGCTTTGCAGCAAGCAATGGCAGTCTCCCTGCGCTGCCGCAGCAGCAAGGCCATTTTAAAGAGTGAACGAGCGAACACCTTCCTTGTCCGCGTGCCCCACGACCAAGGGGGAATAATAACCTGGGCTGATCAGTATCTTGAGCCTGCCCCTATTATAAAGAAATATGTTTCTATCGAAATTAAGGATGAGCTGCGCCTGAGAAAAATCAAAGCTTCTGGGAAAAGCAAACAGGCTGTCTGGGAGATAGACACCTTTTTCGCGCCCTTTCCTGTTCAGGAGAATAAAAATGAAAGACCGTACTACCCCAGATTGTGTTTCATCGTTGACAGCAATACAGGACTTATTCTAGGACACGAAACGGTAAAGGATATTACAGAGGAAGGATACCAAATTATTCACTATATAACTGATTTAATGATTGAATCAAAAGTCCCCTCCCGGATTCTCGTTGAACGGGATGAAACCTACAACTTGCTAAAAGACCTCTGCCGTCAGTTGAACATACCTCTGACAAAGGTTGAACAGCTAGCCTCAATTCCCCAGATCAGAGAGGAGATGTTCAGCAGGGACTGGTTAAATAGATAACCGCCGGGCCATCCGTCAACCGGTGGTTATCCTGGTTGAAAGATTCTACTCATCTTTTCATCCTCACTTAGTTTTTTTCATTTCTTCCATGACGTAGTTGTAGAGCTGGTACATATCATCGTAGGGGAACTCGTATTCTACTTTCCCTTCTCTCGGTTTGGCCTCAACCAAGGTTAAACCTTTCTCCCAAGCCTTTCTCTCCAAATCTTTCAGTGCCACTGCCATCTTTTCACCCTCCTTCCCGGCTTGTGCCGGTTATTTTTTTCACTAATATATACTGGCAAAAACCGTGCCAACATTTCCGGGAAAAAGAGTTTATGAAAATGCTTATCTTTGCTACACATTTATACAGGATTACGCTTGAAGTTGCCGTTATTTCGGAAATCATAACAAAAATATGGGAGGAAAGGTTGAGGATTACAAAAGAGAAAAGAGGATATAAAACTAAGGAAGCGAAAAAAACGTCCCCTTACTTCCCTAGATAATCCTTTTCCAAAGTCCTGTCACAAAATCACCCTCTCTGCCCTTAGTTTAGCTACTACCGGTTTATCAGCAGGAGCAAAATCATACTTCACCAATTCATCCACGGTAACCCATCGATATTCGGCATGACAAGTGGGTACGAGCTCACCTTTGATCAAACGAGCAATATAAGCCATCAAATATATATCTGCATGTTCATAGCGATATCGACTATCACAGAAAAACCTTTCCACCGAAACCTCAACCTGAAACTCTTCTTGCATTTCGCGGCGAAGACATTCTTCAGGACTTTCCCCAGGCTTTAGCTTACCACCGGGAAATTCCCATTTGTTAGCCAGTTTATCGCTTGGCAACCGTTTGGCGATTAATATCCTCCCGTCTTTAACTAAGATTGCTGCAGCTACTTTAATCATGACTTATTCTCCTTGCTATTAACAAATTAACTTACTGGATTCTCTCCCCTTTAGTGTTCCATTTGCCATCCTTCTCGGGATTATAAAGGCGATACTTGCCTTTCTCCACAAGATAATAAAGATCTTGATTGCCGCCCTGGTAGTGCTTTCGAGAAGTGTGGTTGACACAATTGCATCAATACCAAGTAGATCAGGATATTTATTAATATCACCTACTGTTGCGGTAGCCTGTCGTCCGATCCATAGAACTGTACTTTTATCGTCATCATCGAATAACACAGATGGGCTGTTTTCCAACCAGTTCTCAAAATCCTTTTCAAAATCAATATTCTCACTGATGACTCGCTCCATTATGCCTGATTCCAGTTTTCCGTCATCGACTCGAAGCCTATATAATCCCATCTTTACCCCCCTTTCGAGACATGTGGTCACTTTAGATCGGTTTTTATGTAACGTTATTTATAATTTCCTTACATTTACGATAATTGGGGCAGCCGCAAAATTCACTCCCTGCATTTTTTCCCTTGGCCAAACAACACCATGATGGGTCTATACCACTTTGGTACATATCTAGGATAGAGCTCAAACCAGACTATCCCTGAGCAACATTTACTTGCGAGCTAAAACCATAAAGGATAATATTTCTAATGCTCGGGGTTTATTTACGGATGGTAATTGGTAGGCGAACTGCAGTGTATAGTAAATTGTTGTGAGACGAGCGAGGTTTCTTAAACTTTTTAATATCAATTCTTATCAATTTTGACACAGAGCATAGATTATCCTGCTATTTCTGCAATATTTTGCAACTTATGTGGTGCCGAGGTAGAAATGATATTAGAGTAGAGAAAATAACCAAGAATATAATCGATAAACCAGGGTTTGGAGTGAACACCTTCGTTGCTCTCTTCCCCGTTAAGGAGAAATAAATTGAGCATTCCTCTGAAGTAGAGAGCAACAAACCTCAATCCTCCAAATCATAGAAGAGTTGTTCAGCGGGGACAGGTTAAATAGATAACACCGGCCTTTCGTCAACCGGCGGCTATCCTAGTTTTCACCTCACTTTGCTTTGAGAAAGCAAAAAGAACATCCCCCTGCTTCCCCGCGCGTCTCTCCCACCATAATTTAAAAGCAATGCAGGAATTTTACTTTTGTTGGAGAATTATTTAATAATAACTAATATTTATGGCTTTTATAACCATATTTTTGAGCTCAATGTCCTGTGGCTACACTAGGCCATTGATCTAATTGGGT
>DULM01000038.1 GCA_012840405.1 Syntrophomonadaceae bacterium | reverse complement strand
TATAAATGGACTTGCAATTATCCTTATAGCAAATGTGATTGTATTGTATATTACTAAAACAGCATTTGGTGCAAAGAAAGAAAAAAAAGTAGTTTCTTTTTTAAAAGCGTGGTTTATTGCTGCAGCTGTTTTGGCAGCTATGATATTGAGTAATGTATACTTTAGAACCATTGCAGTGAATATTTCTTTATGGTTAGCAGCAATAACTGTCATATTGATTTTTGTTATTTGGAAAATTATAAGTGAAAGAGCGTAAATGAGATTTTCTTAATTTGATTTTGCTAAGTCGACGCGTTCCCGTCTACCGTAAGTGCAAAATTTGCGATAGATATGTTTCCGAGAACGGACATATCTCAAATGACATTTATTCTGTCCTCTCGTGCCAAGTGGTCTATGCAGTAGACAAGCGGGGTATGCTCCTTAAGGCTGAAGATGGGGCAATTACGTTGCTGCAGGATATATACCGAAACGCTGATGAGAATGAGAAGATTGCCCTGTACCGTGCGGCAGTGGATGGCAGAGGAAACGTATATGTGACAGATATTGCCTCCAACCAGCTTTTATGCTTCTCAAGGGAGAACGGCTATCAATATTCCAGGGTCATTGACGGTTCCGCCATTTGGAATGTTGCTGTCAACAGCGAAACCGGCATGATCAGTTTTGTCAGGGAAGGGCAAATCTATATTATGGATGCCTCTGGAGAGCTTATTTTCCATGGCAGCGAATTTGAAAAGAGCAGGGAAGTACTCTTCCAAGAGGGGTTATTTGATCTGGCGCTGTTTTCTGCAGTTTTAGCGGCGATTTATCTATTTTTGCGTATACTGTCAGTTGCTGTCACTTTCAAATATAGCGCAACCGGGCGTATCGGTGCCCTGGTTGCTACTTCTATGCTCATAGTTACTGGGATCATTGTCGGTCAGCTGATGGGGGACTTCCGAACCATATATCAGAACGAGATACTTAAAAAGCTGGAAATAACGGCGCAGATCGTCAGCAACACCACTGATATTGAAGCCCTGAAAGCAATTAAAACCCCAAGGGATTACATGAACGATGATTACAAAAAACTTCTTACTTCTGTCACCACTACTATTGATAAGAATTATTCTTATTGCGAGGATATGTACTGCAATATTCTTAAATGTGAAGGTGATGAGGCCTACGCCATTGCGTATATAGACAACTCTATCGGAGCATATTTCCCCTTGTTTGATAACGAGGCTACTGAGGTACAGCAAGTATATGATACAGGTGAGGTCCTGCTAAGCAGTACTGTCAGTGAAACGGGTTCCTATATCTATGTCAAGGCGCCTATTTATGACAACGATGGCAAGGTTATCGGAGTAGTTGAGGTCGGTACCCTTTCAGATGTACTTGATAGCAGTGTCAACCAAATGATTCGCTCAATAGCTATCCCGCTGATCATGATCATCCTTGTTATCCTGTTTGTCTTTAGCGAAATTTTCTCGTTCTTCGATCTGCGCAGCAAGTATCAAGAGGAGGTTCAGAAAAAACAGCGGGCTATTCCTTTACATGTTGTGCGTTTATTGGTGTTTATCACCTTTATTGCATTCAACATGGCCACCTCCTTCCTGCCTGTATACATATTGAAGTTTGTGGGCACAGACATAGGCATTCCAAGAGAACTAGCCGGCTCTATCCCTATGTCGATTAACCTTGTTTTTGTGGCTATAACCTCACTGTTTTGTGCACAACTACTGAACACCTACGGTTTCAGAAAAGTGGCGGCCTTCAGCGGGGGTATCGCCTTCTGCGGTGATTTAATCCTTGCTCTTGCTCAAAACTACGCAATGATCGTTGTGGGGCTTATTCTCAATGGTATCGGTGTTGGTACTATTACCAATGCTATTCACATGTTTTTGGCCTCATCCACTTTTGGTGATGACAAGGATAGTGAGTATGGATTCTCTATTTTCAGCGCAGCAAGTCTATCCGGAATCAGCTGTGGTATGATCTTTGGCTCAGTTCTAGCTGAAAACCTTGGACAGAGCAATGTCTTCTTCATCTCCACTGCTGTATGGTTGATAACCGTGCTTGTTTCCCTTTTCTTTGGTGGCAGCATAACTCTAGGCCAGGAAAAGGACGGATCAGAGGAGCGCGGTTCCATGACCTTTGGGCAGTTTATTTTAAATAAGCATGTCCTGTCTTTTATGGCTTTTGTTCAGGTTCCCTATATAGCAATGAGTGCTTTCATTTATTATTATGTCCCGATCTATGCCGATGGGCAGGGGTTAGGTGAAACAGAGGCCTGCATGCTGATTATGATCAGTTCACTCTGTAGTGTTTATCTTAGTGTCTGGTTAACTGACTACCTGAGCAATAAGATTAAGCACAACACTATTTACCTATCGAGTATTATTACATATGCTGCTCTTGTTATGTTTGCATTCCATAGGACCATTCCGATGCTGATTATTTCCTTAATTATGATTGGTATTGCCAACAGCTTCGGAACACCTTCTAGAGCGAGCTACTTTGCAAACAGCAGGGAAGCTAATGCTTACGGAAAGAATCGGGCAATGGGTATTTACAACTTTGTAGATAACATAGGGGAATCAGCAGGACCTGTGATTTTAGCAAGTATTGTTTCGACCGGCTTTCTTTCAGGTATAATCAAACTGGTAATCATTTTTGCCGGTATGAACGGTTTGTTTGAACTGAGCCGTCTTGGATCTAACAAAAAAAAAGAGATCACCACAGGGGTATAGGGAATCCCCAATCAGGGAGGAGTAGTCAATGGCAGAGGTCCGGCGAAAGAAACTGAGCACCAAGATAATTGTATGCTGTGTTGTTTTTACCACTGTTCTGAGTATTGTAATAGGTTGGCTGGGTTATAAAACATATAGCGATAGCCTTTTAGATCGATATAAGGTATATGTGGATTCAGTGATCAAGATTGCAGCCAGCAATATCGATGGAAATGATATGCGTAACTGTATTGAAACCCTTCAAAAGTCAGAAGGTTTTGAAAGAACGCTGCTTGCCCTGAATACGGTTAAAGAAAAATCTGAGATGGAATATGTTTATATGGTCTATTTCCCCAACCCCGATGACCCACAACAGATGGCTTATGTTCTTAACGCCTATACAGAAAAGGAATACCGGGAAGAACCGGAAACGATACATTCTCTTGGCGACCCTTGTGGTGAAGGGGACTTTGACGAGGTGACGACCTCCCTTTTCTATAACTGTCTCAAGGACAATGGCAATAAAACTCAGACCCGCTTCCATATCAATGACAGTGAATATGGCTATATGATGACCGGTTATTTACCGGTGATGGACTCTAACGGGAACGGGGTATGCGTCCTGGCGATGGATGTTTCCATGGACCTGATTCATGAAAACATGCGCTCATATCTTATTACAGTTGCGCTGGGTACTCTCGGCCTCTTAGTTATGTTTCTCTTCATATTTATAACCATTATGAACCGCTCCGTTATTTTGCCCATAATGAACATTGCCGAAAGCGCACGGAACTTTGTTCAGCAGAGCTATGAGGTCAAAGATCCGACCCAACTTTCTTTCAGAGAGGTCTCAGTGAATACAAAGGATGAAATTGAACTGCTTGCCAACAGCCTGAACCATATGACCAGTGAGATAAAAAACTACATGATCAACCTGGCAACCATGTCTGCTGAGAGGGAGCGTATTGAGGCAGAATTGGACGTGGCCAACCAAATCCAAAGTAATATATTTCCTACGGTTTTTCCTGCTTTCCCCAACCGAACGGAGTTTGATATCTATGCCACTAGAACCTCAGTGGCTGGAGACGGAAATTTTTATGATTTCTTCCTGATAGATAAAGACCATCTCTGTATCGTTGTGGGCGAAGCCTCGGGCAAAGGCATTCCCGCTATATTATTTGCAGTATTGGCTGCGGCGAATATTCGGAGCTTTGCCCGCTTGGGATATCAGCCTTACCGGATAGTTCTGGAGACCAATAATCAGCTCAGCCAGAACAATACCGAGGGCTTAACCGTCTCTGTATTTGTTGGTATAGTAGACCTTAAAACCGGCGAAATGGATTATGTTAACGCAGGTATGCCTAACACACTTGTTAAGCGGGCAGGTGTAGGCTTTGAAGAAGTGAGTGAGGTCAAGAACTTTGTTCTGGCTAATATGGAAAATGTGAATTTCCGTCAAGATCACATCAATTTCATGCAGGGCGATATGCTGATGCTCTATACTTCCGGCGTGGCAAAAACCAAGAATAAAGACGGTGACGAATTCTCTGAGCCCTATGTAACCATTCAACTAAACGAGATAATAAAACGTGAATATGAGCTGGATAAAATACTGGAAGCCATGAATCAAACGTTGATTGAATTTAAGAGCGGTTCCCAAGACACATCAAGCGGCATAATGCTGATCTTCCGCTATTTGTGGTAGATAGTTCAGCGGCCAGAAGGGAAGGGCTTGGATGCCCTTCTTCGTATCGCTATTTGAGCAATAAGGTTTATCAGTAGAGCTGTAAAAATTTTAGCTCTACCTTATTTGTTATACTCAATTTCTACCTTAGAATAGGATAAAAACTCCTTAAATTCAATCCGAGCTAAGTAGGAGCATCTAGCCTATTCTTCATTTTTTGGTGATTAAGAGTTTATAAGGGCCAGTGTCCACATTGTATGTGACAGCATTCGTAGCTTTCTAACCCTATCTGAAGGCATAACAACAATAGAGCAAACCTGGCATATGATCTACTAGCAATAATTCACATCTAGACGTATGAGTGATATATTGTTATGATAATTTTGTTCAAAACTAAATAAGGAGAGGGAAGGATGGAAACAGGACTTCAAAAAAAGTATGGCCTTTTAACAGCCATCGCTATGGTGGTAGGTATTGTAATTGGTAGTGGTGTTTTCTTTAAGGCAGAAAAGATTTTAACCGCTACTGGCGGGAATCTGCCCCAGGGTATTTTAGCCTGGGCCATCGGCGGAATCATTATGATCATCTGTGCTTATGTCTTTGCTATTTTGGCCACCAGATATGAAAAAGTAAATGGTCTAGTAGACTATGCTGAGGTTACTCTGGGCAGCAAGTATGGTTATTTTGTCGGCTGGTTTCTGGTGACGATCTACTATCCTGCTATTACCTCTGTGTTGGCCTGGGTTTCTGCAAGATACACCTGTGTTTTGCTGGGATGGGATATCACAGGCGGTGAAGCAATGGCTATCTCCGGTTTTTATTTGGTGGCAATTTATGCTTTAAATGCCCTTTCTCCCAAACTTGCCGGTAAATTTCAGGTGTCAACTACTGCGATCAAGCTCATCCCTCTGATTCTGATGGCTATTGTTGGAACCATTGCCGGCCTAAAAAACGGTATTTTGATCAGCAACTTCACCAGCGGTGTTATCGCCGAAGTCAGCGATAACCCTCTGTTTACTGCTGTGGTAGCTACCTCCTTTGCTTATGAAGGCTGGATTATTGCTACTAGTATCAATGCTGAACTAAGAGATGCCAAGAAAAACCTGCCCCTTGCCTTGACCTTTGGAACTATGTTTGTAGCACTTATATACATACTTTACTATACCGGACTTGCCGGGGCTGTAGAAAACAGCGTTTTGATGGAGAATGGTGAAGCAGGAGCTAAGCTGGCATTTTCAACTGTGTTTTCTCAAATGGGAGGCACTGTTCTCTTTGTCTTTGTTGTGATTTCCTGTCTGGGAACCCTAAATGGTTTGATGATGGGCTGCACCCGGGGCTTATATTCTTTAGCAGCTAGGGATCTTGGCCCTGTCCCACAGGTTTTTAAGAGTATCGACAATAGTACCAATATGCCGGTCAACTCCGCAATTGCAGGGGTTTTGCTTTGCGGTGCCTGGCTGCTTTACTTTTTCGGTGCTAATTTAGTGCCTGCCTCCTGGTTTGGCCCTTTTAGCTTTGATAGTTCTGAGCTTCCTATTGTGACCCTCTATGCCATGTATATTCCTATCTTTATCGTGATGATGAACAAAGAGAAAGACCTGAATTTCTTCAGACGCTATCTTATGCCATTTCTGGCTATTTGCGCCTGTATCTTCATGGTTATTGCAGCCTGCTATGCCCATGGAATGGCCGTGCTCTACTACCTGATTATATTTGCTGTGATCATGGCACTTGGTTTGATTCTGAACCACCAAAGGTATGTAACAACCGTAAAAAGCTATAATAATTAAAAGAAACAAAAAAGGAAACTAGGGATGCAATACTGGTGTGACGGCAGTGCCATCGATAGCGCTCTGACTTCAATCCACTCTATGATTAAGCTATCTATAGAACTAGAACCCCCACAATTGTTGTGGGGGTTTTTGTGCAAGAGGTTAGGAATGGCTAAAAATTGAATGTAATGTAGAAGGCGGGATGCTGGAAGTGGGAATAGTAATTTCACACCTTCAGATACTAACAGTGAATATTTCGGAAGGATGTGATAATTTGAGCGGACAACACAAATATACTAACAAATTGATCTCTGAAAAATCCCCTTACCTGCTTCAGCACGCCCATAACCCAGTAGACTGGTATCCCTGGGGGGATGAGGCTTTTGCAAAGGCTAAAGCCGAAGATAAACCGATTTTTCTCTCCATAGGCTATTCCACCTGCCACTGGTGTCATGTGATGGAGAGGGAGTGTTTTGAGGATGAGGAGGTAGCTGCCCTGCTCAATCAAGGCTTTGTTTCTATTAAGGTAGACCGGGAGGAGCGGCCTGATATCGATAGTGTGTATATGAATGTCTGTCAGGCTATGACCGGGAGTGGGGGCTGGCCCTTGACTGTTTTTCTCACACCTGAAGGCCATCCCTTTTTTGCAGGCACCTATTTCCCCAAGCATTCCCGTTATGGGGGAGTCGGTTTTGTGGAGCTTTTAAAAGCAATCAGGGAAAAATGGGCAGAGAACCGGGAAGAGCTAGAGGGATTAGGGAAGGAGATTATGGACCGTATTGCAGCACAGATGAATGAGAGTTCTCTAGGGGAGCCTAATTCGGAACTGCTACATGGTGGTTACCGGAGTTTGGAAAAAAGTTTCGATCCTGTTTACGGGGGCTTTGGAGGTGCACCCAAATTTCCCACACCACATCACCTACTATTTCTGCTCCGCTACTGGAAGCGATTTCAAAAGCCTCCTGCCCTGGAGATGGTGGAAAAGACACTGCTGGCAATGTACTGTGGGGGTATTTTTGACCACATCGGTTTTGGGTTTTCCCGCTATTCTACAGACCGGCAGTGGCTGGTGCCCCATTTTGAAAAGATGCTCTATGACAATGCCCTGTTGTCACTTGCTTATCTGGAGGCATACCAGGCTACAGGGAAAGCTTTTTATGCCAAAGTGGCCAGGGATATTTTTACCTATATTCTGCGGGATATGACCTCTCCTGAGGGTGGTTTTTACACCGCTGAGGATGCTGATTCCGAAGGGGTGGAGGGGAAGTTTTATCTCTGGACCCCTGATGAGGTGAAAGATGTGCTGGGGGCTGATGATGGGGAGTATTTCTGCGGTTTGTATGATATTACGGAAAAGGGGAATTTTGAGGGGAAAAACATCCTCAACCTGCTGGACAAAATGCCTGAACTAAGCTTGGATGGTGTAATAGGGCCTGATGAGGCAGAGAGGGGCAATCCCCTGAAGAATGAGAGGGTGGATGCCCTGCGCAATAAGCTGTTTGCGGCCAGGGAAAAGCGGGTTCACCCTTTCAAAGATGACAAAATACTCACCTCCTGGAATGGTTTGATGATCGCTTCTTTAGCCAGGGGGTGCCTGGATTCTAGGAGAGCAGACTTATGCTGAAGCTGCAGCGAAAGCTGCACATTTTTTGCTGGAAAAACTGCGCAGAGATGATGGGAGGCTTTTAGCCCGCTATCGTGATGGGGAGGCGGCATACCCTGCTTATTTAGATGATTATGCCTTTCTTGCCTGGGGGCTTTTGGAACTCTACCAGGCAACCTTTAAAGTGAAGTATTTGGAGGAGGCCATCAGGCTGACCAGGGAGATGCACGCTCTTTTTTGGGACCGTGAAAATGGGGGATTTTATTTTTCAGCCGATGATCAGGATGAGGCGCTCGGAGCCCGGGGGAAAGAAATCGCTGACCTGGCCATCCCATCCGGTAATTCGGTGGCTGCCTGGAATCTGCTGCACTTATCCAGGCTGACAGGAGCAGAGGATTTTAAGGACCTGGCTTACCGGCAACTGTGTTCTTTTGCCGGTGCAGCAGGCCGCGCTCCTTATGCTTTTACCTTTTATCTTTGCGCTCTGGATTATTTTCTGGGGCCGCCTCAGGAGATCGTTGTCACTGGCAACTTGGATGACCAGCAGACTCGGAAGTTGCTGGATGTGCTGCGCTCTGCTTACCTGCCTCAAGCCACACTAATTTTCTATCAGGAGGGGGAAGAGGGAGGAAGAATCGCAGTTCTCGCTCCCCATGCTGCTGATCAAAAGCCTGTTGATGGGAGAGCCGCAGTTTACATCTGTGAAAACTATAGCTGCCGCCAGCCAGTGACCAGCCCTCAGGAACTGGCGCAAATGCTCGGTTTACAATCAACTGAGCAAAGACCAGCCGGCTAACATGCCTAACCTGTGCTGCCGTACAAAAGACAAGCGTTTCCAGTAACGGTCAGATGTACAAAAATTCCCTAATGGGTTATGGTGATCAGTAGTGTTTTCTATTCTTTCAAGAAATAAAAACTGTTATAATAATGAAGGTGCGGAACAAAAATGAAATGAGGTTAAGGTCCAGTTGAGGGAGAAGAGCAGATTTTTTTGTGGTGAATGCGGCTATGAAACCGGAAAGTGGCTAGGACGCTGTCCTAGCTGTGGTGCCTGGAATAGCTTTTGTGAAGAACCGGTGCAGAAAAAAGGCAGCTCGAGAAAAAAAACTGCTGAAAGCCAGCAGGCTGTTCCTCTGATGGAAGGGGAAGCTGAAGATTATGAAGAACGCTTTTCTTCATCTTTTGGGGAACTTGACCGGGTTTTAGGTGGGGGTATTGTTCCCGGTTCGGTGAGTCTCTTGGGGGGTGCACCGGGTATCGGGAAATCCACACTGCTGCTGCAGTTGGCCAATGCTGTGGCAGAAGAATATGGCACTGTCTTATATGTTTCCGGTGAGGAGTCCCATAAGCAGGTAAGAATGCGGGCTAGGCGGTTAAATGCGAACTCGTCTCAACTCTATTTCCTGGCGGAAACGGATCTGCTGGAGATCTGCCGGGTTATTGAGGAACTCTCCCCTGTGCTGGTGATCATTGATTCCATTCAGACCACCTTCCACCCGGAGCTTCCTATGCATCCAGGGAGTGTCGGCCAACTCCGGGAGTGTACAGCAGAGATTGTGCGCCTCGCTAAGCTGCGCGGCATTGCGTGTTTTCTGGTGGGACATGTCACCAAAGAGGGTGTACTGGCAGGACCAAAAGTTTTGGAACATATGGTGGATGTGGTGCTCTCTTTTGATGGTGACCGCCATCAGAATCTGCGACTGCTGCGAGGTACAAAAAACCGTTTTGGTGCCACTGATGAACTGGCTGTTTTCTCTATGGAGGAAACCGGGCTGCAGCAGGTGGACAACCCTTCGGCATTTTTTTTGGCGGAAAGGGCTAAGGGTGTGCCCGGGTCTGTGGTTGTAGCAGCTATGGAAGGAACCCGCCCGGTTTTGGTGGAAATACAAGCCCTGGTTTGCTCAACTGCTTTCGGGTCTCCCCGCAGGGTTGCAGCCGGTGTGGATTACAATAGGATGGTTTTAGCAGCGGCTGTTTTGGAAAAACGTTTGGGTTTTCTTCTGGCCACCCAGGACATCTATGTAAATGCTGTGGGAGGGCTTAAAGTAGTCGAACCTGCTGTTGATCTGGGGATTTCTCTGGCTCTGGCATCTAGCTACCGCAATAGGCCGGTTGATCAGGATACAGTAGCATTGGGGGAGGTAGGGCTGACCGGTGAGGTGAGAGGTATCAACTCAATGGAACAGCGCCTCAAAGAGGTGGTTCGTTTGGGATTTAAGCGGGTTTTGGTTCCCATCAGCTGTATGGAACTGCAGGATCGCTACCAGAGCATTGAAATCAAAGGGATCAGAACAGTGCAGGATGCACTTGATCATGCGATATAGTTGGGGGGGCATGGTTTGGTAGAGAAACAGTTAGAGATGGCAGAGCAGGTAATCGAGGAAGCGGTAAAGGAAGAAAAGGCAGTTAAAGCTAAAGGCACAGCAAAGGAAACAAAGGAAAATGTCAGAGAGGCTAAGGAACATAAAGAGGATAAAGGGGCAGACATCAGAGAAGAAGCTGATGACAGCGGTATGATCAGCGCCCTGAAAATGGTTGCTCCCGGGACACCACTCAGGGAGGGTCTGGACAGTATTTTAAGAGCGAAGACCGGGGCCTTAATTGTCATTGGTGACAGTCCTGAGGTTATGGCTTTGGTTGAGGGGGGATTCTTTCTCGATGTAGAGTTTGCTCCTCCTAGTCTTTATGAACTGGCTAAAATGGATGGAGCCATTGTGCTCAGCAGTGATGCCAAACGGATCCTTTATGCCAATGCTCAATTGGTCCCTGATCCTTCTGTCCCTTCTGTGGAAACAGGTATCAGGCACAGGACTGCAGAAAGGGTCGCTCGCCAGACCGGCGCTCTGGTGATAGCTATATCCCAAAGGCGTGGGGTGATTACCCTGTACAGAGGGGATAAACGCTACAGCCTGCAGGACATCAGTGTGATCCTCTCCAAAGCCAATCAAGCTTTGCAAACCTTGGAGAAGTACAAGCGTGTTCTGGATAAAGCCCTGGTCAATCTGACAGCTCTGGAGTTTGACGACCTGGTCACAGTCTATGATGTGGTCTGGGTGGTGCAGCGTGGGGAAATGGTTCTGCGTATCGAACGGGAACTGGACAACTATATCAGTGAGTTGGGTAATGAGGGGCGTTTAATCATCATGCAGGTGGAGGAATTGGTGTCCAATGTGCGGGATCAACTGCTTTATGTAATCCAGGACTACATTGAAGATGGTGG
>DULM01000219.1 GCA_012840405.1 Syntrophomonadaceae bacterium | reverse complement strand
ATTATTTTTCCTTGCTTGGTTATTATATGAACTAGACCTAAAAATGCCACTTTCATAGCCCTTGCACTGTGAAAAAGGAGGGCCGCTTATTTTCATTTTATTTAATACGAGAAACAAGTAGAACCAGTTAGGCATCTAGTCCTTTGCCTTGCAAAGTCTCCTCCCGATAATAGCCAAGCATACCGGCTATTATCGGGAGCCTACCTGTAGGCAGTTTTTCTAAGAAAATCCGTAAGTGGGTATTGACAATCGCACCTGTGAGGTAAGATGCAGCAACATATTTATACATATCAAACAGGTAATTTGCTGAGAGCCTGAGACAAAACACTCCATACATTGAGGATAAATATCTGCAGTTACATTGATTCGATGATCCTGAATAAGAGAGGGCATCAAAACAGCCTCCCGGCAAATTAGAGGCGGACTGGTCAGTTCCTTCCATCCGGTATCATCCTGAAATCTGATCTTATATTCGAAATAAAAACTTACCAGTGCCATATCTGTCCCCTCTATTTTTTTCACTGCAGCAAAATGCTGTTGGTCAACTACCTGCCTGACCTCAATGCATGCCACATTAACAACTTCCCCTTGAGCTATTTCCGAAACATCTATTATCTGTTTTTTTATGCGGGACTCTTTGCAGGTCATGTATACTTTCGTGGTTTCAACGCAGTCGATCATTGTTGGGGGTGGCATGGGTTGCTGTATCTTCCAGGGTATAAAATCAACATTATCGCTTACCGGATTTCCTGTACCAGCGGGATTTTTGACGGGATGAAAGGGTCCTGATCTGTCTCCCCACCAGTTATTCACAGCATTAATAAGAGTAGCAGTCTGGTTTAAGACCCCCCACACATTGCCCTCAATACTGTTGCAATCCAGACGGGGATTAGCATTATTAGGAAAAGCCCCTAATAACGAATTACTTAAATAGACCCCGGCATTGCCATTGCCAATGATTTGATTTCCGCTGATCAAAGGTCTGAGGGGAAAAGGATCAGGCGGATCAAAACCGCCCGGCCCTTGGGAATAAAGAAATATTCCGTCGGTCGCACTATTGCTAATCCGGTTGGATGAGATCAGAATTAGATCTGGTGGGGGTCCCGTCTGAGGAACCCACCCCCACATTATTCCCCTATAGCAGTTAGTTATTGTATTATCAACGATCCTTTCCGCCATAGCTTGAAATATAACGATGCCGCCTTGAAACTGATCAGTACCTAAACCACAGTTTTTAATTGTATTGCCCTCAATGGTCACATTTTTTTGATCCCGGGACAGGGTTATTCCACCGAAATTATGGTTTTCCATAACATTATTTCTGATTAGCAGCCCTTCGTTGCCCCCCTGTGCATATATCGCTTCACCATTGTTGTTGCGAATAATATTTCCTATTATGTTTGTGTTTTTGTGCTCGCGTAAATAGATTCCCGCTCTTTCAAAGCTAACAGCACTACCGTTATTTTCAATAATGCTATTTACCACATCCATTGCAGAGTGAGTGAGATTCATGATCCCTGATAAATCGTGTCCCTGGATAGTGCAGTTTTCTATGAGTATATCTTCCAGATCAGAGAAATCAGTGGACCCAACAAGGATACCCCGGTGGGGTCCATTGCGAAATGTCATAAACCTGATGGTTACTTGGCTAGATAGTATCTGCAAGGTAGGGACAGCTGCCAGACCAGCGGCATCTACAATTGCTACACCTATTGATGGAGGAGGGCCCTGCAAGGTAAGGGGTTTATCGATCACCAGTTGCTCAAAGTATGTTCCCGGGGGCACATTAACCGTTCCGCCAGGTGGGGCCGCATCAATCATCGCTTGTATGGACATTTACTGCACCTCCTTTGACATGCGGATCATTAGATTCTCATCGATTAGCTCCCCTTAAATAGACCCCGATATACAGACAGCAGTCTTTTTCCCGCATTTAAAGCAAGACCGAGCAGATAAAATCCCAAAAAACCGACTATATTTTTGCTCCATATTTCAGGGTGTGTCAAAATACAGATTCTTTCATGCCTTCCATCATTGATTAAATCGATCAGATCAGATGTGTGCTCAACCTTAACCATAGGAGAAAGCGTTGAACTCGCTACCAACCATGTTCTCCCGCTGTCAGACAAAAAGAGCATTTGATTATAATCCATAGAGAGGTAAGGATCACCAAGGAGATTGAATTTTGCCAGCTTGCATTTCTCCCAAATCTTTTTGTTATCATATTCGGTCAAGGGATGCATACAGGCCGTTTTAATATCATATCTCTCCCGCAGCATTGCTAATTCCACTGCAAAAAGCATAATGGCTTTTTCCATATCTCCTTTGGTCTTATCCAGGGTCTCGTATAGGTAGCCGATCTCATGGTTGTAGGATGCAATTTGATCCATAATATCAGGAACATATACCTTGTTTTTCATCCTGAAATAATAAGTGGCCTGGATGCCGTAACTGTGTTCCACCCGGGCCATATCTAAAGCTTTACAGGCATCTTCTTCAACATCATGGCGCATGATGATCAAATATTTATCCCGCTGAACCCCTGCTAGATAATCTCTCACTGTAACTGCCTGGTATTTGGAATTTTTGATTGTACTGCATAATGCAGCATATTGATCCAGTGTAAAATCTAACTTTTTCAATAGCAATGACAACCCACGCCCACCCCCTCCCCATATATCCCCCACTTACACTGGTAAGTTCTGCTATCGATATTATATTCAGCTGCAGAAAGATGGGTTCCGATTATGTGAGAGCCCACCCCTGAATACAGGGTAGATTTCTGGCGGCACAGTTTTGCAGTGACTTGTTTTTTTTGTAGGATTCTTTATATACTGGCACGATTTTTGCTATATGTAATTTGTAGATCCAATATTTAATCAAACAACATTTACAACAGAAAAAAGAAGAGGGGTATCAGCAAATGTCTATTAAGTGCGAGCATTGGAAAGAGTATGATTCAATCAGTGGGCCTATCAGTTATTGTGAAATTGCAGCATTTGGACACAAACTAACATCAGACGAGTTAGAGAAAATGGGGTGTACTGCCGAAAAACGTAAAGTTTGCAAACAAAAGATGGAGTTCACAGTAGGAGATGCAGTAACTCCAAAACCTGAGCCTCAACCAGCACCAGTGGT
>DULM01000037.1 GCA_012840405.1 Syntrophomonadaceae bacterium | reverse complement strand
CAGGAGATCAGAGCCATTATTAAGGAAATACAAGGCGGTATCGGCAGGGCTAATAATGAAATGGAACAGGCGATATATGCTGTTGGGGAACAGGAAACAGCGGTTGATGCTACTTCTCAAGCATTTAGTGAAATAAGTACAGCGATAGAGGCTTTGGTTGATAAAATTAATGATGTTGCCCGAACAGCTATGGCACTCAGTAAAAATGCCGAAGATGTAAGAACCGGAATCGAACAAGTGGCTGTTATATCTCAGGAAAGTGCGGCAGCTACTGAGGAAGTGGCTGCTTCTACAGAAGAACAAACTGCATCTAGTGAAGAGATTTCAGCAGCAGCGAGTCAATTGGCGAAACTCGCCAGTGAACTGCAGCAACAGGTAAACATTTTTAAAGTTTAATAGGATGTTTCATTTGCCACCTACAAACCCCGGGGCTTATAACGAAGGTTATATGCGGGAGGCGGTTGCTTGAACGCTCCCCTCCCGTAACCCTGGGAGTGTTGAAAAAGAGTCCAAACAGTACTTTTTATAATTGTTGTTGGGGTTATAAAATATAACAATTCAATAATAATTCAATTTAATATATCAGATTAAAATCAGGGCTGGCTTGTTCTGCTGCTTTTAATGCTTCCAGGTACTCTTTAAAGGTGATCCTTCTATTAATTTCTGGGTAGCGGTGAGCCAGATAGGTAGGGTAATACTGATTCATGATATTGATCCAGGCTTTCGGTGATATTTCTTCAGCTATGAATTTCATCAGTGAAGCTGTGCCTGCTAAACCCCCTGGCATTACCAGGTGGCGAATTAGCAGGCCTTTTATTGCTATACCTTCCTCATTCAGCACCAAATCTCCCACCTGTTGATGCATTTCTTTGATCGCTTCCTTTGCCACCCGGGGGTAATCGGAGATCTGTGAGTATTTGAGTGCTATATCTTTATCGGCATATTTGATGTCAGACAGGTAGATGTCAATAATCCCATCAAGCTGGCGCAGGATTTTCAGTCTCTCATAGCCGCTGCAGTTATAGACCAGGGGCAGTTTCAATCCCTGTTCACAGGCAAGCAGCAGCGCCTCCAAAATCTGTGGGATGTAATGGGTTGGGGTGACCAGGTTGATGTTCACACATCCTCTTTCCTGGAGTTCGAGCATGATGTCAGCCAACTCAGTTGTGTTTACAGCATATTTATCCCTTCCCCTGCTGGTCTCGAAATTCTGGCAGAAAACACAACGCAGGCTGCAGAAAGCGAAAAAAATTGTTCCTGAGCCACCGCCCCCCACCAGAGGTGGTTCCTCTCCAAAGTGAGGCCCATATCCTGATATTTCTGCATCTTTTCCGGCACCACATTGACCGCGCTCTCCTGAAAGCCTGGAGGCGCCACATTCTCTGGGACAGAGGCGGCAGGGCTCCAGGAATTCTTTGAGTACTGAAATCTTTTTAGCCAGTTCACCAGTTCGGTAAAGCTCAAGGTAACTCATGGCACACCCCCTTTCTTCAGTTTATCAAATATTTTACCCAGGCTAAAAATTCAATTGATTTTGTTCTGTGCAAGCCAATAAAGCCTGTGTGTTGCCCCATTTTTGTATTAAACATAGTTTGTACCGCTTAAACTTTTGCTTGATAAAACTTTTTTTAGTTCCGCAGCAGCCCTCTTGTGAAAATAAATCAGTTATAATAAGGTTGTTATTAGTTCAGCACAGAATTCCTTCTTTTGGAGGCGCAATTATGACTAAAGATGTTGTAACCACTGATCAGGTCACAAAAAGAGTAGCCTCACTGATAGCTGCTGTCAGTTCCTTTATCACACCTTTTCTTGGTTCATCAATGAACATCGCTCTCCCTGGGATCGGGGATGAATTTGGGGTGGATGTGGTTTATTTGAGCTGGCTGGTGACTATCTACCTCCTGTCTACTGCTGTTTTTCTGGTTCCCTTTGGGAGAATAGCCGATATTCATGGAAGAAAGAGAATTTTCTTATATGGAACCATTGCTTTTACTATAGCATCACTGCTGGCTGCCTGTGCTCCCAATGCTCAACTGCTAATGGTGACCAGGGCCTTGCAAGGTCTGGGTAGTGCCATGGTGTTTGGGACCGGTGTAGCCATTCTCATATCAGTTTACCCTTTAAAAGAGCGGGGTAAGGCGCTGGGAATTAATGTTGCTGCAGTTTATTTGGGTCTCTCCTTGGGGCCTATACTGGGAGGCTTTTTAACTCATCAACTGGGTTGGAGGAGTATTTTTGGGATGACAACCCTACTTGGTATTTTGGTGGTTATCCTTGTCCTTACCAAACTGACTGGAGAATGGGTAGAAGCAGTTGGTGAAAGCTTTGATCTGGTGGGCTCCCTGGTCTATGGTGTCATGGTCATTGCCCTCATGTATGGTTTTTCGAGAGTTCCCGAAGCATTAGGTTTTCTGCTGCTGGCAGTTGGTGCTGCTGGTCTGCTCTTTTTTATCTGGTGGGAACTGCGGTTCAGTAGCCCGGTGGTTGAGATGAGGCTTTTTCATCATAATCTGGCCTTTACCTTTTCCAACCTGGCGGCTCTGATTAACTATAGCGCCACTTTTGCGGTCAGTTTTTTATTGAGCCTCTATCTGCAATATATTAAAGGATATGGAGCGCTCCATGCAGGGATGATTCTTGTTTTCCAGCCTTTGATGCAGGTTATTATTTCTCCTCTGGCAGGATGGTTGTCGGACCGTATTGAACCACGCCTGGTGGCCTCTGTGGGGATGGGGTTTTCTGCACTGGGTGTGGTGATGCTGATTTCTCTATCTGAAACCACCTCTATAATGTACTTGATCCTTTGTTTGCTTTTGCTGGGTTTTGGTTTTGGGCTGTTTTCTTCCCCTAATACCAATGCTGTGATGAGCTCGGTAAATAAAAAATACTATGGTGTTGCGTCAGGAATTCTCGGCACTATGCGGCTGTTAGGGCAGATGTTGAGTATGGGTGTCGTTACCCTGATCTTTACCCTCTATCTGGGAGGGATGCAGGTTACTCCTGATAATTTCCTGTCCTTTTTGAAGAGTATGCATTTTTCTTTTATTGTTTTCGCTATTTTGTGTGTTTTCGGTATTGCAGCCTCAATGGCACGGGGCAATGTGCGGGCTGAGAATGGAATAAAGTAAGAAGGAACAGGCGTACGGGAGGGCGAATCCTGAAAAGCGGAGGTTTTTTAAATGATCATTCTAGGGATTGACCCCGGTGTGATTTCCACCGGGTATGGGGCTATTAAAACCGATGAAAGAAGGGCAAGTTTGATCGATTTTGGTGTGATTAAGGTGGAGAGGGAACAGGATCTGCCTTCTCGCCTTAATAATATTTATCAAGGAATTGCAGACCTCTGTAAACAATTGCGTCCAGACGCTCTTGCCATAGAAGAGATTTATTTCAGTAAAAACGCCCGTACAGCTTTGACTGTAGGACATACCAGAGGGGCGGTCATTTTAGCCGCTGTTCACCATGGTGTTGAAGTGTTTGCTTATACACCTTTACAGATCAAGCAGACAATATCCGGCTATGGAAGAGCTGATAAAAGCCAAATGCAGAAGATCATCAAAATGATATTACGACTTCAGGAAATCCCCAAGCCGGATCATGCTGCTGATGCCCTGGGAGCTGCCCTCTGCCACTATTATATTTCCCGTACCAGATCAAGGATTTTTCATAGAGCTACTGAATGGGGTGAGGAGTGGTGATTTCCTATTTAAGGGGACACTTTCGGGGTGTTGACGAGGACAGAGTTATTTTGGAGGTGCAGGGGATCGGCTATGAGGTGGCTGTGCCTTCAACTGTGTTACAGAAACTTCCGAAAAATGGTGAGGAGTTGGAACTGTATACTCACCTGTATGTGAGGGAGGATGCTCTCCAGCTTTACGGTTTTTCTACACCACAGGAGCGAGCGATGTTTCGAGTCTTGATCACTGCCCGAGGTATCGGCCCCAGGGTTGCCCTGACCATACTGGATAAATTCCCTGGGGATAGTTTGGCAGCAGTTTTAGAACGGGGTGAAGTGGATTCACTCCTGAAAGTACCTGGGGTGGGCAAGAAAACTGCTCAGCGTTTGATACTGGAGCTAAAAGGCAAACTGCCTGAATCCTTTTTCAATGATGAGGAAAAAACGGTAGAGGAACAGGTTGACAGCGAAGTGGTTCAGGCTTTGTTGGCTCTGGGCTACAGCCGCCAGGAAAGCTTGGATGTTTTACGAAAAATACAACCGCGGAGTGCAGAGGAAACTTCTACAGAGGCTGTTTTGCGCCTGGCACTCCGGGAACTGGGGAAGAAGGGTAGATAAATGGAAGAGAGGCTTGTTTCTGGAGAAACCTTACCCCAAGAGGATGAGGCGGAAAGCACACTGCGTCCCCGTACACTGCGGGAATTTATCGGACAGAACCAACTGAAAGAGAATCTGGATGTTTTTATTAAGGCAGCCCGGAAGCGGAAGGATGCTCTGGATCATGTTTTGCTTTACGGGCCCCCTGGCTTGGGGAAAACAACATTAGCTTATATTATTGCGGAAGAGATGAGAGTACGGCTCTATTGTACCTCTGGCCCCGCTTTGGAGCGAGCCGGTGATATGGCTGCAGTACTGACCAATATAGAACCCAATGGGGTTCTGTTTGTGGATGAGATCCACCGGATGCCCCGGGTAGTTGAAGAGATCCTGTATCCTGCATTAGAGGACTATTATCTGGATATTATGATTGGCAAAGGGCCTGGCGCCAGGTCGCTGCGCATTGATCTGCCGCCTTTTACACTGATCGGAGCCACAACCAGGGCCGGACTGATCAGTATGCCTTTAAGGGACCGCTTTGGGATTATTTTGCGGGTGGATTATTATCCTGTAGAGGATCTGCATCGAATCGTCCTGCGGGCTGCAAATCTATTGAAGATGGAATTGAGTGATGACGGCGCCTTAGAGATCGCCCGCCGCTCTCGGGGGACGCCGCGCATCGCCACCAGACTGCTGCGCCGTATCCGGGATTTTGCTGAGGTAAGCGGTTACCGGTCTGTGACCTTGGATCTGGTAAAAAAATCCCTGGAAAGGCTAGAGGTAGATGAGGCAGGGCTGGATAAGGTGGACCGCATCATTTTAGAAACAATTATCTGTAAATTTCAGGGTGGTCCCGTAGGGCTGGAAACACTGGCTGCTGCTGCCCGGGAGGAGCCTGGTACTGTGGAGGATGTTTATGAACCCTATTTGTTGCAGAAGGGCTATTTGCAGCGCACTCCCAGGGGAAGGGTGGCCACCCCGCTAGCCTATGCCCATCTGGGGATTCCTTATCCGCAGGAGAGAAAACCAAATCAGCAAAGGCTGTTTACGGAGGAGGATTAGTGTGAAGATACTGCTGCATATCTGCTGCGGCCCTTGCGCAATCTATCCTGTGCAGGATCTATTAAAACAGGGCTATGAGGTTGAAGGCTATTTTTACAACCCAAATATTCATCCTTATCAGGAATACGCGAAAAGACGTGAGGGGGCAGAGCAATTGGCCAAGGAGTTGGACATAGCTCTGCTGATAGCAGACGCTTATCAACCAGAGCTCTATTTCCGGGATGTGGCTTATAAAGAAAAGGAGCGCTGCCGTTACTGTTATCTGCGGCGTTTGCAGGAGACCGCAGCCAGGGCAAAAAAAGAGGGGTTTGATGGTTTTACCACTACCCTGCTGGTAAGCCCCTGGCAGAAGCATGATCTGCTGCAGCAACTGGGTGCTGAGGTAGGGGAAAAGGAGGGGATACCCTTTCTTTATTTTGACTGGAGGAAGGGTTTTAGTGAAGGAAGAAGGCAGGCTAAACAGATGGGGCTCTATCGCCAGCAGTACTGTGGTTGTCTGTACAGTGAACAGGAGAGATATGAAGGGAGCGATAAAAAGAATGGATAGCTTTTCTTCTTTGGGCAAACTGCTGGTAATGGGAGGAGTTTTTTTATTGATCGCTGGAGGATTCCTCCTGCTGCTGGGTAAAATAACTCCTTTTGGTAGACTGCCTGGGGATATCTTTTACCAGAAAGGGAATTTTACTTTTTATTTTCCCCTGGTCACCTGTTTGCTATTGAGTCTCCTCTTGACCTTGATTGTCAATCTTTTTCTGCGCCGTTGAATAAGGGGAGTCGCACTTTTTTTGGGATTACCTGCTAAAATGTTTTTTATCATTCTCTATTCACTCTATTCACTAGTGTCCCTTATCGACCAAATACTACCTGAATTGCGAAAATGTGCTGTTAAATCTATTGGTTAGTCGCTATAAGCTAGCAGCAATCCAGGCGGCACTGGGTTCATCTCAGAGCCGCCTTTTTGATTTGCTCAGTAAGGCCACTGAACCGGTGGGTTGAAAGAACATGAAGCAAGCTGTAGGCGGTATGTCTGGCAAGGGTCGGGAACCCACTGAAAAGTTGGGTGCTGAAGGGAGCCGAAGGGCGACTGGGAACATCTACAGGATAACGAAAAGGAAGACTGATAAACAGATCGCAAGCAGAAGCCAGTCTATTTTATTGCTTTTAAAAACTGCTCTAGTCCTCACTTCTGAATAACACCTTGCTTCCATTGCATAGGCTATTTCATCAACTCTTCTGAGGGTTTGGTTAAGGAGTGGAAAAACAATAAAATTTATACGCTTGATGGGGTTTTTTCTCAACTCAACACAACGAGCTTTTTGAGCCTTCATCATCTCAGCAAAGTTGTCAAAGATAAGAGGGATCAGCATGAAGGTAAGGTTGATCATGGTAGCGATCCTTACCTCTGGTACAAAAGGAAGAGGGCGTAAGTACCATTCAATAACATTTCTCAGGGTCATTAAAGGTGTTGTTCCAGTTAAAACAGCACAAACGATGATGATAATGGTTAACCGTGCTGCAAAGCGTAAACCTGTGATCACCCCTTGTAGGGAAATGCTGGTGATAGGGAAGTTGGGAATTGGATCACCGGGTATGTTGAATGCATTAACGACAAAAACAATTAAAATTAATATGCCAAAAAATTTTAGATCCTTTAATAAAGCTTTGAAAGGTAGCTTTGCGATCAGTAAAGCGAGAGTCACAACAAACAACAACACTAAGTAGTGTTGTAGCTGGGAGGCGAAACTAGCCGACAAACTAAGCAATAACATACACAGAAGCTTAAATCTGCCGTCCATCCTATGCAATACTGTATCCCTATGTATGTAGTGAAAAAAGGTCATTTCAGCCATGTCAATGCAGCAACCTTTTCTCCATCCCTAAGGGGCATTCTTACACCGTAGTTTTCCGAACGATAAATTACATCTTCTGGTTTTCCATCCTCAACCAATTTTCCCTTATGTAAGATCACCAATCTATCAGCATGTGCCAGTATCTTTTCAAGTTCGTGTGTGATCAGAAGTATTGTATGCCCTGTTTTATGGAGTTGTATAATTTGTTTCAGGACTTGCACTACACCGGGATAGTCAAGCCCTGTAAAAGGTTCATCAAGTATAATGATCTTGGGTCTCATGGCCAGTATTCCTGCAATAGCAAGCCTTCTCTTTTCTCCGCCAGACAGGGTATGGGGGCTGCGAGTGGATAACCGGCTTAACCCCACTGCTTCCAGTGATTCTTTGACAACAGCTTCAACTTGGTCCACTGGTAGATTGAGATTTTCAGGACCAAAAGCCACATCCTCTGCTACAGTTTGTCCAACGATCTGGCTATCGGGGTCTTGAAAAACAAGCCCGACTTTTTTTCTTGTTTCAACAATATTTTTGGTTATCGGTTCTCCATCGATCAAAACTTTCCCTTTTGTGGGTTTTAGTAAGCCGTTAAGGTGTCGGGCGAAAACCGTTTTCCCAGACCCATTGGCTCCTGCAATGACCACAAATTCTCCCTCATTGAACTTGAGATTTATATTTTGAATGGCTACTGTGCCATCTGGAAAAATGTGTGTTAAATCTTGTGTTTCCAAAAGGGCCATTTTGTCATCTCCACTATCTTTACTTAACAGAAGCCGAAAGCAATGTTTGTTTGAAGCGGGGTAGGAGAACACGGCTTAGAGCAACAGCAACGGTTATCTTGATCACAGTGCCCGGTAGAAAAGGGGTTAATCCGGCTGCCAGTGCACCAGCCCAACCAAAATTCATCACTGTTTTGAGCCATGGCACTCCAATAGCATAGAGGAGCATATTGCCGATGATTAAAGCTATCAGATTTCTGATAATTGACTGTTTCCCTTTGCTGGCAATAAAGCCCACAGAAGCCACTAGCAGCAAATAACCAAATAGGTAACCGCCGGTAGGACCGAAAAGAACCGCCAGACCAGATGTGCCACTGGCAAAGACAGGCAAACCAAGTGCTCCCAAAGATAAATAGAGAGCAACACTGGTCAATCCCCATTTGAACCCAAGAAAAAGCCCTGTTACCATTACGAAAAGATCAGCTAATACTATTGGAACAGGCCCGAAAGGAAGAGGCACACTGATGTAGCCTCCAATAATGATCAGTGCTGTAAACAGTGATACATAGACGGTCATGCGAAGGTTCAAACTTGATCTAGTTGTGTTTGTTGGCATATCTGTAAGATTGGAGGATTGATTTTGGCTCATCTTTATATCACCACTGATTTTTATTATAAAATTTATTATCTATTGTTCTCATCTTGTCAACCCTTATTTTTTGCATAGGATGATAGTGCTTTTTTATTTCAGCGATCCTAAATACTGAAAGGTGTTTACCTTTTGTAATGGTGGTATAATACATTTGTATTGGAAAAAGACTCCTTAGAGCAAATTTAGCAGAAAGGATATCGGAATTGCTGGTAGATGAATTTGATTATGAACTTCCTCAGGAATTGATCGCCCAGTATCCCGCAGAAGAGCGGGATAGCTCACGTCTATTGGTTTTGGACAAGACCACAGGGAGGGTAATTCATTCTAACTTCAAAAAGATTATGGATTTTCTGAGGGAAGGGGATCTACTGGTCTTCAATGAAACTAAGGTTTTTCCCGCAAGGCTGAAGGGACAGTTGGTCAGAACCGGAAGTAGCCTGGAAGTGCTTCTGCTCGAGGAAAAGGAGTGCTGTACTTGGGAAGCCCTGGTGCGGCCTGGAAAGCGGGCTAAAGAAGGGGAGTTGGTTGCCTTTGGTGATGGGCAACTGCAGGCTGTGATCTGTGAGCGCACAGAAGAAGGTGGAAGGATCATTAAGTTTAATAGCAAGGATCAGGCGGAATTTTGGGACCATGTGTTTAAAATCGGAGAGGTTCCTTTGCCTCCCTATATCAAAAGGCCTGCTGAGGAGATGGATAAGGAGCGCTACCAGACGGTTTATGCCCGTTCCCTAGGCTCTGCTGCAGCACCAACTGCTGGCCTGCACTTTACAGAGGAAATTCTCAATGAGCTGCAGGTAAAGGGTGTGGAGTTTGCCTTTGTGCTGCTTCATGTGGGCTTGGGGACCTTCCGGCCTGTGCGTGTTGAGCGGGTAGAGGACCACCAGATGCATGCTGAGTATTGGAAGCTTGATGCTGTTAACGCTCGCAAGATCAACAGGGCCAAACAGGAGGGCCGGCGGGTGATCGCAGTTGGCACAACATCTGTACGGCTGCTGGAAAGTGCAGCAAAAGAGCAGGAAGAACTCCAGGAGGGAGAAGGGAGGACCAGATTGTTTATTTACCCGGGCTTTCATTTCCGGGTGGTTGATGGTCTGATAACTAATTTCCACCTTCCCCGCTCTACACTGCTGATGCTGGTCTGTGCCTTTGGGGGTTATGACCATGTGATGAATGCCTACCGGGAGGCTGTTGAAAAGCGATACAGATTCTTCAGTTATGGTGATGCCATGTTGATACTGTAAGGAGGTATCCCAGGTGGGGTTCTTTCATTTCGAACTTATTAAGAAGTCAAGCAGGAGTATGGCACGGCTGGGAGTGGTTCATACACCAAGGGGAAAGATCCATACCCCTGCCTTTATGCCCGTCGGGACCCAGGCCACGGTCAAGACCCTTACCCCAGAGGAGGTAAAGGGGCTAGGGGCTGAGATAATCCTCTCCAATACCTACCACCTCTACCTGCGGCCTGGGACGGAGATCATCAGAGCAGCAGGTGGGCTGCACAGCTTTATGAACTGGCCTGGCCCGATCCTTACTGACAGCGGTGGTTTTCAGGTGTTCAGCCTGTCTAAACTGCGCAAGATCACAGATGAGGGTGTGTATTTCAGATCACACCTGGACGGATCCAAGCACTTTATCGGTCCAGAGGAGTCCATGGAGATACAGAGGATATTGGGTTCTGACATCGCCATGGCATTTGATGAGTGCTCCCCTTTCCCCTGTTCTTATGAAGAGGCCTTAACAGGGGTGAAGAGAACCACACTCTGGGCAGAACGCTGTCTGAAAGCTCCCCATGCACCAGGTCAGGTGGTGTTCGGGATTGTCCAGGGGAGTGTCTACCCAGAACTGCGGGCGCGCAGTGCCCGGGAGATTACTGGCCTCGATTTTCCCGGTTATGCTGTAGGAGGTTTAAGTGTTGGTGAGCCAAAGTCGGTCATGTATGAGGTATTGGAATCTACAACCCCTCTGCTGCCGGAAAACAAACCCAGATACCTGATGGGTGTAGGTACAGCTGACTGCCTCTGGGAGGGGGTGGCCCGGGGGATCGATATGTTTGACTGTGTTCTGCCCACCAGGATCGCCCGCAATGGAACAGCTCTTACCTGGCGGGGGAAGGTGGTAGTGCGCAATGCTGAATATGCAGATGATTTTTCCCCAATAGAGGAAGGATGCAGCTGTTATACCTGTCAGCATTACAGCAGAGCATACCTGAGGCATCTATTTCACGCTGGGGAGATATTGGGTCCCCGCCTGCTGACCATCCATAATCTCCATTTTACATTGAGTGTTATGGAAAAAATTCGCCAGTCCATCAGAGATGGCAGTTTTGAAGAGGAGAAGGAGGCTTTTTTCAAGCAGTATGAGTTATAAAAAAGGATATAATCATATTTTAGAGAATTCCAATTAGAGTAAATCAGGAGAGGGAATAAAATGTCAGGGGATCCGATTACTCTGGAAGAGATTAAAACCATCCCTATGGTAGAAACACTGATCAGGGTTGGTAATGCTAACCTGGAAGTGATGGGTTTTACAGAGCATGGTTTCCGCCATATCAGCCTTGTTTCCAGTATCGCTTATAATGTTCTCCGGCTGCTGGGTTACCCTCAACGGGAGGCTGAACTGGCAAGGATTGCCGGATACCTGCACGATATTGGGAACGTGGTTAACAGGAGCGGCCACCATTTGTCAGGTGCCATCTTGGCCTATTATATCCTGGAGCAAACCAGGATGCCCCCTGATGAAATTTTTACGGTGGTTTCTGCCATTGGCAATCATGATGAAGGGACAGGGCAGCCGGTCAATAATGTGGCTGCTGCAATAATCCTGGCTGATAAATCTGATGTGCACAGGACCAGGGTGCGCAATAAGAATATCGCCGGCTTTGATATTCATGACCGGGTGAATTACGCAGTTGAGCGCTCTTTTTTAAGGGTGGATCCGGATAGTAAGCAGATTTTGCTTGAATTGGATATTGACCCCCATATTAGCCCGGTGATGGATTATTTCGAAATCTTTTTAAGCAGGATGATGATGTGCAGAAGGGCCGCGGAGTTTTTAGGCTGCACATTTGGTCTGGTGATCAATGATAAGAAACTTGTTTAATTATAAAGGAAGGAGAGAAGTAAGTGGCAGGGAAAAAGGGAAAGCGGTCAAAAGCACGACATTTGATAAAAGAGATGCAGGATGCAGGGCCACAGCAAAAAAAAGCTGGAATCAGCTGGCCGGAAGCGGTGTTCTTTTTCGTTCTGGTAGCGGCAATAATCGGAACCGCCATTTTCACAGCAAAGCCCATAGCAGGAAAACTGAAACAACAGCTGGGTCTTGATCTGCGGGGTGGGGTGCATGTGGTTTATGAGGCAGTTCCCTCTGAAGGAGCACCTGTAACCGATGATGCTGTTGATAAATTGATCGGTGTGTTTCGTAACAGAATCGATGCCTATGGTCTCAAAGAACCTCTTTTACAAAAAGAGGGCAACAATAGAGTTGTGGTAGAACTGCCCGGTGTCAAAGACCCTCAGGAAGCTGTGGAATTACTGGGAAGAACGGCACACATGGAGTTTAAAACAGAAGACGGCAAAACTGTCCTGACCGGGAAGCATTTGAAGGATGCTAGGGCTATGCTCCGTCCCGATACTAATGAACCATATGTTGCCCTGACCTTTAATGATGAGGGTGCAAAAATATTTGAAGAGGTGACAACTGCCAATGTGGGCAGGAAATTGGCTATCTATCTTGATGATCAGTTAATTACTGCCCCGACCATCAGCGGGCCTATCCCTGGCGGCAACGCAGAGATCAGCGGTGGCTATCAATCGCTGGAGGAGGCCCAGCAGGAAGCTTTACTGCTGCGCTCAGGTGCACTTCCGGTAAATGTGGAATTGATGGAGATGAGAAATATTGGCCCCACTCTGGGTCAGGAGTCCCTGAATCTCAGTTTGAAGGCTGGAGTAATCGGTGTGGTGGCTATCTTTATATTTATGCTGCTTTATTATAGATGGCCCGGTGTTATTGCTGACCTGTCTTTGCTTGTTTATGGGCTTATTATGGCGGGAATTTTTATCCTGCTTGGGACAACACTGACACTACCAGGTATCGCAGGTATAATTCTCTCTTTCGGAATGGCAGTGGATGCCAATATTGTCATCTACGAGCGTTTGAAAGAGGAACTGCGGGCGGGAAGGACCTTGCGCTCAGCCATTGATGCTGGTTTTAAAAATGCTTTTAGGGCAATTCTGGACTCAAATGTGACAACCTTGATCGCGGCTTTAGTGCTCTACTTCCTTGGTACAGGCCCTATCAAGGGTTTTGCCATCACTCTGGGCACCGGAATTTTGGTGAGCATGTTTACAGCCATTACATTTACACGCTTTGTGCTGCATTTGGTGGCACGGTCGCGCTTGGTGATCAATCCTTGGGCCTATGGTGTTAAACTGGGAGGTGACAGGGCATGAATATAGTCAAAGCCAGGAAGTACTTCTACTTTTTGTCTCTTTTTATCATCATCATTGGTTTGCTCTCCTTTGGTGTGAAGGGTTTGAATTATAGCATTGATTTTACTGGTGGCACTTTGATCGAAATGAATTTTAAACAGGCAGTGAATATCGCCGATGTGCGTTCAGTGCTGGAAGATGCCGGCATCTCCCAGGACAGCAGGGTGCAGGAGGGTGAAGGGAATGTGATCATCATCCGCACAAAAGATTTATCCCAGGAGAAAAGTGGAGAACTGTTGAAAAGTATGGAAGAAAAGATTGGCAGTTATACTTTGCTGCGCAATCAGAGTGTTGGGCCCACAATTGGGAAAGAGTTGCGCAATAATGCATTGTTATCAGTGATTATTGCTTTTGTTTTAATGGTCATTTATATTACTATCCGTTTCGAGTTTTTATCAGGACTGGCTGCTGTTGCTGCCTTAATTCATGATATTCTGGTAACTGTGGGGTTAGTATCTCTGCTGGGTTTGGAGGTTGATGGAGCCTTTATAGCTGCCCTATTGACCATTGTTGGGTATTCGATTAATAATACGATTATCGTTTTTGACCGGGTCAGGGAAAACATGGGAAAGAAAAAGAAGGGTGAGTTTTTGGATGGGATTATTCACCGCTCTATTATGCAGACCCTTACCAGATCAATAAATACAAGTTTGACCGTGGTTTTTGTTCTGGCAGCATTGATCCTTATCGGTGGTTATACCATCAGAAGTTTTATCCTTATACTGTTAATCGGTGTTGTTGCAGGATGTTATTCATCTGTTTTATTGGCAAGCCCGCTTTATTATGATTTTCGGCGGCTGCGGGGCGATAGTATATAAGTATCAGCTCTTGAAAAAGCAAAAATATTATGTAAAATAGAATTAATTAAATATCTTTGGTGACAGGTGCCTTTTAATAAGGAGAATAGGGAATCAAGGTGAAAATCCTTGAGCGGTCCCGCCACTGTAACCGGGAACAAACCTGCATCATGCCACTGGACGGTTTACCGGTCTGGGAAGGCGCAGGGGAGGATGAACCGGAAGCCAGGATACCTGCCTGTTAACCTGAGTTCCCCAAAAGGGAATGTTGAGGGATGATGGAAAAGTCCCCAACTCTGATAAGAGTTGGGGACTTTTTTTATAAAACAACAATACTTTGAGGGAGGTTTTGATTGATGCTGCTGGAAAACACAATTGAAGGGATCAGGAAATTGGATGCAGAGGCTATGGAGCGAGCCAGTGAGCACCAGAAGAACCTGATCAAACCCTTTGGAAGTTTGGGGCTGCTAGAGGATGTAGCGGTTAAAATAGCGGGGATTACCGGGAAGTTAAGCCCCGATCTGGAAAAGAAAGCTGTGATCACCTGTGCAGCTGATCACGGGGTGGCAGCCAAGGGTGTCAGCGCAGCTGAGCAGGAAGTGACAATTCAGATGTTGATAGGGATGTTGAACGGGGGAGCTGCTATTAATGTGCTCAGCAGGCATGTGGGTGCAGAAGTAGTTTGTGTTGATTTTGGTGTTAAAAGACCTGTGGATGATCCCCGCCTTGTGGTAAAAAGGGTGGGTCCGGGCACAGCTGATCTCAGTGAAGGCCCTGCCATGACCAGGGAGCAGGCCAGAGTTGCCGTAGAAGGGGGGATCGAGGCAGCTATTGAGCAGATCAACAAGGGCGCACAAATCCTGGCAACAGGTGATCTGGGGATCGGCAATACTACACCCAGTTCTGCTGTTCTCGCAGCCTTTACCGGTTTTCCTGCAGATCTGATTATAGGTAAGGGCACAGGCATCAAGTCTGAAGCGCTAAAGCGCAAGATCAGTGCTGTGGAACAGGCGATCAAAATCAATAAACCTGACTCCAGGGATGGTCTCGATGTACTGGCTAAAGTAGGGGGATTTGAGATCGGAGGTATTGCCGGAGTGATCCTGGGTGCAGCATCACGAGGGGTTCCTGTAGTGATCGATGGCTTTATTTCCGGTGCCGGTGCTATGATCGCCAAGGCTTTAGCGCCACAATCTGTCGATTATATGATCGCTTCACATCTTTCAGAGGAACCAGGGCACAAAATGATGCTCTCTTGGCTAGGTTTAAAACCTATGCTGCATATGAATATGCGTTTAGGAGAGGGAACAGGTGCAGTACTTGCTTTTAATCTGATCGATGCGGCCCTCAAGATCGTTAGAGAGATGGCTACTTTTGATAGTGCAGGAGTATCTGATGCTGGTTTACGCTAATTGAGGTTAATTCTCATTTTCATTTAATTGCCAGCTGCTGCCGGCTGTGTTAAGATTTTGATAACAAGGTCAGGCTCAATACTTTGAGCTGGGTCTGTTTCAGACAGCGGGTTTATTGAATCCCGTGGGACTTCATCAAGCATTTTTATTAACCTTGATGGAGTCCTTTTTATATATTAAGTAAAACGGGGGTGTCAGCTTGAAAAAGGTAGAGGTGGCAAGGCTGTCCGTTCTATCCAACTCAGTATTAGTAGTGATCAAGTTAGCTGTGGGGATCAGCATCAGTTCGGTCAGTGTGCTTTCAGAGGCGATACATTCAGGACTGGATCTACTGGCTGCTTTGATCGCTTTATTTGCCGTGAGTAAGAGCGGCAAACCGCCAGATCAAAAGCACCAGTACGGTCATGGGAAGATTGAAAATGTATCTGCAGTGATCGAAGCATTACTGATCTTTGCGGCATCTATATGGATTATCAGAGAGGCAGTGTTCAAAATCACCACAGGTGCCCGGGTGGAGTCTCCCCTTTTGGGGCTGATGGTGATGGCTTTTTCTGCTGCTGTTAATTGGGTTGTTTCTTCTCTCTTGATGAAAACAGCTGTCAAGACTGATTCTGTAGCACTCGAGGCAGATGCACTCCACCTGAGAACAGATGTTTATACTTCAGCAGGGGTGGCAGGGGGGTTATTACTGCTTTGGATGACCGGTATTCATTTGTTTGATCCTTTGCTCGCTATTGGTGTGGCTCTGTTAATTATCAAGGCTGCCTGTGAGCTTATGGTTAAAGCATTTTATCCCTTACTGGATGTCAGTTTGCCCCAGGATGAAGAAGAGGAAATCAGGATGGTTCTCCAAGAACACAGAGATCGTTTTATCGGTTTTCATAAATTGAGGACCCGTAAGGCGGGATCACAGAGGTTTATTGATCTGCACCTAGTGGTGCCCCAGCATAAGAGCATTACAGATAGTCATGAACTCTGTGATGTTATTGAAGGAAAGATCATGGAAAAATACCCTGGTGCCCAGGTGCTGATCCATGTGGAACCCTGCAGGAACGGAGAGGATTGTCTGAGTTGTAAAGAGAGCGAAAAATGCCAGATACTATTAGAAAACAGCCAAAGAGAAAGGAATTAATAGATCAGAAGCGAATAATTCAGGATAAAGATCTGCATTGCTTAAGAGGTGAAAGATGAAAATGCAGTATTATATGATGGGAGTTTTTCTGTTTGTCATATTAATTGCTGTTTTTGCTGTCCAAAATGCAGGGCCTGTTTCTATCAAGTTTTTATTCTGGACTGTGCCTGGTATCCCCCTTGTGTTGGTCATTTTCGGAACCGCTTTTTGTGGATTTGTGATCGGTGTTCTGCTGGGGCGCTTACCAAAAAAGGGCAGGGCGAAGGAATTATCCTCGAAGAGTTTTTCCTCTAAGTAATACCAAAGAGAAGTGATGGTTCGCTTGACAGAAATAATGTATACACCATACCATATCACATAAGGAAGGAGGGTGCAGGTGGAACCAGAGCGTCTTTTAGAAAAGATCGAAAGTTACTATCCAGGCTTTGACCGGGAAAAGGTGAAGCGCGCCTATTATTTCGCGGAAAAAGCTCATGCTGGTCAATTTAGGAATTCTGGTGAACCCTTTATTCAGCACCCTCTGGAAGTGGCTTATATCCTGGCAGAGCTACAGTTGGATATTACTTCAATAATTGCAGGTCTCTTGCATGATGTTGCGGAGGATACGGAGGTTACCCTTAATGAAATTGAGGCAGAGTTCGGTTCTGCTGTGCGTTTTCTGGTCGCCGGAGTGACCAAACTCGGCCAAATTGAATATAAGTCAAAAGAAGAACGCCACGCGGAAAATCTGCGGAGGATGTTTATCGCGATGGCCCGGGATATCCGGGTAATACTGATCAAACTGGCAGATCGTCTGCATAACCTGCGTACTTTGAGACATCACCCACCTGCAAAGCAGCGTGAAATTGCCCAGGAAACCCTGGAGATCTTCGCTCCTGTAGCCCACCGCTTAGGGATCTATAAAATTAAATGGGAGATCGAGGATCTGGCCTTTCGTTATCTGGAACCAGAAAAATATTATGAACTGGTGGATAAAATAGCGAAAAAACGCAAGGAACGGGAAGATTACATCAATTTAGTGATCAGCAAACTGAAGGATAGATTGGATGAAGCAGGTATCAAGGCTGATATATCGGGAAGGCCAAAAAACCTTTACAGCATCTACCGAAAGATGGTGGATCAGAATAAAGACATTTCTGAAATCTATGACCTGGTTGCGGTGAGGGTTATTGTCAATTCAGTAAGAGAGTGTTATGCCACTCTGGGCATAGTCCATACCATGTGGAAGCCGATCCCTGGGCGTTTCAAAGATTATATTGCTATGCCCAAACAGAATATGTACCAATCACTGCATACCACTCTGATCGGCCCCCTGGGTGAGCCATTTGAACTGCAGATCCGCACCTTTGAAATGCACCGCACCGCAGAATATGGAATTGCGGCCCACTGGAGATATAAAGAGGGTGGCCGTCCCACAGATGAGGAATTTGCCAAGAAACTATCATGGCTGCGCCAGATTTTGGATTGGAACCTTGAATTGGGCGATGCCCGGGAGTTTATGGAATCCCTGAAAATCGATCTTTTTTCAGATGTTGTTTTTGTTTTTACCCCTAAAGGGGATGTTGTGGAACTCCCCTCTGGCTCAGTACCTATCGATTTTGCCTACCGCATTCATACTGAAGTGGGCAACCGCTGTATTGGCGCTAAGGTCAATGGTAAGATAGTGCCTCTTGATTATCAGTTGAAAAATGGTGATATTGTTGAAATACTTACTTCCAAACAGAGCGGTGGGCCAAGCCGTGACTGGCTTTCTATTGTCAAGACCTCGCAGGCGAAAAACCGGATCAGGCAGTGGTTTAAAAAGGAGCAGAAGGTTGAGAATATCATTCGGGGAAGAGATCTACTGGAAAAAGAGTTGCGCAAACAGGGCTATGATCCAGCTGCTTTTTATAAGATTGAAGGGATAGAGGAAATTTGTAGGCGGCTTGGTTTTCAATCAGTGGAGGATTTGTTTGCGGGAATCGGAGGGGGTACTATTTCTCCGATTACTGTGATCAGCAAGGTGCGGGCTGATTTGCAAAAAGAAGAAACTGTACCTGCCATCGAAGAGACTCAACTGCTGTTGAAAATACCTGAGAAAAAGAAAACCGTAGCTACAGGTGTCCGGGTTAAAGGGGTAACAGATCTGGCAGTTCACCTTTCACACTGCTGCAATCCATTGCCTGGCGACAAGATTATCGGTTATATTACACGGGGGAGAGGTGTATCAGTGCACAGGGCAGACTGCCCTAATATCCTCCATCATTTTCGTGGGGAAACCGAGCGGATAATAGAGGTGAGTTGGGATGAAGAAGTCCCTGCCTCCTATCAGGTAGAAATAGAGGTGAAAGCCTTTGACCGTCCCCATCTAACAACAGATATTATGACTACTATTACAGAAACCGATACGGTAATCAACGCGGTCAATGCTAGGGTTTTGAAGAATAGAATGGCTAAAGTTAATTTAAAACTGGAAATACATAATGTTGAACATCTTTATAAAATTATGCAAAAGGTCAGCCATGTCAGCGATGTATTGGAGGTACACCGAGTGGTACCCAGTTAAGGAGTGGTTTTTTTGAGAGCTGTGATCCAGAGAGTGAGCCGCGGCTGGGTGCGGGTAGAGGACCAGGAAATGCGCCCGATAAATGCCGGGCTTGTTGTATTAATTGGTGTAGGAAAAGATGATGATCAAAGTGATGCCTGTTATCTAGCTGATAAGATCTTAAACTTAAGAATATTCCCCAATGAGGAAGGGAAATTTGATTTATCTGTCACTGATCTGAGAGGGGACCTGCTGGTGGTTTCTCAGTTTACACTTTATGGTGACTGCCGCAAAGGGAGACGGCCAAGTTTTACTGATGCAGCGCCTCCTGATAATGCTCTGCCCTTATTCGAAAAGGTAGTGGAATACTTGAGAGCGAGCGGTCTTAATGTAGTAACTGGTGAGTTTCAGACCATGATGGAAGTTGGAATTGTCAATGATGGGCCTGTTACAATTCTGCTGGACAGCAAAAAAGCATTTTAAATAGGGAGGACCTTTTATGAAAGTTAAGAGATTGCCTGTTGGCACAATTGCAGCAAACTGCTATTTGGTTTGGTGTGAAGAGACAAAAGATGCTCTGGTGATCGACCCTGGTGGTGAGGGTCAGCGAATTCTGGAAGAAATAAAGAAAGAAGGGCTTAATGTAAAATATGTAGTTAATACCCATGGGCATATGGATCATATTGCAGCTAACACCGAAGT
>DULM01000036.1 GCA_012840405.1 Syntrophomonadaceae bacterium | reverse complement strand
GGGGCATTTATTTCATCTCGTCAGGGAAATGATATGAGAAAAGCAGAGGAAATGGGGGAAAGTGCCAGGCGTGTCCTGCGCGGTATATCCAGAGGAATGCTGGAGATGATGCGCCGTTAACCTTTGGAGGATAATTATATGCAGCGACGCACCCTGAGCATCCTTATTCTCTGTTTGGTAGGGTTATTTACAGGGCTGTTTTTCTATTATGTCCGCTTTGTATTTGTTCCTTTCGGTTTAGCCATTATCATGGCATATATCATTTATCCCCTTGTCCGTAGTTTGGAAAACAGGGGGGTAAACAGAACAAAATCCATCTTGACTGTTTATGCCGCAGTATTGATCATTGCCGGCATTTTTTTTGGATTTTTTGTACCGGCATTATATCAAGAACTTAAATCCTTTGCCAGTATAATCCCTGTTTATATTGAAACATGGGCAAGGGTGCAGAGTTTTTTTGACAAACTGCTGACACGCACCTATCTACCCCCTGAAGCATATCAAATTCTTAAGGAAACCATCGGTGATCTCCGCAGTTCTATTTTTGAGGGGATGCGCAGTTTCGCTCAGATGCTGATTGAGGGCCTTTACCTACTGCCTAGTTTTCTCCTTGCTCTCTTTTTGGCCTATTACATCATCAGGGATTTCGACCATTTGAAAAAAAAATTTTTAGCCTTTCTGCCCCCTAATTTGCGTAGTGATCTGCTTTTTTTGCTGCGCGAAGGTGACCTGATCTTCAGCCAGTTTCTGCGGGGACACCTGTTGATATCTTTAATAGTGGGTTTCCTCACAGGGATAGGGGCGGCTCTGCTCAAAATACCTTTTGCCATCCTGATTGGGATCTTTACCGCCATTGCTGACCTAATTCCGGTTTTCGGCCCTATACTGGCAGCGATTCCAGTGGTTGGTTTTGCCCTTTCCATCAGCAGCTGGAAGGGTGTGTTGATGCTGGGTATTTTTTTGTTGGTGCAGCAGATAGAAGGCAGTATACTCACCCCTCGTTTGTTAGGTGAACGGGTTGGGCTGCATCCTCTGGCTACAGTCTTTGTTCTCCTTGTTGGCGGCTATCTGGCAGGCCCCTTAGGGCTGATCTTTGCTGTACCTGCAGCCGGCCTGCTCAAAGTGATCATCGGTTTTATCTGGGAGAAGATCATCTAGCAGCCTTGCTGCCGGCTGCCATAAGCACCAATTTTATTGACATTAAAAGAAAATGTATACTATAATGACCTTTGATATGAGAAAATCCTGGGAGTGTTGAATATTGCTTACTGGAGCGGAATTACGAAGAAAATTTCTTGATTATTTCAGTTTACGCGACCATCTGATCTTACCAAGTGCGTCTCTTATTCCCAAGGATGATCCCAGTTTACTGCTGACCGTTGCGGGTATGGTGCCTTTTAAACCTTATTTTCAGGGAAAAGCTGTGCCACCGCACCCAAGGCTTGCTACAGCTCAGAAGTGCCTGCGCACACCGGACCTGGAACAGGTGGGAAGAACAGCCCGCCACCATACTTTTTTTGAGATGCTGGGGAATTTCTCCATTGGGGACTATTTTAAAAAAGAGGCAATAGCTTGGGCCTGGGAGTTTTTGACCAAAGAACTAGGCCTTCCCCCTGAGGATCTCTGGATCACTGTTTATCATGATGATCATGAGGCTGCAGAGATCTGGCATCAGAAAATCGGTGTGCCGAGGGAGAAGATCGTTCCTTTGGGGAAGGAAAGCAACTTTTGGGAGGCAGGCTCTGTAGGACCCTGCGGACCCTGTTCGGAGATTCTCGTAGATTTAGGCCCCGAGCGTGGGTGTGGTTCTCCCGATTGTGGAGTAGAATGTGAATGCGGCAGGTATTTGGAAGTCTGGAACCTGGTTTTCACAGAGTTTAACCGTGAGGAAGACGGCAGTCTCAGCAAATTGCCGCGCAAGAATATCGATACTGGGATGGGGCTGGAAAGAATTGCTTCAGTGATGCAAAATGTTCCCAATAATTTTGAGACCGATCTGCTTTTCCCTCTGGTAGAAGAGGCTGTTAAGGTTTCAGGTGTCAGTTATGGGGCCAGCCCAGAGAGTGATGTGGCCCTCAAAGTGATCGCTGACCATGCCAGAGCGGTGGCATTCCTGATTGCAGATGGTGTGATTCCCTCTAATGAAGGGCGCGGTTATGTCCTGCGGCGGATTCTGCGCCGTGCCTTGCGCTTTGGGAAACTGCTGGGGATAGATGACCTATTTTTGCATAAGCTTACAGCTAAGACCGTTGATCTTTATCAGGATCCCTATCGGGAACTGAAAGACCGTTCCGAATATATTGAGAAAATCGTTAGCCAGGAAGAAAGGCGTTTTAGCGAAACCCTGGAACAGGGCCTGCAGATCCTGGAGGACTATTTGGCAAAGTACGAAAAGACCGGCGAAAAGAGCCTTCCCGGCAATGTTGCCTTCAGGCTCTATGATACCTACGGTTTTCCCCTGGAATTGACCCAGGAGATTCTGGCAGAACGAGGCATGAATGTGGATCTGGATGGCTTCAGGGATTCTATGGAAAAACAGCGCGCCAGGGCAAGAGCCGCCTGGATGGAAACTATGCCATCAGACAGTTTCAGTGTCTGTACAACATATCAGTGCAGTAAAACTGATTTTCAAGGATATAATACATTATCCACCCGCTCTCAGATACTTGCCCTCTTGGTTGGAGGAACTGAAAAAGAAGAGGTTTCTCAAGGGGAACAGGTCCAGGTTATTCTTGACCAAACACCCTTTTATGCCGAAAGCGGCGGCCAGGTAGGAGATCAGGGGATCCTGAGCGGGCCTGATGGCGAGATCACAGTAAATGATACAAAAAGCGCTGCTGATGGGGTAATTGTCCATTACGGCACTGTCAGCCGTGGAACTGTACACAAAGGTGATTTTGTGCTGGCAGAAGTAGATGAAAAGAACCGGCTGGCAGCAGCCCGCAACCATACTGCAACACACCTGTTGCACAGTGCACTGCGTAAAGTCCTGGGGGACCATGTACAGCAGATGGGATCACTGGTAACACCAGAGCGGCTGCGTTTTGACTTTTCCCATTTTGCGCCCCTTACAAATGAAGAACTTAACCGTGTGGAAGAATTGGTAAATGAACAGATCATCAATAATGTCCTAGTCAATGTTTTTGAAGCGGATCACAATGACCCTAGGGTTCAGGATGCTATTGCTCTTTTCGGTGAGAAATATGGTGATACCGTAAGGGTAGTGGCTGTTGGGGAGTTCAGTAAAGAACTCTGCGGAGGTACCCATGTGCGCCGGACCAGTGAATTAGGGTTTTTCCATATTGTTTCAGAAAGCGGTATCGGCACTGGTGTGCGGCGCATTGAGGCTCTGACCGGGGAAAAACTGCTCCATTATTGGCGGGATAAGACCAAGGTATTACAAACAGCAGCAGAACTGCTGAAATCGGATCCTGATGGGGTTATCTCCCGGTTGCAGCAGTTGCTCCAGCAACTTGATCAGCAGGAAAAAGAAATTGAACAATTGCGCAATAAGGTGTTGGTCAGCCAGGTTGATTCTTTATTGGCTCAAACTGTTAGTGTGGATGGAGTCAATCTCTTATCTGTCAAGGTAAATGTGCCTGATATGGATGCTCTCCGTTCTCTAGGAGATCTGTTAAAGGATCGCCTTGGTTCAGGTGTGACTATCCTGGGGAGCCCGCTGGATAATAAAGTTGGCCTTGTGTGTTTTGTGAGCAGCGACCTGGTAAAAAACCGTGGACTCCATGCAGGGAAACTGTTGCGGGATATAGCTCGCATAGTTGATGGTGGTGGCGGTGGCAAACCAGAAATGGCTCAGGCTGGGGGAAAGAGTCCAGCACAATTGGATGCAGCCTTGAAAAAAGGTTTAGAGATAGTGCGTGATCTGCTGCAATCATAATCTAGAAAATTATTCCTTTCAGGAAGGATCGTTTTATTTAATATAGAAATATAGAACTATGCCTATCAAGACCAGGGGTGACTACAGGATGGTGTCAGATGAACTGGACAAAACAATGGCGTATAAATTTCGCGGTGAAGAAGGGGTTTCCCCTCAGGATACTTTGCTGATAGTTTATACTGCTCTCAAGGAGAAGGGTTATAATCCAATCAGCCAGCTGGTAGGCTACCTTCTCTCCGGGGACCCAGCTTATATCACTAATCACCGCAATGCCCGCAACCTGATCCGGAAATACGAGCGCGATGAACTATTGGAAGAACTGATAACAAGTTATTTGGAGAAGAATCGATAAATGGAATACAGCTATTTGGGCAGAACAGGTATTAGAGTGTCACGCCTTTGTTTCGGTTTATTAACCATAGGCCCCCTGCAGGCAAATTTGCCTCTTGCTGAAGGTGTAGCTGTTCTCAAATATGCCGTTGAGCAAGGGGTTAATTTTTTTGACACTGCTGAAATCTATGATAACTACTCTTATCTCAGAGAGTTGCTACGCTCTTTTCCTGGTAAAGAACTGATCATAACTACAAAATCTTATGCTGTGACAGCGCAAGAAATGGAACAGAGCCTGGAAAGAGCAAGGCGAGAGCTGGACCGGGACTATATCGATATTTTTCTTCTTCATGAGCAGGAATCAGCACTTACCATTAGGGGACACAGAGCAGCTCTGGATTATCTGCTGGAGGCCAGGGAAAAGGGGTTGGTAAAAGCAGTAGGGATCTCAACCCACCGGATTGCAGGAGTGCGGGGAGCACTGGAGTTGCCTGAGATCGATGTGATCCATCCTCTTTTGAACATCAAAGGGCTGGGGATTCAGGATGGGACACGCCAGGAGATGGAGCAGGTCTTGATGGAAGCGGCTGCTGCAGGTAAGGGTATTTATTTAATGAAGGCACTGGGAGGAGGCAATCTCCTGCCTCAAGCTCGAGAAGCCCTTGAATATGCATTCAGCCGTCCTTTTGCAGCTGCTGTGGCTGTTGGGATGAAAGCACCTTGGGAAGTGGATATCAATGTTCTGGCAGCTCAAGGCTTGCCGATCCCTGATCAACTAGAAAGATTAATCGGCAGCGAAAAGAGACAGTTGCATATCGACCCCTGGTGTGAAGGATGCGGGAAATGTGCTGAACAGTGCCCACAGGAGGCCCTATTTTTGGGGGATGACGGAAAGGCTCATCTGCGTGAGGAGGAGTGCCTGCTGTGCGGCTACTGTGCTGCAGCATGTCCCTTTTTTTATATTAAGGTTTATTAGGAGTGTTTTATGAGGATACTAGGAATAGATATGGGTTCCAAACGGATCGGTGTGGCTGTAAGTGATGAATTGGGGATTACAGCCCATGCAGTGACCACAATCGAGCGCAAAAATATTAAAGAGGATCTCTCTGCTATTTGTGCTCTTATTAAGAAATATGGTGTCCAAGAGGTAGTAATCGGGTTCCCAAAACACCTGGATGGCAGGCCCAGTGAGGAAGCTTCATCTTATGTTGCTTTTGGAGAGAAGATTCATGAAATGACAGGCATAGCTGTCACTTACTGGGATGAGCGTTTAACTACCATAGAAGCGGAACGCACTCTGCTGGAGGGAGATGTGAAGAGGCGCCGGCGAAAAGAGCTAATTGACCGGGTAGCAGCCTGCTTGATCCTCGAGAACTATCTTGATTGGCGCAGCAAACAAGGGGGTGCGCAAGGGTAAGGGAAGTGTCGTATCTTTGCTGATAGAGGGAATAGTGTACATCAATGCAGAATAAGAGGGTTTAAAAAATATGGAGGTGTTCACATTATGACCATTGACTGGGAAGAAGATAATCAAGTGATACTCGAAGATGAAGAAGGACAGGAGCATGAATTTATATTTATCGATAGATTTGAACTGGATGATGAGGAATATGTGATTCTTCAACCTGTTGATGAGGATGAGCAGATTATTTTTAAATTAACTAGAGATGAGGATGGAGAGGAATATTTATCTGAAATAGAAGATGATGAAGAATGGGAACGTGTAGTTGATACTTACCGGGATTTAAATTTGGATGATGAAGATATATGAAATCCATGTAACATCGGGGGTTTTCCTGCGTATTATTAGGTAAGCAGGAATAGGGGGAGGAGAACGCCTTTGCAAAAGAAGAAAAAAGCACTGCTGTTATTAGGAACTGCTGCAGTTCTGCTAGTGGTTCTAGTCAGTGGTGTATTAATTCTGTTTTTGTCTTATCAAGACAAGATTCTGCCCGGTGTGCGGGTGGAATGGATCGATGTAGGTGGCCTGACAAAAGATGAAGCCCGCAAAAAGATTGAGCTTTCCCAGCAAGAGTTTTTATCTGCCCCGGTAGAGATTATAGCAGGTGAAAACAAGCTGGAAACAAGCAGGGCTGAGCTTGGTTTTTCTATGGATGCCCAAAAAGCTGTTGACAAATGCTACCTTGTGGGCAGGTCCGGTTCATTGGTCAAGCGGTTTAACCAATTCTGGACCGCTTATCTGCATCAAATAGAACTGCCCTGCGAGGAAGTAAAGGTTGATTACAGTACAGCAGAAAAAGTGTTGGAACCTTTGACAAAGAGTATTGGTGATCAGCCGCAAAACGCCCGTCTGGTCATCAATGACCGGGACCAGATCACTATTATACCGGGAAAACCAGGATTGACTGCTGATTTGGAGTCCAGTTTTGTGGATTTATTGTCTTTTCATAAGCCTTTTACAGCTACGGTAGAACTGCAGTTCCGGGAGAAAGAACCCGAGGTCACTACAGAGGATGTTCAGGCATGGGGCATCAATGGATTGCTGGCCACATACAGTACGAGTTTTGATGCCAGCAATATTAACAGATCTCATAATATCGCTCTGGCATCTAAAGCATTAGACAATTGTCTGGTCAAACCTGGGGAAGTGTTTTCATTTAATGGTCAGGTAGGTCCCCGTACTGCGAAAAGGGGTTACCGGGAGGCTATAGTTATTGAAGCCAATCAGTTTGTGCCTGGACTTGGTGGTGGTGTCTGCCAGGTATCTACAACCCTTTATAATGCTGTTCTCCTAGCTGGTCTTGAGATTGTGGAGAGGAGTAACCACTCACTGGCTATCGCTTATGCACCCCTTGGGCGTGATGCCACTGTATCATACGGCTATCAGGACCTGAAATTTCGCAATAATATGGATTCCTATATCTGTATCAAGACTTATGTGGGCAGGGGTGTTTTGACTATGAAGATCTTTGGCAACACCCAGCAAAAAAAAAAGGTGCAGCTCCAGACCTCTATCACCAGTGTGATCCCACCCAAGGTAATCACCAAAAAAGACCCCAATCTACTGGAAGGCAAGACAGTAGTGGAGAACAGTGGGGCAAAGGGATACAGGGTTACTGCCTACAGGATCATCAATGGTACCAAACACCTGCTTTCCAATGACTATTACCGGCCAATAGACCGGGTTGTGAGAGTTGGCACCAAACCGGCGCCAAAACAGAAAGACAGTGATGGTAAGGATCAAGATCAACCAAAAACACCACCGACTAAACCACCTGGTGAAGGTGATAATGATGGTGCTGGAGAGGATAATGGCGGCAACGGTGATCATGGGGATAATAACGGAGATAATGGAGATAGTGGAGATAATGGAAATAATGGAGAAAAAGATGATCCCACCGGTTAGACCGATCAGGGGGACAGGTTGACTGATCGGACCGATCAGGGGGATAGTTCCAGTGATTGATTTTATTTTCCCTGCGCTTGCGACATTAGCTCCGGTTTAATTTGCCCATATACTATCCGCAGGCGACAGTTGACCGGCTCCTATGACGCCGTCCATTTTAGAAATCGGATGCCGGAAGGTCTGATGCCAGAATTTGAAATTTGAATCAGGTGTCATTACCAGCTCTTATTTAGAAATTCCTATTAAGTAATCGTTCTGCCTAGTTGGGGACTGCTTCCTTGTACTGCGGTGCAATTTGCTTTGGCTGTCGTTACTGCTCCTTCGTCAAGGGCAAGTAACAACCTACGCAGGTCGCTGCGCTAGCAGGGATAAACCGACCGGTCAGGGGGACAGTCCCCTAGCGGGGAAGCAAAAAGAACGTCCCCCTGCTTCCCACATTGAACCGGTGATCAGTTGTTTGTCACCGGTTTTTTAAGGGGTTCCAACGATTAAATAATGTGTTCTTTGGTGATGCGGAGTAATTCCTCCAGTTCTTGAAGCAGGTGCTCCAGTTCTAAGCGGTATTTGGAAAATTCGAAAACACCGTGTCCCATAGCCAGCAGATCAGGGCAGGCAATCTCTTTCATATAATTGCTGGTTATCTCATCAATGTGGATGGGCAGACTTTTTCCCAGAATGGCACGCAGCATAATAATAATATCGCTGATCACCATGATATCAGGTTTAAAGGAATAATGGGGTTCAACCATGATTCTGTTATTGACCATCACAAAGAGGTCGCTGGCAAAAAGAATTTTGAGTCCTGCGGCTTTCAGCAAGCCGTAAAGGGTTCCTTCAGTCTGCCCGTAGGGTAGTTCAAAGAATTCCAAGCCAAAGTCGGAGTTAATATAGGGATGCAGTTCAGTAACTGTGTCAATGCTTTCCCGAAAAGGAAGTAGGCGTTCTGCGTCATTGACTGCTCTTAAGGGCAAAGGGCGCCGGTGATAATCGTTGAGACGGCCCTCTACAAAAATACTTTTTCCCGTTCTCTCCGCTCCCACCATTTTAGTAAGGACAGTTTTACATAATGAGGAAGCAAAAATATGTCCATTGGAAAATGCTTCATACCCGATCCAGTGATCCAAGTGAAAATGTGAAAAAATAACATCACACTTCTGGATTCCCAGTAGATCCCTGATCCAACCCGCTTCTCTCAGGCCAGGGTCGATAACCACTGCTTTTTGTTTCTTTTCATTGAGAAGAAAGTATCCCATATTCTGATAATCCCCTAAATTGCGTTCAGGGTTGCAGTCTGTAATACCGATCAAAGAGATCACACTGTCTCTAAAGGGAAAAGCCAGATCAAAGACTTGTAGCTGGTTCTCTTTCTTTTTCAATAGCTGCAGCGCTCTCTTTGTATTTGATCCATGATCTCCTCTGTTTAGTTCTGCCTTTCCCTGATCCAAAACCCTCACCCCTTAAAAAATTATTTACTATATTATACCAGAAACAACAGATTGAAATATTGTTTTCCAATAGATGGCAAGCAAGATTGTTTTTCATTTTCATTATGTCGAAGGTTGTCACTCTTTGTTAAGGTTGCTATAATGAAGAAAATAGGAGAGGGAAGCTGGCTATGCCATCCATAGAGAATATTAAAGAAAATCTGCTTTCATTTTTCAAACCTGCTGTTTATCCCCTGCGTTTTGGGATTTTTATTATACTATCGCTTATGATTGTCTGTATCAGCTGCTGGCATTATCTGAACTGGCTGGCAGAGCCTGTCTGCACCTCCCCTTCTGATGCTCAGCTAGTTACAGTTGAGATCAGCCCTGGTTCCAATATTAAAGATATAGGAGAAACTTTAGCACGCAATAATTTGATCAAGAGCAGCAAATATTTTGCCTATTACGGGCTTTTGACCGGACAGGATAAAAAAATGCAGGCAGGTATCTACCAGATCAGCAATAGCTGGTCAATGAAGGAAATAATTGATTGCATCAGTTCTGGGAAGATCGCTACGATTACTGTTACTATCCCTGAAGGTTACACTGTCAAACAGATTGGGGACCTGCTGACCAAAAAAGGGATAGTAACTCCTGATCAATTCCAGGAAGCATTAATGGCTGACTATGAATACCCCTTTTTGGAGAATGTAACAGGGACAGGCCCGCAGCGAATGGAGGGTTTTCTTTTCCCCTCAACCTATCAACTAAGGCCGAGTATGACTGAGGAAGAAATAATTAAAATGATGCTGGATAAATTTCAATCGGTTTTCACCGCCGAATTACAGCAGCGGGCAGATGAGATGGGGTTAACTGTCAGAGAAGTTGTGATCCTGGCATCCCTAGTTGAACGGGAGGCCAAACTGGAGGAGGAGCGCCCCAAGATAGCTGCTGTATTTTTAAACCGCTTGGATAAGGGTATGAGATTGGAGTCCTGTGCCACTGTTCAGTATATATTAGGTAAACAAAAGGAAAAGCTGACCAATAAGGATCTTCAGAATCCTTCTCCTTATAACACCTATCTGCATACAGGATTACCACCGGGACCAATTGCCAATCCTGGCCTGGCTTCCATCAAGGCTGTTCTCTATCCGGCAGATGTGGACTACCTGTTTTTTGTTGCCAGAGGGGATGGATCTCATTATTTCAGCAAAACCTTTCAGGAACACCAAAAAGCATCAAGGCGTTATCAAAATTAATTGCTGAGATATTGGATTGGTATTTTGTGTATAAGAAGGCACCTCCTGGAGCACCCTATATTAATAAAGCTGTTGGGGAGGTGCCTTATTGTATTATCGGAGAGAATCACGGTTTATCTTCCTCTTTTTCTGTTTTCTTTTGGTTTTTCTTTTTCTGGAGGGAAAACTTGCCTATCTACAGTTGGCTAAAGGTGAAGAACTGGCTTTAAAGGCGGTTGAGCAGCGGCTTATCAGTTATAAAATCGGCAACTTTTTCAGGGGAGATATCGAAGACCTGAAGGGCCGGTCGCTGCTGGATTACCAAACAGTCTATCGGATGGTTGTCTTTCCTTCTCTGCTATCTGATCCTGTGGAGTGTTGCCAGCAACTGATGTCTATGCTTTCCGAAGATGATGCTCTGAAGCTAGCAGCTGATTTTGAGGCTAATCTGAAAAAGGGGAACCCCTTTGTTCCTGACATTACCCTAACTGAGAGTGAGGCACAAAAGATCTTATCCCAACAGATAGCTGGCATCTATTCTTTTTCCTATGAGCAGCGCCATGGGTCTGATTTAGCCAAGCATATTGTGGGCTATACCAGTGGCAGTATATTTCAACAAAAGCCGGAAGAGGGGAAAAGCGGGATTGAGAAATTTTACAATGAGGAACTGTCTCCGGCAGAGCCCGCTCTGGAATTGGCCGTTGTGGTAGACAGGCGGGGTAAGCCGATCCCTGGCAGAGAGCTTTTATTGCGGGGGGATAAGGGAATTGCTGCCAGAGGAAATGATGTGGTGCTCACCTTGGATCTTGATGTCCAGCAAGTGGTGGAAAAAGTGTTGGATGAAAAAGCTGTCAAAGGGGCTGCAGTTGTAATCGATATTCCCACAGGGGAAGTGAGAGCAATAGCCAGCCGCCCCTCTTACTCATATAGTAAAGCTGGGCTGTCTGGGGAAGAGATTGACCGCAGTACAGAACTTTACCACCCTGGTTCAATTTTTAAAATTGTGGTAGCGGCAGCTGCTCTGGCAGAAGGAGTTGTTACTCCTGATGAGACCTTTACCTGTGAAGGAAAATATCGTTTTGCTAGTGGTGAGGCCATATCCTGCTGGAAAAAAGATGGCCACGGGGAAATCTCTTTTCGAGAGGCTTTTGCCAACTCCTGTAATCAAGTCTTTGTAGAACTGGCTCTGGGCCTGGGCCGGGAAAGATTGGAGGATTATGCAGAACAGCTGGGTTTGACAAAGTCTGTGATTGGTTATGAAGGACCCACCTCACCGGGGGGCAAAATAAAGATCGGAAAATATGATGGACAACTGGGTAATGCTGCTTTAGGACAGGAGGGGGTTCAAATCAGCCCTGTTAACCTGGCTGCACTGGCAGCTACAGTTGCCAGAGGAGGGGAGTATCTGCAACCCTCTCTTGTTAAAAAAATTTGTGATACAAGGGGTGAAACAGTCAGGGAGATTACGAGACCTGCTCCCACGAGGGTGCTACCTGAAAGTGTCTGCAGGGAACTGCAGAAAATGATGGAACTCACTGTAAAGGAGGGAACAGGGAAAAAGGCTGATATCCCATTTTTAGGCAGTGCCGGTAAAACCGGTTCAGCAGAAACCGGAGCAAAGGATGCAAAGGGGCAGCCTGTTAACAATGCCTGGTTCGTCGGTTATGCCCCCCTTGATAAACCACAATTGGCTGTAGCTGTTTTTGTAGAGGAGGGAGGCTCTGGGGGAGAATCTGCTGCAGTTCTGTTCAAGGACATAATTGCTGCTCTGCAGCAGACCAAAATTCAACCCCTGTCTTCAGAGGAATGACAGGGGTTGATCTTTTTATTTTTTCTTTTTGTTCAGTTTTATTTTTTTGGTTCGATCTTTATTAACTGCGATGTATGGAGCCGAACCTGTATCTTCCTCTACTAATAAGGGTTCTGCAGGATCCTGTTTTTGTTCATCCAACTGCTGACACTCCATCAGGACATTTTTTGAACACCGTCAACTTTGGTATCTCCATTCCGAGGAACAAAGGTTTTGCAGCAGGTATCCATACAGCTATCTGCAGGTGTTGTGGAAAGGGATGGGGCGCGTTTGGCATCTACCTCATCGGGCTGGCTTGCCCCAAATTCATCTGTGGTGACCATGATTTCATTGGCCTGACAAACATTACCCTGACCCCAGTAGTGGCAGTTCTCAACTAAACAGTGAATATGCTGGTTATGTTCCATTTTCTTCGCTCCTTTACCTTGATAGATTTTTTCATTTCTATTGTGGACGGTAACTGCGAAAATTATTCTGCATCTATTTTTCGCTGTTTGAGGTCAGTTCATTAAACAGTTTGGTCAATGCTTTTTTTTCAATGCGAGAGACATAACTGCGGGAGATTCCGAATAAACGGGCGATCTCCCGCTGTGTTTTGCGGCGCTCACCTCCAAGGCCATACCGCAGTTCTAAAACCTTTCGCTCCCGTTTGCTTAATTTTTTAAGCTTTTCCAGTACCAGACGGGATTCATAAAATTTCTCAACCAATTCTGATACAGAATCAGGGTCTGTTCCCAGGATATCGATCAGGGTTATCTCATTGCCCTCTTTATCTGTACCGATAGGGTCATAAAGGAAAACCTCACTCCTGCTCTTCTTTGATGCCCGCAGGAACATGAGGATCTCCAAGCTGATGACAGAAGCCTGCGGAATAAAATAACATTTGCCCATGCATAGGACAATCTGTGGGATTCGTATTAATTTCAGAGAAAGGGGGGCCTTCAGTATGGCAAAGCTTCAGACCAAAGAAGCAAACAAAAAGCAGAATGATCCGGAAGTGCGGTTTGTTTTTGCAGGTGGTGATGGCATAGAATCTGCTTTTTGTTTTCTGGGTAAAAAGGTGCTGGAGTTAATGGAGAAAGAAGGGAAAAGGGATTGCGCGCCGCGGTCTATATCAGGGTAAGCACTGAGGAGCAGGCAATCCATGGCTATAGTCTCAGCGAACAAAAAGAAGCCTGCTGTAAAAGGGCAAAAGAGCTAGGTGCAGATAAGGTCTTAATCTTCGCTGATGAAGGGGTTTCAGGTGCTGTTTTAGATCGTCCAGGCCTTAACGCACTCAGGGATGCGGTTGATTCAGGGCAGGTTGAATGCATTATTTTAAGGGATCCGGACCGGCTTTCCCGCAAACTAGCACATCAGCTTTTGCTCAGTGAAGAGTTTGAAAAAGCAGGGGTCAGGTTGGAGTTTCTCGATTTTGAGTGGAAAACAACCCCAGAAGGCCGCTTATTTTACTCCATCAAAGGCGCTATTGCTGAATATGAAAGAGAAAAAATAAGGGAACGGGTCACACGGGGCAAGCTGCAGAAGGCCCGGCAGGGTGGAATTCCTGTTAATTTTGATGTTTATGGCTATCGCTATAACCCTGCCACAGGAGAGGTTTCACTGGATGATGATGAAGCTGATGTGGTGCGCAGAATTTTTCGCTGGTTTACTCAAGAGGAGATCGGAATAGCAGGGGTGGCCAACCGCTTAAATGATTTAAAGGTTCCCACACGCCGGGGGAAGGATTTTTGGCACCGCCAGGTGGTAAAGCAGATCTTAAACAATCCGGTTTTTAAGGGTGAGTGGCAGTACGGGAAAAAGCGGCCTCCAGATGAGGTGATCACTATACCTGTTCCAGCTATTGTGGACCGGGAAACCTGGCAGCAGGCCCAGGACAAACTTCATTCTATCCAAAGGAAATGGTCTAAAAAGAGCAGCAGCTATCTTCTCTCCGGATTATTAATCTGTGCTGATTGTGGAAACACTATGGGTGGTGCCTATCTGAGCTGGTGGGGGAAAGGAAGACGCTGTTATACCTGCCGCCGCTCCAGGGCTGTATCACAAAAACAGGGATGCCGTCCGGCCAAAACAGTGGCAGCTGATTTGCTGGAAAGATCAGTTTGGGAACAGCTTAAAGTTTTTTTCTGTGACCCTCTGGCTGTTGCCAGGGAGGCGGCTGCAGCATCAAGTATCGATGAACTGAAAAGGGAATATGACCTGTTGATAAAGCGGTTGAGCAAAATTGAAAAGGGAAGGATAACTGTTACCTCAGCCCTGGCTGCCGGCCTCCTGGAGTTGGATGAGGAAACCAGGAAAAAGCTTTTGACTATCAAAAGCCGGGAGGAGAGATTAAAAAAGAGAAAACTGGAATTGGAACAGCGGCTTGAAAGGGCAGGAAAAACAATAGCGGAAAAAGAGCTACAGAGGCTGGCACAGCAAGTATTGGAGGGGATCGATCAACTCAGTTTTAAGGATAAAAGCTTTTTGGTCAGGGCTTTAATTTCACAGATCATGGTTAAGGGAAGGCCTGAGCCTGGTTCCTCGGGGAAAAACCTGAGCAGCATGCTGTTGACCATTGTGCTGAAAGCAGACCCTGGATATGCAGGTGGGTTTATCCGTTAGGTTATTGTCATCAGGATCTCATTTTCGATGCAGCGGGCGGCATAGGTGGCCAGTTTTGTTCCTTTAGCGGTATTATAGGTATTGATTGCCTTGATCAAACCGATAGTCCCTATAGAGATCAGGTCATCAGGGTCATCACCCACACCGTCAAATTTTTTGATGATATGAGCTACCAGCCTCAGGTTATGTTCGATGAGAATATTTCTTGCCTCTTCATCACCATTTTCCATGCGGCGCAGGTACAAGGCTTCATCCTCTTCAGAAAGGGGCCTGGGGAATGCATTGTTGCTGATATAACCTGCCAGCAGGACGAGTCCTGGAAGAAAAGAGAAAGCTGTTGCCAGGAACAGCTCTATTGACACATAGATCCCCTCCGTTGATTAGTCACCTATTAATAATATGGTTGGGGATAATAAATGGTGCCTGTCTGTCTTGCTATCACCTGATAACTGGTTTATTATTCTTATAAATAATAAAAATCAGGATAATTGAGGGGTATTTCTATGAACCTTCTTCTGCCCAGGAAAACATACAACTCTATTTTTGATATCCCCCTTGTACAATTATATACTTCCGGCATCAGAGGTATCATCTTTGATCTGGATAATACTCTGACTGAGTGGAACAATCCTGAGCTTTCAAAAGGGACCATCTCCTGGCTGGAAAAAGCAAAGAAAATCGGTTTTAAGATGTGTTTTGTTTCGAATAATACAGATCTTCGGGTTAAGGAAATAGCGGATCGTGTGGATATTCCCTTTGTTGCCCGGGCGAAAAAGCCACGGCGCCGGAGTTTCAGAAAAGCGATGGCTTTGATGGATACCAAACCGGAACACACAGCAGTTATTGGGGATCAAATTTTCACAGATATTTTGGGCGGGAACCGGCTTGGTTTATTTACTGTTCTGGTATCACCGATCAGCAAAAAGGAATTTATCGGCACCCGTCTGGTGCGGCTGATTGAAAAGATCATACTGGAGAAGAACAAGAAAAGGTATGATTTGAAATAAGGGGTCGGCCTGCGGTGGTGAATAAAAGGAGTTGCATTAAATGAAGAAGCGGGGATTATTATTTCCCCCGCCTCTTTAATGCGAGCAGGTAGATTTCCTCAGAACCCTTTCCCATACTGTTAATTGCTTTTTCAGCCTCTTGCAGTTTGTTAAGTTCTTCTGTGGAAATAGGTGCAATTTCTAATTCATTAAGAACATGAGATGACAATATAATACCTCCTTTGCGTTTTGTCATTATTATGAGCAGGGGAAGGAAAAAATATGCATTAGAGTTTTCAAGATTATATGATCCGCAAACAATAAGGGTCAGCTGTCAGAGATGAGGGAGTTGGTATCATGGGGATTAGCGGGCTGACAAAGGTATATGGTTTATTTGGTGACCCTGTGGAACATTCCCTTTCCCCAATAATGCACAACACAGCCTTTCAAGCCCTGGGATTGGACTGCGTTTATCTGCCTTTTCTGGTTAAGAGTAAAGATATCGCTAGCGCTGTTCAAGCTGTCAGGGCTCTGCACCTGGCTGGTGTGAATCTGACCATCCCCCTTAAAGAGTGTGTTCTGCCCTATCTTGATGAGGTGGAGAAAGAGGCGGAACTCATCGGTGCGGTCAATACCATGATCAACCGGGATGGCCGTTTGTGCGGCTATAATACCGATGCACCGGGTTTCCTGGCTGCCCTCAAGGCCGCAGGTTTCAATCCCTCCGGGAAGAATGCTGTGATCTTAGGAGCGGGAGGTGCAGCCCGGGCTGTTTCCTTTGCCTTGGCCCAGGAAGGTGTAAGAGGGATTCATATTTTCAACAGGAGTGTTGAAAAGGCTGAGAAGTTGGCTGCAGACCTGAACGCCGCCTACCAATTTCCTACAACTGCAGGCGACCTCTCCTCTGATCTAGCAGCAGCCTTGAAGGGTGCGGAGCTGTTGGTCAATGCCACACCTGTGGGTATGTACCCCAACCACAATGCAGAGCCCCTTCTCACTAGGAATCAACTGCATCAGGGGCTGCTGGTCTGTGATCTCATCTATAATCCACTGCAAACAAGGCTTCTTAAGGAGGCTGAGGCTGCAGGCTGCCGGTTTCTAAATGGAGTAGGGATGCTGGTCTGGCAGGGGGCATTAGCTTTCCAGTTATGGACCGGGGAAAAAGCCCCTGCTGCCTTAATGGAGGAGGCTGTGCTGAAAGCACTGAAGGGTGAAGATAAAGATGGTTGAGGCTTGCACTGGCTGTGGAGGAAGATAGATATGGTCGAGTTCCAACGGTAGCCACAGCAGGCTATGAACTCCACCTTCACGTGAGAAAGATAGTTATAGTCGAGTTCCAACGGAAATGGGGATGATGGGTATGCTGCGTTTTTTAACAGCAGGTGAGTCACATGGCCCTGTTTTATGTGCTGTTATTGAAGGTTACCCTGCAGGTGTTGAGCTATCAGGGGATAGGATTAATGAACAGTTGGCCAGGCGGCAGGCTGTTTACGGCCGCGGGGGCAGGATGAAAATTGAAAAAGACAGAGTGGAAATCCTCTCCGGAGTGCGGCAGGGCATCACACTGGGAAGCCCTATCGCTCTGCAGATCAGGAATTTGGATTGGGAGAATTGGAAGGGGATTATGTCCAGCGACCCTGGAGAGTTTCAAAGAGAAAAGGCAAAAGAAAGGGAGTTGACCAGGCCCCGGCCAGGGCATGCTGATCTGGCCGGCGCTATTAAATACGGCCATCATGACCTGCGCAATGTTTTGGAAAGGGCCAGCGCCAGGGAAACAGCCATCAGGGTAGCTGTGGGCACAGTCGGACGGATCCTGATTGAGTCACTGGGATGCAGAGTTTTCAGCCATGTGGTCCAGGTCGGAGAATCAAGAGCACCTGACTATGGTGATCATATTTTTTCTGCTGAATTTGTGAAACAGGCTGTTGCCTCCCCTGTGGGGTGTGCCGATGCTAAAACTGCTGCTGCTATGATGGCTGAGATCGATCAGGCTAAAGAAAATGGGGATACACTGGGCGGTGTTTTTGAAGTGATCTGTACCGGCCTTTCTCCTGGTCTGGGGAGTTATGTACACTGGGACCGGCGCCTTGATTCACGTTTGGCTGCTGCTCTACTTGGGATTCCCTCGGTCAAAGGGGTGGAATTCGGCCTTGGTTTCAGAGGAGTTGGATTGCCCGGTTCCCTTTACCATGATCCGATTCACTGCACCCCTGAAGGGAAGATCTACCGGCCCAGCAACAGGGCGGGAGGGCTTGAGGGTGGGGTTACCAATGGCGAACCCCTTTTGCTGAGAGCAGTGGTCAAGCCTGTTCCCACTTTGCTTAAACCCCTGGCCAGTGTGGATCTGAGGACCGGAAAAGAGAGCCTGGCCTCAGTGGAACGGAGTGATACTTGTATTGTGCCTGCTGCTGCAGTGATCGGAGAAGCGGTGGTCTCCTGGGTGTTGGCTGAAGCGGTGATGGAGAAATTCGGTGGCGACAACTTTAGTGAGATACAACAGCGCTGGCATGAGTACATTGCTGCCAGCCGTGATATTATAGTTGGTACTGTTTAGCTCAAAGATGCAGAAGGGTTGATTAGATTGGTGGACCAGTCAAAGTCCAATATAGTTTTGACCGGTTTTATGGGTGTTGGTAAAACAGCTGTAGGGAAACAGCTGGCCCAACTTCTGCAGATGGAATTCATCGATACAGATCAACTGATCAAAGAATCGGTTATGAAAATTCCCGATATCTTTCGCCTCTATGGTGAAGATAGGTTTCGCCGGGAGGAAATGCTGGCAGTTAAAAAGGCTGCCGCCTCCAGTAATTGTGTGATTGCCACCGGAGGTGGTGTTGTATTAAATCCGGAGAATATAAAAGCGCTGCGGTGCAGGGGCAGGATTGTGCTCCTGACAGCACGGCCGGAGGTTATCGCAGAGCGCCTCAAAGGTGGGGAAACGCGCCCCCTTCTGCAGCGAGCAGATGATAAAATAAAGCTCATTCGAGAACTCCTGCGGGCAAGAGAAAAATATTACCGGGACTGCGATATCTCTATTGACACATCGGACCTCAGTGTGAGCCAGGTGGCAGAAGAGATCATCAGGCAATTGGGTATCACTGCTGCAGGAGGCAAATAAGATCCCTGAAGTGGTTTAAGCTGATTGAAGAAGATTTCCTGTCGGCAAAGCAGGAAGAGACTTATCTGCGAAACCTAGTTTAATCCGATTCAAGGAGATCTTTCGGAGCTTAGATAAAAACTAAATATTGCAGCAATAAGGTTTAAGCCGATTGAAGAAGTTCTTCCGGCGGCACTAAAGGCGCAGTTTGCTAGTGTGCTTTAGCCGATTAAATAAGATCTTCCGGCCTTTCGACATGCAGCAACTAAGAAGCTTGAATCAGCTTAAGTTTTGCAAATCGGGGCCTTGTCCTGGGTGATCTTCCGGCGGATAAGAACCTTGAATCAGCTTAAGTGGGCATGATGATAAACAGCGGGGTAAAGAGGGGGATGTGGAGATTGGATACAGTACAGGTGGATTTACCTAATGGCAGTTATAAAATTTATGTTGGCACCGGCACCTTAGAAAAACTGGGGGAGTATCTTCCTTTTGAGAAAAAAAACCGTCTTTTTGTGATCACCAATGACCTGGTAGGCCCTCTTTACGGCAACAGCTTAGTGGAATCCCTACAGCAGTATGGTTACAAGACCTTATACCAGCAGGTGCCTGATGGTGAAGAATACAAATCCTTTGCGTCTGCAGAGGAACTATATACCTGTGCCATCAAAGGAGGCCTTGACCGGGGTAGTGCTGTGATCGCACTGGGCGGCGGTGTGATCGGCGATCTGGCAGGTTTTGTGGCCGCCACCTATATGCGGGGGATCCCTTTGATACAAGTGCCTACAACACTGCTGGCCCAGGTGGACAGTTCTGTGGGAGGAAAAGTTGCAGTCAACCACCCCCTGGGCAAGAACATGATCGGGTCCTTCTATCAGCCCCGGCTGGTTTTCATCGATCTGCAGGTATTAAAAACCCTGGATCCCCGTGAGGTACGATCAGGTCTGGCTGAAGTGATCAAATATGGTGTCATACAGGATCGAGGCTTTTTTAATTTTTTGGAGGAACATTTAGCAGGGGTCAAGGCCCTGGACCTGGATCTGCTCTCTGCTGTTGTCAAGAAATCCTGTTTAATCAAAGGCAGGATTGTAGAAAAAGATGAAAAAGAAAGGGGTTTAAGGGCTCTGCTCAATTTTGGGCACACCATAGGCCATGCCCTGGAGGTGATGACTGATTACCGGGTATACCGGCATGGGGAGGCGGTTTCCCTGGGAATGGTTGCTGCTGCTGAGATAGCCGCAGACAGGGGCCTGCTGGCCAGGGAGGAAGCTGAACGTTTGGCAAAACTCCTTGCCAATGCCGGGCTTCCTACAGTTATTCCTTTTAGTGCAGATGAGATCATCCCTCTCCTTTCTAGGGATAAAAAAGCACAAGGAGGTAGACCTCGCTTTGTGCTCCCTCTGGGTTTAGGGAAAGCAGCTCTTTTTGATGATGTTGAAGAAGCTGAGATCAGAGAAGCCATAGAAAAATGCCGCAAGAAAGAAGAATAATGAGAACATGAGTTTTATCTATTGAGTATTTTTATGGTTATTATCAAAGAATAGGAATTATTTATTAATATGTGTATTTAATGATGAATAATCACGAAAAGTGCTAAAAACGCTGATATTTCAGCGTTTTTGTTTATTTGTAAAGGTTTATATCTGATGAAGGAAATAAGACTGTGATGAAGAATATATCATTTAACCAATATATGGTATTAGATGGAATATCGGTGCTAACAACCGCAGATGCTGTGATAACAATGGTTGTTTGACCGGTGCATGAAACAATGTCAATCATTATCGACAATGGCAGAGGTGATCAAGTTGGGTGTGTCAGCAGTTGTTGATGAACTGCTTGCTCCAGCTTGTTGTGATAAATCTCAAATTAATGAGGGTACAGATGCAGGCTCCCAGGTGATCGAACTGGTCAACAACCTGTTTATCAAAGCTGTTCAGGAGGAAGCAAGTGACATCCATATTGAACCCTTTCAGGATAGAACTCAGATACGCTTTCGGGTTGACGGTATCCTGCACCAAAAGTTCCAACTCCCCAAAGGAATCCTCAATCCCCTTGTTTCCCGCTTGAAAGTGATGGCCAATTTGGATATTACAGAGCGCAGGTTGCCTCAGGATGGACGTATTGAACTAAAGATGTCAAATATCGATTTGGATCTGCGGATATCAACTGTGCCGACAATTTTCGGGGAAAAGGTTGTTATCCGGATTTTTAATAAAGAACAGATCAATCACTACACATTGGAAAAGCTTGATTTTTCTCCGGAAAACTACAGGCTCGTCAAAAGTTTTCTGCAGAGGCCTTATGGCCTGCTGTTAGTGACTGGACCGACCGGCAGTGGGAAAACGACAACACTATATACAGCACTGAAAAGTCTCAACAGTGCAGAGAAGAACATTGTCACTGTAGAGGATCCTGTTGAATATGTACTTGAGGGTGTTAACCAGACACAGATCAATACCAAAGCAGGGGCAACATTTTCCACATATTTAAGATCGATTTTGCGGCAGGACCCGGATGTGATTATGATCGGGGAGATCCGTGATTTAGATACAGCCAGAATAGCTGTGCGTGCAGCCACCACCGGCCACCTGGTTTTATCCACTATGCACACCAATGATGCCCCTGGTGCTTTGAATAGGCTGATCGATATGGGTGTAGAGCCTTTTATGGTTGTTTCATCCCTGTTGGGTGTGATTGCCCAGCGGTTGGTACGCCGGGTCTGTAAACACTGCAGGGAAGGCCGTCAGATAAGTGATGTGAAATATACGCTGCCAGAAACTGCTGAAATACAGCAGTTTTCCAATCCCCCGGGCTGTATTAAGTGCAACCATACCGGTTACCGGGGGCGCATTGCCCTCCATGAAGTTTTAAAAATGACCCCTTTTTTACAAAAACTTGTTTTACAGCAGGTATCAGCAGCTGCATTAAGGGAGGCCGCTCTCAAGGAGGGTATGATCCCCATGAGCAGGGATGGCTTTAATAAAGCAGTGCAAGGGTTAACAACAATTCAAGAGGTTCTACGGGTCTGCGGTGAGGATAATAGGCTGTTAAAGGGATTGAAAGCTGCTGTCCTGTGGACAAAAGGGGGAGTACTGGATGGGAGCAGCTTATGAATACAGGGCCTGGGACCAGGAAGGGAAGATCATCTGCGGCAGGATAGAGGCAGTAAGCCATGAAGATGCTGTTGAGCAACTGCGCAGGCAGGACCTGATCATAGTGAAAATAAGTAGAGCCCGTCAGCCGGTACTGGATCTGTTCACAAGAAAAGTGGGGGTCAAAGAACTGGCTGTCTTCTGCCGTCAGTTTGCCATTATGAGTGGGGCTGGATTATCACTGCCCTACTGTCTCCGGATCTTAATGGGGCAGGCCAGGGATCCGCAGTTGAAAAGGATCACAGAGGAGGCGCTGCTATCTATGGAGAGAGGGGAGAGCATCACAGAGGCATTTAGTGCCAACAGTAAGCAGTTGCCCCCCTTGCTAATCAATATGCTGATGGCTGCTGAGGCTAGCGGCTCGCTGGAACAAACGCTGGAGAGGCTTGCAGAGAGCTTTGAAAAGGATGCAGCACTCAAGGAAAAGATAAAATCAGCCCTGGCTTACCCTCTGTTGGTAACAGTAGGAGCCCTTCTCTCTGTAATTGTCCTTCTCGTCTATGTGGTCCCCGTTTTTGTAGAGGTTTTTAATCAGACAGGGACTGTTCTTCCAGCAGCAACCCAGATCCTGATTGCAATAAGCACTATGCTGCGTCAGCACTGGCTGGTACTTTTATTAGTCTTATTTCTGATAGTTGTTCTTTTCAAAGTTGCACAGAGGACGAAAAAATACCGGCTTTTGCTGGATCTTATATGGCTTAAGCTACCTGGATTCGGTTCTGTGGCTGTAGGGGTCATTATATCAAGGTTCGCCCACACACTTTCACTTCTCCTGAAAAGCGGCCTCCCCCTTTTGGAATCACTTTCTGTTGTGGAAAAAACCATTGGCAACAGCATTGCAGCTCAAGAATTGAGTGCTGCATCTGATCTGATCCAAAAAGGGGAAAGGTTTGCCCATACACTGCATGGCAGCCGCATCTTTCCTGCTATGGTTACCGGTATGCTGGCCATTGGTGATGAGGCTGGGGAGTTAGAACAAATACTGGACAAAATCGCTCACTATTATGAGCAGGATGTGGAACAGTCCATTGCCAGGCTGACTAGTTTGATGGAACCGCTGCTGATCACAGCTGTAGGCCTGCTGGTGGGATTTATTGCTTTGTCAATCTATATGCCTCTTTTCGGCCTTTCCGGAACACTGCAATGAGTTTGGGAGGGGATCTGATGAAAAAACAGCTGTTTTTGCAAACAGAAGGTTTTACTCTGATGGAAATGATCGTCGTGCTGGTGATCATCGGCCTGTTGATCGCTGGGGGGATCGGCTTTTACAACGGCTATATCGAAAATTCTAAAATTACAAAAGCCAAAAGCCAGATCTCTGTTATGCAGGGTGCTATGGACAGCTATTACGCCGAAAATGGTATGTATCCCAGCACAGCAGCAGAACAGCAGTTGTCAGGTATTGACACAGCAGCTCTTGATCCCTGGGGAAAAAATTATATGATCAGGGTTTCATCAACAGAAGGGGGAGAAAACAACTGCTATGTCATATATACTGGTTTCGCACAGGTTCGCCAAAACAAGGTTGTTGCCGGTAGTGGGAAATGGGGAAGGTCCCAAGAGCCAGATGTTGTTGACCCCCCATTGTAAAAATATTGATTCTGTAAAGAGGGAATATAGGCAGGCAGCAGCTAGGGCAGAGTCATATTTGTCCCGGGATAATCGATCCGTAAAGCAGAAATATAGGCAGGCAGCAGCTTACAGGCTTAAGTATCAAAAACTGCCTGGTGCTGATCCCCAGGGGGGAAGCGCATTATTGGAAGTGACTGCTGCTTTCCTTATTCTGGCACTCCTTTCTCCAGCTCTGATTAGTTTGTTCAATGCCAGCAAGCTGTATGCAACCCATGCTGCTCATAATATAAAAGCTTTGCACTGTATCCAGGGTGTTCTGGAAGAGATCAAAGCCGCACCGGAAAGCCGGCGTGGGGTTGCTCTCGGCGGTGGTGAGCATTTTATTATATTGGAAGCTGAAAGGAGCGACTGCAGCGGTTTGATGATCGCCCTTACCTCAGGTGCAGGGGAGGGGCAGGTAAGAAAAATAACAGCTTTTGATGCGGAGTCAAAAACAGCCTTTATTGAACCGGCCTGGGCAGTTGTTCCGGTTCAGGGGAGTAGCAATTATGTGCTGCTGCGGGACCGATCATACCGGGATCACCTTCAAATCACCACCTGCCCTACTGTCAATGATACTCTGACCATTACTGTAACTTATCTTGATCAAAGACAGGCAGTTCCCCGGGAGATTTCCCTGACTGCTGATATGCCGGGGTGGTAGTGTGGGTAAGCAGGGGTTCACCCTTGTGGAGATAATTATTGCTCTGACGGTCCTTGCCCTTCTTTTCCCAGTAATAGCCTATATGCAAGCAAAGGGTACAGCTAGTTATACATTTACCAGTCAGCAGGTGGAAGTACAGGAAAGCCTCCGAATTGCTCTCAGCAAAATGAGCACAGAACTCAAAACTGCCAGTCCCTCAACGGTCAGGATCAGCAATGATGGACGTAAAATTTCCTTTGACAACTCTGAGAGAACAGCAGGGTTTCGTTATGATCCCTATAGCAGGGAAGTGGAAAGCTATATCAACGGCGTTTGGCTGCCCTTTGCCAGCAATATTGAAGATGTATTGTTTCAGTACTACCCAGAGCTTGCTGTTGTGGATATAACAGTAAAAGGAAGGAATGGCATCAGTGAAACACAGGAGTTGACAACAACTGTTAGCTTACGGGTCAGGTGACAATTTTGATGAAAAATCTTTTCACAGACCAAAGGGGTATGGGGCTGGCTTTGATCATCATTTTGACAGCCTATATTTTTATTATTGGCTGTTCAGCTTTAGCCCTCTCCATCTCCTCCCGCAGAAATGCGGGACTGGAAATATGCCGGCAAAAGGCCTATTACACTGCAGAGGCTGGAATAGAACAGGCTTTCTCCCTTATCAGATCCGGCCGTATCGACCTGTCAGCGGTGGATTCCGCTGAAACCGTTCATTTTGTACCTGATTATATTGCTGCTGATTATGCCGGCGGACTGATCGGTTATGTAAAGGCTTTCCGAGCAGGGGATAGTGAAGAGAAGTACATTATTACCATGGAGAGTTTGGGCATTTTTCAACAGGCCCGCTGCGTGCTAAGGGTTGAGGCTGAAATAAGCTCTTCAGCAGATCCCCCATCGTTATATAAGATTAGGGTTTTATCGTGGAAGGTGAATGAGTAGTTTTTCGCGGACGGATTTGTGCCTAGTGGTTTTGCGATATTTTATCACTGTCGCAAAGATAAAAAGTCACAAGAGTTGTGCGAAGACTTTGGTAGACTGAGTGCAAATACCTTTAATTGAATGATTAACACTGTATATGCATTTGTTTAAGGTTTGTTACATGTTGTGGTGTCAGTCTGCAGCAACCGAATTCTTCGCAGGACCTGACGTTTTTAGTAATGGGTCAGGTCTGTCCTTCAGATCATGCATAATGATCGGCCTAAAAGGAATGGAGCAGATGGTAAAAAAGAGCTTAAATAAATCAAAAGCTTTTACCTTGATTGAGCTGACAGTGGTGCTGTTGATAATTGGGCTGATGACTGTTACAACAGCGCCCCTGACCATCAAAGGGATCGCCCGGTTCAACCTGGTCAGCTCATCTAATCTATTGGCTGCTGATATCAGGGAACTGCAGCAGCTGGCTATATGTGATTGCAGTTCCCAATACCTGATCTGCTTTTTCACAGACCATTATCAAATGACAAAGTCAGCTTATCCATCACCGAAAAGGCTCGGAACCAGATCTTTACCTGCTGGAATCAGAGTGGAGCACACTAATTTTCCCGGGGATGTGCTCCGTTTTTCCGCCAAGGGAACCCCCAGCCCCCAGGGTGGTACTGTTACCCTCTATGATCCAGTTACCGGAAAGCGCAAATATGTGATCATTGCCTCCATTACCGGAAGGGTAAGGGTGAGCGACCAAAAACCATAGCGCGATCTGATACAAATTTTAGAGGCCAAAAGCTGCAGGTTTTTACCGGTAAAGATGATAAAGTAATTTTTTTATGGTCTTTTACGGTTTTTGTACATTAACTATTATAAAAAGTTATTTTTCGATAACAACTGCTTGAGTAACTTATCCAGACGTGATATTTTGAGATTAGCAATTATTGATAAGGGGGTACAAATATGGAAGAGGGGCTTGCCTATTTCTGGCTGATCATACTTTTTTTTATTGGGCTGTGCATCGGCAGTTTCCTCAATGTGGTCATCTACCGGCTGCCTCGCGGTGAGTCCATTGCCCTTGACCGATCACACTGCCCTGTATGTGGAAAAACCCTGGCCTGGTATGACCTAATCCCAGTTTTCAGTTATCTTCTGCTTTTAGGAAAATGCCGGGCCTGCGGTGCGCCCATCTCTCCTAGATATCTGCTTGTTGAGTTTTTGTCCGGTTTGGTTACCGCAGTGCTCTTCTTTTATTTCGGAGCTACAGCGGTTTTTGTTAAATACCTTTTTTTATGCCTTCTGCTGATGGTGGTCTTCTTTATTGATCTGGAGCACTACATTATTCCCAACTCTCTGGTTATCGTTGGGCTGATCGGTGGTATTGTATTGAATATTGCTGCGAGAGATGTGGGGTTTATATCAGCATTGATTGGTATGCTGGTGACCTCAGGGTTTTTATTAATTGTTGCTTTGGTGAGCAGAGGTGGCATAGGTGGCGGGGATATTAAATTAGCAGCAGTTACCGGTCTTTTTTTGGGTTGGCCTTTAGGACCATTAGGTTTGTTTTTGGGAATATTAGCAGCAGGGATATTAGCAATATTCCTTCTTTTATTGAAAAAAAAGGGCAGGAAAGACCCAATACCCTTTGGCCCCTTTATAGTTCTTGGCACAATCATTGCTGCTTTTTATGGCAATCAGCTAATTAATTGGTATTTAATTAATTTTATAAAAATTTAGGTATATTATCTTATTTTAGACACTAACAAACAGATATTACCAATAAATTGTTGACTTTTGAGTAAATTTCTTTGATAATAAACATGATCATTCATGTTATTCGACACATTATCCATATCAATAAAATCCAGTATTTACACTATATAACGTATAGTCTTCTTCAATGACACTAATTTTTTTAGGATTTGCATAAGAATTAAATATGAATCCGGAAGTCTAATAGTATGGTAATTTGATGATTGCTGTTATGTCATCCAAAAATATAAATAATTGGTATATTTTATATTGCATGGAGGATAACTTGTGAATAAAGCTTTTGGCAGTTTTAAGGATGAAGGTAGTGGACAGGTTTATCCCGCGGATCTAAAAGAACTGCTAACACTGGCTGTTGAGAAAAACGCATCTGATATTCACCTAACTGCAGGTGCACCACCTGTAGCAAGGATTTACGGTAAACTGGTCAGTCTTGATTTTCCTAATTTAACCCCCAAGAATATAGAAGACCTTGTTTTTCCTATACTGGATACACAGCAGCGTCATGAATTAATGGAAAAATGGGAACTGGATTTTTCCTATTCGATAGCAGGTGTCAGCCGCTTTCGCGGTAATATCATGCGGCAAAGGGGAACTTTGGCTGTTGCTATGCGTGTGATCCCCTATGAGATCCCGACTATTGAATCTCTCAAACTGCCACCATGTGTTGCTGATCTGTGCAATCTTCCGCGCGGGCTGATCTTGATCACAGGGCCAACAGGGAGTGGTAAATCAACCACACTGGCGGCGATGATCGATTATATAAATGAAAACCGCAGCCTTAATATTGTTACTATTGAACATCCCATTGAATTTCTACACCGTCATAAAAAATCTATAGTTAAGCAGCGGGAGGTCGGTTCAGACACCCATTCTTTTGCCGATGCCCTGAAACATGTGCTGCGGCATGACCCCGACGTGATTCTCATCGGTGAAATGAGAGACCTGGAGAGCATTTCCATCGCATTAACAGCTGCGGAAACAGGGCACTTGGTCCTATCGACACTGCACACACAAACAGCACCTCTTACTATCCACCGTATTATCGATGTTTTTCCAGAACACATGCAAAACCAGGTCCGCCAGCAACTGGCTGATGCCCTGCAGGGTGTTATTTCTCAGCAACTGCTGTTGCGCAAAGATGGCAGCGGAAGGGTACTGGCCTTAGAAATAATGCTTGCTACTCCGGCTGTGCGCAATTTAATTAGAGATGGTAAGGAGTACCAGCTGTATACCTGTATGCAGACCGGACACCAGCAGGGGATGAAAACTATGGATCAATCCCTGGCCGAGCTTTATATGCAAGGGGCGATTAGCAGGGAAACTGCCATTTCCCGTTGTGTGTCAAGAAATGAATTGGAACGCCTGCTGGGCGGGATGTAAAACCACAGAAAGGATGGTTTTATGGGGCTTTATTCATATGAGGTAGTGGACAGACAGGGAAGAACCATAACCGGCAAAATGAATGCTGACCATGAGATAGCGGTTGCAGATAATCTCCGCAAAATGGGTTTAACTGTGCTGGATGTAGCAGAGGTGAGGGAGTCACCCTTCAGCACTCTTTTTCAGAGGAAACGTAAAGTGAAGCTTGCCGACCTTGCAATGTTCAGCCGGCAACTGCAAACACTCCTGGAGTCCGGTATACCGTTGACCAGGGCTTTGCAAACATTGAGCATTCAGACTACCAACCGGGATTTAAGTCAAGTGCTTAGCCAGATTGCTCAAAGTGTTGACAGCGGTATGAGTTTCTCAGATTCTTTAATGAACTTTCCTGATGTTTTCTCATCCATGTATATCAATATGATTAAATCAGGAGAGGTCAGCGGTAATCTCGATGAGGTCTTAAAGCAGCTTTCCGATCAGCTGGATAGGGAGAAAAGCCTGAGGGATAATATCAAAGCTGCTACCTTTTATCCCATAGTGGTTTTGTGTTTTGCTTTTGTTGTGCTTATCGCCATGCTGGTCGGGGTAGTGCCGATCTTTATGAACTATTTTCCTGAGGGCATGGAACTGCCTGTGATTACTAAAATTGTAATGGGCATCTCCAATTCATTACGCTCCTACTGGTATCTCTATATCCTTGCTGTTATAGCGCTGGTTTATGGTATTCGCTATTATCTGCAGACACCATCAGGCAGCCGCGCCTGGGACCGGATCAGATTTAAGCTCCCGGTGATCGGCCACCTGCTCTACCGTGTGGTGATGGCCCGCTTTGCCAGGATTATGTCTACCTTATTGGCAGGAGGGATACCTGTTCTGCAGGCCTTGGAAACAGCTGGCCCAGCAGCAGGCAGCGTACTGGTAGCAGAGTCAATCAATATGACCGGGTTAGAGATTCAGGAAGGGAAAACCCTGTCAGTACCACTTGAGGAAAGCGGGGTTTTTCCACCGATGCTGGTTCAGATGGTGGCTGTGGGCGAGGAGTCAGGTAACCTCCCGGAAATGCTGAGCCGTGTTGCTGGCTTTTATGAAGAAGAGGTTGCTACTATGGCTAAGGGCTTGGCCTCGGTCATAGAACCATTATTGATTATTGTTGTGGGCTGTATTGTTGCATTTATAGTGATTTCTCCGTACCTACCTATGTTTAATGTGGTTACTTCAATAAGGTGATAAGTGAAATGGAAAAAATAAGTAAACATCTGGATCTGGAAGAGGCGGTAGTGGCTTATAGGAATGACAGAAGCGAAGAAAATCTAAAACAAGTTATAATGGCGGGAAAGCCCTTGGTGCATCACTTCGCAAGCCTTTATTCGGGCAGCCGCTTTTTCGATGACCTCATCCAGGCGGGATATGAAGGGCTTTTAAAAGCATTGAAGCGCTTTAATCCTGGGAAGGGTGTTCGCTTTGTTACTTTTGCATCACATTACATCATGGGAGAGATGAGACACCAGCTGCGCCGGGAGGCATCCTTTGACCGGCCGGGATGGGTAGCAGATATCCAGTCCCGCATCTACCGGGCTATGGATGATCTGCTCCAAAAAACAGGAGAACCTCCAAGCCTGGAGGAGGTAGCAGAAGCAGTTAATATCCGAAAAGAAGGAGTAATCCAGGCACTGCAGGCTGGCAGGGTCAGTCTGGAGACCCTAGATTTAAGTCAGTTTAGGCACATTTATTATGAGAACTTTAAACTGCCCATCGAGGACCAAATTGCTGTACGGCAGGCTTTGAAGCGGCTAAATGATATGCAGCGCCGGGTGATTTATCTGATTTTTTATCGTGACTTGACACAGCAGCAAGTGGCAAAAGAAATGGGAATAGGCCAGCGCCGGGTTTCCCGCTTAATGCACCGTGGACTGCAGAGCATGGCGGAATATCTTGCCTGAGAGGTGGCGGGGAGATGAACAAGTTGTTAAAAACAAGTTTTGGATCGAGGGGGCGAAGTTACCTGTCTCAGGTTATTAAAGGTGAAAAGGGCTCTTCGCTTGTAATGGTGCTTATTATTATGGGTGTCTTAACGATTTTAGGTGCTGTATTTCAATTTTTCAGTTTAACCGAACACCAGCAGGTGGTTAATGATGAGAAACGCATGCAGGCCTATTACCTGGCAAGATCAGGGGCCGAGGCTGTTGCTGATTATATTATAAAAAATCCTGATGATGTGGATGAACTTTTGGGAGAGGAATCTGATCCCGTAGATCTTGGTGAAGGGTCATTTAAAGTGAAGGTCACTGAAATAAACCCTGAAAAGCCTGATGAGGGATTGTTAATAGAATCTACAGGGAATGTTGATGGTTTTGAAAGAACGGTGAAGTTGCAGTTACTGCCCTATCAATCTTACAGTCTGGGAGAATTCGCTGTTTTTTGTAACAGAGGAATTAGCACACAAAAACATGTTACGATAACAGGCGATGTTGGAACTAATGCAGAAGAGCCAGGAAGTATCCATTTCGGTGGGATCAATTCGTTTACCGGAAAAGTCTTGGTTGGACCGAATGGTGACCCAGATGAAGTAGTAACAGGAGATGTTGCTAACATAAGCAAAGGACGATTGACTTCAAAGGTAACATATACTATTCCTGATTTTCCTGAGTTCCCCGAATTGGATCCCGAGGATGAAAAAACAAAAGAACTTAGCGGCGAAATCAGCATCAGGGATAATTGCTATTACAAAAGAATTGAAATATTTGGCGACTTGGTAATAGACCTTGGTGACAGTGTTCGAGAAGTATTAGTTGATGAGTTAATTGTCGGAAATAACGTGACAATAAAATTAGAGGGGAAAGGGTGTTTGAAGCTTTACGTTAATTCGCTGTTTGACGTTGGAAATAGTTGTAGAATTAATGAAAATGGTAGAATAGATGCGTTGACAGTGTACATGGGTGATAACAGTAATATGTATTTTGTTAACGGTTGGGTGTTTAAGGGAACGATTTTCTTTGGCAATAAAAGCACTGGCAATACATTTAATAACATGACAATACATGGCCATATTATTTCGGCGGGAAAAGAAGATTCAAATTATGTATTTAGTGCAAAAAATGACACAACGATTAACGGCATTATTTATGCGCCAAATGCAACAATTAAATTTGAGAAAGGCGCCGTGGTGAATGGATTAATTGTTGCAGACTGGTTGGATGTAGAAAAAAAATCATTTTTCACTTAACTACGCCGTTCTTGATAATTTACCACCAGATATTGATATCGGTATAGTCAGCAAAGGTTATCAAAAAGGGCTCTGGAGCGACTAAAAATACAAAGAGGAGCAACCGTGATGGGAAGAAAGCGCAGAACATGCCCTTTCAAATGGATAAAATCAACCGAAGGCTTCACCCTAGTAGAAGTGTTGGTTTCCATTGCTATCTTAACGATCATAGTTGTTGCCTTACTGCTGCTTTTCAATCAAAGCCTTATTACCGTTATCAAATCTGGCAACAAAGCAGTGAACATTTACGAAGGGCAAACAAAACTGGAAAGTGAACTTGCAGAAGGCGTAACTGCTGAAGATTATACTTTAATAATGAATTTTGACGGCGAAGAGATCAAAATTAAAGGAAAGATTATCACTGAAAATGGCTTAACTGTATTTATACCCAGTAGTAAAAATGAACCAACAGAAGAGCCTTGATAGATGGCGGTAAAACTGCGACTTGTAATGTACAGGTTCGGAATAATTAACCGAAAAGCGGTGGTCAAATGAAAGATGAGCACGGGTTTTTACTTGCTGAATATACTGTGGCTCTAGCCTTGCTGGTTATTATACTGGCAGTTGGTATTATTTTTTTCTTTTTCAGCTCAAGAACTTATTCTGAAGGTGAAAAAAAGACCACTGTGCAGAGCAATGTGCGTTTAGCTGCCAATTATATAACAAAGGAAATCCGCCATGCAGATTATATCAGCACCAAGGCTGGGCCTGCAGGAAAAACATATTACTGCTTAAAATTGGAAGGTGGAGCACTTCAAAAAGAAACTTACAAAGAAGATGGAACAACATCGACCCGGACCATCACACCGGAAGCTTGCCTGGAGGAGCTTACTTTCACAATAGAAAATGATGGTGAAAAGACATTTCTCTCTTTCAATATCAAGGGTAGTGCAGAAACACTGAGAAAAGATTATGATATTTCCTCAGAAGTACTACTTGTTAACATAAAAGATCCTCTTAATGAGGAAAGTTCAGAAATAATATACTATACAAAACCTAACATTTGAAATAAAGGCCGGTATTTACCTGCCTTTGAAATTGTTAGTTAGAAAGGATTACTCCTTCGGCACAAAGGATTAATCGATAAAGGAGTGAATATATGGATGGGTTTTTTAAAGGCTAAGAGTGTGGTCGGCCTGGATATCGATACAGCTGAGATTCGAGCTGTTGAACTGAGCGGCAGTACACAATCACCCAATCTTGTTAAGTACGGTCGCATCCCTCTCCCTGATGGTGCTGTCAGAGAGGGGATGATTAGCAATCAAGAAAAGGTACAGGAGGCACTAGACCGGCTATGGTATGACGCAGGTTTTAGCAGTCGTGATGTGATCCTGGGTATATCCAATCAAGGAGTTCTTGTGCGCTTTGCTACTTTTCCTAAGGTTGCAGCCGGTAAAGTGGACAAGCTGATCAGGTATCAAGCTCAGGAGTATATTCCTTTTCCCTTGAGCAGTGTGGTATTGGACTATATCATAGTTGGGGAAACTGCCAATAATACAGAACAACTTTTGGAAGTGCTGCTTGTTGCGGGAAAACGGGATATGCTTGATGCCTTTTTAGAAGTTGTTTCCGGGGCCGACCTTAAAGTCAAAGATATAGATGTCTCATCCCTCGCCCTCCAGAGAGTTCTGAGTTCTGCTGATAGCAAAGATACAACTGCTGTTATCAATATCGGCGATGAATTGAGCAGTATCCTTGTGGTGGACAATGATAACCCTCGTTTTGCCCGTACCATACCTACAGGTCTAAAGGCGGCAGAGGGAGTATTCAACTGTTCTATAAATGAGATTGTTTCTGCAGAACCAGAACGTAAACCTGTTTGGGCTGAGGATGCTGTTTCAGTCTGGAGTTTAACCCTAGCGGGGGAAATCAATTCATCATTGAGTTATTATCAGAATCAGCAAAATGGTGCATCTATCAGAAGAGTATTTCTCTCAGGCAGGGGGGCAAGGATTAAAGGATTGGCTAACAAGCTGCAGGACAGTTTAGAATTGCCAGTGATGGTTTTACTCCCCTTTGAAGGAATCTCTATTCCAGCCAAACACGAAAAGATCAAAAGTACAGCACAGGACTTTGCTGTCAGCGCTGCCCTGGCGCTGCGTGGACTGGAGGTGTAATCTGATGAAAAACATTAGTCTTCTTCCTCCCGAGATAAAAGCAGAGCAGCGTTTACGCCAGCAATTGAGGCTTACTCTGTTGTGTAGTGGTGTGGTTGTTCTGGTTTTTCTCTGCATTTATGGTGGGTTGATTTTTTTAACTTATCAGGAAAAGAATGAAGCTAACGGATTACAAGAGCAGATTGCAGAGATTCAAAAAAGAGCGGTACCATACCAAAAGTATGAAGTCTTGAAGGCTGATGTCGATACTTTAGAAAAGATCAATAATGCAGCAGTAGGCGGAATACCGAATTGGTATTGTCTTTTGGCTGAAGTAGGGTCAGAAGTTCCTGAAGGAGTCTGGCTGACTGAATGCACAGCTAGCTATAACAAGTCCGATGGGCAGCAAACCCAGGAAGGCACAAAAAGTGATCAGACCCAAAATACCCAAGTCTCTTCCGAGGGTGAGTTGACTATTCGGGGCATGGCTTTAGCTCATAAAGATGTGGCAGCTTTTGTGAAAAATCTACATGCTATTCAGGGTGTTGACAATATCCGCTGCCAGTTCTCTTCAGAACAGGAACTGGCAGGCCAAAAGGCATATGAGTTTGAGATAAAAGCATCATTGCCAGTGCAAAAAGGAGGGGACTAAAATGAGTACAAACCCCGAGACCAAAAAACAACAACAGATAGTTATAACAGTTGTACTGGGTATTGCAATCCTGGCTTGTATGATCTTTTTGTTATACCACCAGATTAATGCACTAAAAGAAGCGCAGGCTGTGGTGGAAGAGAAGCAGGTCATTTTGCAAAAAGAGCAGAGCCGCATAAACTATCTGATTCAGCTCAGCAAGCAGGCTGAGCAATTAGAACAGCGGAAAAAATATCTCGCTGAATTGATCCCATCTCTGCCCAATGAAAATCTGCTTATTACCGGTATCCAGGGGTTAGCGGATCAATCAAATACCGACTTTTTGCAAGTGCGTTTTAATGAAAGGATAGCCCAAAAAGGTTACGAGGAAATGCCTGTAGTCTTGACATTTGAAGGCAGATATCATGGGTTGTTGAGTCTTTTGGATAATATGCAGTCATGGAACCGAGCACTGCGCATTAATGAGGTGAAAGTAACCAGAGGAAGGAACGACCTGCCTCAAATCAAGGCTGAAATAACAGCGACAGCATTTTATCAGCAAGAGGGGAAGGAGGCGCAATAATGAAAAACCGGTTAGCTGTTTTTATCTGTATTTGTCTATTGGCTCTGGTGCTTGTAGGCTGTGCTGCAAATGAAGAAAGTTCGCCGGCTTCCTCTGCACCTCAAACACAAAACGTAAAACAGAATATCAGTAAAGAGAACAAAACTGTTCAAGAGATTTTTCAGGTGGATAATGCTTCAGTGGTTGTGCCGGCGCGTGATCCTTTTGTGCCTTTGATTAAGGTTTCCTCTTCTAATGAGGTAACGACGAAGGAGAATCAAAATACCTCAAATCCTGGCAACAAAAACACAACTACTAGTAACAATAACACAAATACTACAGATGAACAGCAGACGCAGACAAACATTGAATTGGTATCTGTTTATCAACAGAATGGAAAACTGTATGCATCACTGAAGAGTGGCAACCAGTTGACTGATGCAACTGTAGGGGATACATTCAACGGTTATCAGGTTGTTGCTATTGATTTGCAAAAAAATCAGGTTACACTTGCTCTAGATGGAAAAACAGTGGTTCTCAATAATAATCAATTTACAAAATAAATACGAGAATTTTAATAATAGGAGTGCAGCTTTTTGGCAATACAGAGACGTAATTATCTAGGAGATCTGCTGGTACAAATGGGCATCATCACAAAGGAACAGCTGGATGATGCTCTTAAGCATCAAAACAAGCAAAGTAGTGGAAAGGGTTTGCTCGGCAATACACTGGTCAAGCTTGGCTATTGTAAAGAGGAAGATATTGCCAGGGTTGTTGCCTTGCAAAATGATGTTCCTTATATTTCCCTGGACTCATATCGTATTGATGAGGCTGCAACCAGTCTAATAACTCCAGAAATTGCCCAACGGTACAGCGCTCTTCCCATTGGTTTTCGAGATGGTAAACTTGTAGTGGCAATGAAGCATCCTTACGATATTATTGCTATTGATGACTTATGCATTTATACAGGTTATGATGTGCAGCCTGTTGTCTGTCCAGACAGTGAATTGGAAGCAGCAATTGAAAGATACAGTCGCACTAACGCCAACATTGAGCAAGCAGAACCTGAGGAAGAGGTAGACATCGAGGAAACACCTTCTGAAATGGATGATTCAGCAGAGAAACCTGCTGTTCAACTAGCCAATCTTATTTTTAGCCAGGCAATTCGCGCTGGAGCCAGTGATATCCATATTGAACCACAGGAAAAGAGCATGAGGGTGCGTTTTCGCATCGATGGTGTACTGCATGATGCCATGCAGCCACCCAAAAGGCTTCATCCCTCCTTGGTTTCCCGTATTAAAGTGATGGCAAATATGGACATTGCCGACCGGCGCATTCCTCAGGATGGGCGCATCAGCTTAAAATTAGAAGATAAGGTTGTTGATGTCAGAGTTGCTACCCTGCCGACTGCCTATGGGGAAAAGGTGACTATGAGGTTACTCGACCGTTCTGCAAAGCTGATCACCTTGGAAGAATTGGGATTTCCCCCTTTTGAGTTGGAGAAATACCGCAAGCTGGTGCATCTGCCCTATGGTTTTATATTAGTGACAGGTCCTACAGGCAGCGGTAAAAGCACAACCCTTTATGCGACTTTAGCTGCCATTAATACTGTAGAAAAGAACATCATCACAGTTGAGGATCCGATCGAATATCGTTTGGAGGGGTTAAATCAAGTACAGGTTAATGTGCGGGCAGGGCTGACCTTTGCCAGCGGACTGCGCTCTATATTGAGAAGTGATCCCGACATCATTATGATCGGGGAGATCCGGGATGAAGAAACAGCCCGCATAGCTGTAGAATCAGCACTTACTGGACACCTGGTTTTCTCTACCCTCCATACCAATGATGCCGCAGGGGCGATTACCAGGTTGAGTGATATGGGAATTGAACCCTTCCTTACCGCCTCTTCACTAGTAGGTGTGGTTGCTCAACGCCTGGCCCGTGTCCTCTGCACCCACTGTAAGGAACCTTATGAGATCACCAGGGATGAACTTCTGTCCAATGTTCCTGATTTTCCTCTAGAGGACGGAGAGGAGAAGCTGACTCTTTACCGTCCCAAAGGTTGTTTTCGTTGCAGCAATACAGGTTTTAAGGGGCGGGTTGGTGTCTATTTTTTGCATATGCACCGGGGAAAAAGTAGACAATAGGAAACAACCGGAGTATTATGGAAGAGACAGTTTAAAGAAATAATATCCAGGTTTGTGAGGGAAGTGTATGATTGCAAAAGAAGATCTGGCAGAGGTTTTACAGGTTGCTGTCAAGAATGGGGATTTCGCTGAAATCTATATAGAAAAAAGTAGCCAGAACAGGGTGAGCATGGAGGCCGGTAAGATCGAGCGGGTGATCTCGGGGCGTGACGAAGGAGCCGGGATCAGGGTCATCAAGGGCGATAATACCGCCTATGGCTACACAACTGATCTCACAAAGGAGGGGCTGATGGAGTTAGCCCGCCAGGTAGCAGCAGGGCAGGGGGAACCAGGCGGAGAGGCAAAGTTGGGCAAAAAAGCCGCAACTCCTATTGTTTTTGAGCAACGGGAATCACCGGTGAGCCTCCCTGTTGAGCAGCGGCCGGACCAGGTAGGGATCGAGCAAAAGGTAGCACTGGTCTTAGAGGCGGAAAGGGCTGCCCGGGCAAAAGATGAAAAGCTGATCCGCCAGGTCAGTGTCGGCTATGCAGATACCATCCAGCAGGTGGTGATAGCAAACAGTGATGGTGTTTATGTGGAGG
>DULM01000005.1 GCA_012840405.1 Syntrophomonadaceae bacterium | reverse complement strand
TTATAACACCCGTAGGATACAAAAAAGACTGGATTATCTTAGCCCCATACAGTGGCTGAGGCGCTGGAAAAACGGGCACCTTTCAAAAGTGGCTTAGCAAACTGTCCGAAAAAGTGTTGACTTCCCATTTGTTGGACGTTTCGGCTGCATATAAACCGGGGCGTCTTTTTTCTTTAATAGCCTAAAGGAATTCCTTAGTTAAAGGTTTAATATAACAGATGACAGATAGCAGCCGGTGATAGGGAGGGCAGCAATGAAAAGACCAGGGAAGATAATTGGTATATTATTAATCATCTGCGGGCTTATTTTGATCCTCAAACCCCTGGCAGAACACGGTTATAATTATTTCTGCCAACAGCAGCTGCGCAGTGAAATTGACCAAAGTGATACCGGAAAAGACGATAGGGACAGCTGGAATTATAAGCTTCCCATTGAACCTCCTTTTCTGTTACAGATTCCTGCGATCTCTGTCGATGCGGTGGTTGTCGAAGGTGTGGAAGATGATGATCTGAAAAAGGGGCCAGGTTGGGATCCCAGGGGTGTGCTTCCGGGGATGGAGGGCAATGTAATTATTGCTGCTCATAACAATATATATGGATCTTACTTTCGGGATCTCCATAAGTTGAAAGAGGGAGATCTAGTTTATATTTCAAAAAATGATCAAAAATTGACTTATCGTGTTGAGTCACTTTATACCATTCATGAGAGTGATCCCACAAGCATTTTCGACAAAACTGAGGAAAGGCTATTAACTTTGATCACCTGTGCGGCACCATCCGGATCTGGACGCAGGGTTATTGTAACAGCCCGGCAGTTGTAATCTCCTGGCTGAGGCCTTGGGACTCTGGTTCATCGATTATTGGATATATAGAGTAGGTTTTCCCGGCGGCTGCTCGAAATATATATTAAATCAGCTGGGATCAATGTGTTTTCTGTGTCACACGGGGTTCTGCTGCAGGTGGATTTGACCCGTCATGGCGGTAAATGGAAATTGCTGTATCAGGGCAGACCGTCTGGCACATACCGCAGACGATGCATCTTTCCATACGGGGTTCCACTGTTGTAGTACCGTTAAAGGCGAGTTTTTTTGACCAATGGATGACATGAGTGGGGCATTTTTCGATGCATAAACCGCAGCCTTTGCACAGCTCAGGGAAAACAGCAAAAATACCGCGGTCATTTTCATAGACATTGGGCTTCCATTGGATCTCCATTCTTTCACTCCTTAATGCTGTTATTATTGTTTCATTTTCTACCAAATGAACTGATAAAACAATATAGGGCGGTTCAGGGGAGTTTTGATGTCGATTCATAGGTGACCTGCACCGCCCGAAAGCTTTTCTTAAGATAAGGTTTGCCTGAGAAGTAAAAAATTATACAATAATTATACAATCGTTTTGGGACAAAAACTTAGACAAAAACTACTTGGGGTCCAAGTCAAATTTAAGATATTCGGATTGGGAAAAGACCCATGCGGCTACCATTTTTGCTTTTTCGTAAATTTCGTCGGCAAAGGCAGCAGTGTAGACACTTTTAACCAAAGTATAGTGTGGATTTATAAACTTAAGGGCGGCGGCTATTTCTGCTGGAATATTAGCGAAGGCTTTTTTGGCAAGGGTTGTAAGATTTTTTTCTTTAGAGGAGATATAACCGTGACAGTTGGCTCTGAGGAGCATTTCCAATGATTCCCGGAAATGAATAATGGCTTGGTCATACTGTTCGGAACGATAATAACTGATTGCGGTTTTCCAATTTTCTTTTGCCTTTTCCAGAGGAAATATTTCAGCTTCCTCGGAATCGGATTTCGGCTTTTCTTTCTTTTTTCTACCCAAGCCGAATATATTGGGTAGTTGAAAGAGGCTTCCGACTCCGGTATCTTTAGGATCATTCACCTAGAATCCCCCCTTTCCACCATCATTCTATTTTCTACCATCATTCTATAATGAGGGGTTTTCCAATGCAATCTGCTAAAACTAAAATGTGGTATAAAAAGTGTTTTTTCCGTCAGGGCTGTGGTATACTTTTAAATGGTCTTTGATAACAGGAGGGAGTAAATAAAGTGAATGACACAGTTAGAGTGCGTTTTGCACCCAGTCCAACAGGAAATCTTCATATCGGTGGTGCCAGGACGGCTTTATTTAACTGGCTTTTTGCCCGCCATAATGGTGGCAGTTTCATACTGCGTATAGATGATACTGATCTGGCTCGTTCCACTGAGGAATCAACCAGGGGGATTCTTTCAGCTCTCAGATGGCTGGGGATTGATTGGGATGAGGGGCCTGTTGTAGGCGGCCCATACGGACCCTACTTCCAGTCCCAGCGCCTGGATATATATAAAGATATGGCCCTGAAGTTGATTGATCAGGGTGTGGCCTATTACTGTTATTGCACACCTGAGGAGTTGGCCCAGCGGCGCAAAGAGGCGATGGCTTCAGGTAAAGCGCCGAAATATGACGGCAGGTGCAGAGAACTGAGCCTGCAGGAAAGAAAGAGCAAAGAGGCTGAAGGACGTAAGCCCGCCATCAGGCTGCGTATACCTGACAGCGGGGAAACAGTAGTGCATGATCTCTTTAGAGGGGATGTTGCCTTTGCCAATGATGTACTGGATGATTTTATAATTTTAAAATCCAATGGCATGCCAGCCTATAATTTTGCTTGTGTAGTGGATGATGCCTTAATGCGCATATCCCACATCATACGGGCAGAGGAACACCTTTCCAATACACCAAGACAGATCCTGGTTTATCAGGCTTTAGGCTATCAGTTGCCGGTATTCGCTCATGTGTCTATGATTTTGGCACCGGACCGCAGCAAACTGAGCAAGCGGCATGGGGCCACTTCTGTTGAGGAGTTTAGAGACAGCGGCTACCTGCCGGGAGCATTGATCAACTATCTGGCTCTTTTGGGTTGGTCGCCAGAGGGAGAAGAGGAGATCCTTTCTCTGCCGGAATTGGTGAACCAGTTTACCCTGGATAGGGTAGGCAAGACTGCGGCCATTTATGACATCAAGAAGCTGACCTGGATGAATGGGCACTATTTGAATGAAGAGGATCTGGACCGGATTGTGGAACTGGCTATTCCTTATTTTCAGAAAAAAAATCTGATTTCAGAAAACCCTAGCCAGGAAGAGATGGATTATTTGAGAAAGGTTGTAGAGGCGGTGCGCAGCAGGGTCAAGACTCTGGCCGAAGTTGCCGATGCCGCAGAGTATTTCTTTGTTGATGATTTCTCCTATGATGAAAAGGGGGTCAGAAAGCATTTTCGCAAAGAAAATGCAGCTGAATATTTAGCAAAGGCCAAGGAGAAGCTTGCTGCCCTTTCCGACTTTACTCTGGAGACAACAGAAGCCGCTTACAGGGATTTAAGTGAGGAACTGGGTATCAAGGCAGGGGAAATTATTCATCCCACCAGACTGGCCATTTCTGGCAGGACTATGGGACCAGGACTTTTTGATATCATGGTTATTCTAGGGAAAGAGAAAACCCTTGAGCGAATGGAACGGGCAATAAAGTATATCGAAAATCTCTCTTGACTGAGCTATTTTATTCGCGTATACTATATAAACGAAAAGGATTGCGGGATGGTGTAGCGGTAGCACAGGTGACTCTGGATCATCTAGCCCAGGTTCGATCCCTGGTCCCGCAGCCATTTATTTTGGCCCTATCGTCTAGCGGTCTAGGACACCACCCTCTCAAGGTGGAGACACGGGTTCGAGTCCCGTTAGGGCTACC
>DULM01000035.1 GCA_012840405.1 Syntrophomonadaceae bacterium | reverse complement strand
CTGGTTCAGAAAATAGTATTCTCCTCTAGATAACCTTTTACATCTTCTTGCTTTATCTGTGTCAGGCCACTTTATTGCTCTGATGTCTCTGCTGCCAAGCTTAATTGAGTGAGGACAAAAATCCCAATGAAAAAACAGAAATGCCAATTGGCAGGAAAAGGGTCAGAATCTGTAAAATAAATATAGCTATGCAAGAATCAGAGCAGTATTGAACAAGATGCGGGGGATGAGTATTTATGCCTGCACGGGTCATGCGCCAAAACAAAGAGATAAAAGAACTCTTCAGGCAGCGGATCCAGGAAAAGATAGCCCGTGAAAAAGAAGTGATGCAAAAAAGGATCGATGAAGAGCTACCATCCTGGATTTCCTGGGCGATTAAGCCCTTAGCTGGTTATGCCTTTGACAGTAAGCGCCGCCGGGATAGCGATAAGGGGGAGGGGGGAGAAGGCCAGGCCAGTTTAAACTTCTGGCTTTTTCTATCTAAGGAATGGATTCTGGTGAATGATGTTGTTTTAGAACCAGAACCAGAAGAGTTTATTCAGATCGATCATGTCCTGATTGGCCCTCCGGGTATCTTTCTTGTTGAGACCAAAGCATGGGAAGGCGCATTTTTAGGTTTCAAGGATCATTGGAAGCGCAAGGAAGGGAATAAATGGGTGCGGTGTAAAAGCCCAACAAAGCAAAACTTAAGGCACCTGCGCCTGTTTAAAAAGTGGCTTTATGAAAATTTTAACTACCTTTCTCCTGACATGGAAGAAACTATCTACCCGGTGGTTTTGTTCACCAGGGCAAAGTGGCTGAAAGCCAATGAATGTTCCATGCCGGTGTTCAACAGCCCAATTGCGCTCGCTTGGCACATACGGCGCCAAGGAAAAATTTTTGTCTATCCTCCTGCTCTGGTCGAAAGGGTTGCTGAAAAGATTGTTAATGCATTGCCTTGTCATGCTGTTGAAAACCCTCCATCTGAACTTGACCTCCCCAGAAATGATCCAGTCGAAACAGATAAACAACAAGCGAGTGGTTGTAAAGCAGATGTGAAGACGGGACGCACTAAAAATGGCCGGCCCTATGTGAAAGTTACCGGAAGTAAAGAAGACGCTGAGAAAGTACGCAAAGAATACGAGGAAAAGGGGTATAATACAGGAACTGTACAGAAGGATCGTTATACAAAAGGGACTTGGTTTTTTTATCTTGAATAATTAGGGCTAAGCTTATGTTATTCCTTGTCTTTTTTTCTGCTACATTTCTAGAATTACCGGCTTAGAAAATATTCAAAAAGTTGGAAATAGCAAGCTCACGAAAATCAGGGCTATTCTAAAATTTGCTGAATTTCTCTTTGAGGAGAGGGAAAAATGTTTCCTTATATGATATCCGAGGATAAAAAAGCTTTTAGCACAGCATTCGAATATATCATCAGGGACTTTGCAGCAGAAGATCCAGTTAAGATGTCGGAAAACAGCGGAGCGGCCTTTGATCCAGAACAATCTGTTATCAGGATAAAAAGCCTTGGTCAAGTGCTGGAGGTAAAGTATCCTGAGGGTGATATAGTTTTCCAGGGCTCAAAATATATGCCTGCCTGGAACTGGAAATGGCTTATTCTCCATTATCTGGCCCGTGCAGATCATGCGCCCCTGGAAAATAAACTGATCTCATACCGGGAGTTAGAAAGCGGTAATGTGAATTATGCTGCTTTTTTGCGCAAAAGCATCGAGCCCCTAGTTAAGAATTTTGCACAAGAACCGGTAGAGCAAATAAAAGCGGCATTTCTTAAACTGGATGCTTCCTTTGAAAAAGGGGCTGATGTTTGTGCCAAAATACCCCTTTTCCCCAGATTCCCTATAACGATTAAAATCTGGTTGGGTGATGACGAAATCGAAGGGGCTGCCAATATTCTATTTGATAAGAGCGCTAATCATTACCTGGACACAGAGGCCATAAATGAAGCGGGAATTATGGTTTCAACTTTTTTGATTGAGCAGTATAAGTTAATGTATAAAAAGTAAAGGGTAATGGGCTTGCTTTGTGCTTTTTATAAAGGCGCATTTTTTGGTGTCAAGGGATTATTGGAAGCGCGGGGAAAGGAATAGATGGGTTCGGCGCCTTATGATTAGGCAGTTGTGAAAACAAGGATCACTTTTTCGAGTAGCAGCGCAATGTTTCCTG
>DULM01000001.1 GCA_012840405.1 Syntrophomonadaceae bacterium | reverse complement strand
TGGCTCTTGAGCACCAGTTCTTTATTCAGTTCAGGTACCATCTCACAAAAAATCTCTGCCGCATCTTCTGGGTTATTGATGCAGTATTGATACCCTCTGGCAGTTGCTTTCATAAACCTTTTTACAAGCTCCGGTTTTTCTTCAATAGTTTTTTCACTGGCAATCAATATTGGTGAATAGAAATCCAGGGCTTCGTGGTAATCCCGTAATTTAATAAAATTAAGAGGAATACCCCTGATTTCTGATTCGATTCCGGTCCACCCCCAAAAGATCCACTCAAAATCAACATCCTTCTGTACGCTGGTGAAAAAGTCTGCTGTTCCGACATTGATCATCTCTAACTTATTAAAATCTGCGCCAGCTTTGTCCATCAATGCTTTCAGCATTGCTTCCTCTGCCGGGGAACCCCAACCACCATACTTCTTGCCCTCAAAATCTTTTGGGGTTTTGATCCCCTTCTCTGCCGGAGAGGCAAATCCAGATGTATTGTGCTGGATCACTGCAGCAATGGCTTTTACCGGCAATCCCTGGGTGCGGGCGATGGTCATATCCTCCTGATAGCTGAAACCGAAATCACCCTGGCCGGCAGCGATCAATTGAGCTGTGCTGCCCTCACCCGGTTGGTTGACCTCCACGTCAAGCCCTTCTTCTTCGTAATAGCCCAACTTCTGAGCAACATAAACACCTGTGTAGTTGGTGTTCGGTGTCCAGTCCAGAAGAACAGTTACCTTTTCTAATTGCTCAGCTTGCTCAGCACCTTCTTTCGTCTCCCCACAGCCCACTAGCAGCGTGGAAAGCAAGAGAACACAAAAAGCAATAACAACAAAACCTTTTTTCATAGTGAAAACCACCTTTCATAACCCTAAATGTTTGATAATATCTAGAAAAGTCTCAAATCGCACAACCGGAATACCTTTTTCCAGACAATACTGGTATAAATAATCTTTAGCATATACCAGGTCAGCCTTTGATGCCGGACAGGTATCTGAAGCCCCATCACCAATATAAATAACCTGTTCGGCATCACCCTTTAATTTCTCCATCAACGACGACTTGCAGGTGCCGCACTGGCCGCAGTCCGGGTTCAGATAAGGGCAGGCGATCTTAAATCCATTCTGGTAGATCATCTGATTAGCATAATAAGGAACATCGATCTTATATCGTTTCAACACCATATCAATAATAAAATCATAACCATCGCTCAAAATATAAATATCATGCCCCTGTTTTCGGCAGAGGTGTAAGAAATCAAGGAAATGCTCATCGATCTCAACAGTTTCTATTAGTTCCTGAACTTCTTTCGGCCCAGCATCGATTAACCGAAAGGTCATTGATGCGCATTCTTCTGTTGAGATCTTTTTTTCCATCCACAGAGCATTGATCTCTTTCCATCCTTTCCGGGCCAGTTTAGTAACCAGCAAGTCACAGGTATCTACTTTAGTGATAGTACCATCGAAGTCTGAAAAAAATACCCTTTTCATAACCGTCTCCACGCATCTGCCAATTTTCTGGCAGCATTCCTGATATCAGCTGCGCCCATAATAGCGGAAATCACAGCCACACCATCCACACCTGTCCTTTTGATTTTCTCAATGTTGGCAAGACCAATCCCCCCAATGCCCACAACCGGTATTGACACAGCATCCTTAATCTCCTTCAGGCCATCCGGACCGATGGGAGATATGGACACATCCTCCTCCAACCTTATTCCTGCAGTTCATTCAGCCTGTTCCAGGGAATGATCAGCCATTCCAAGACAACAATCACAGCAAAGAGCAACAGGCTCAAAACAGTGATCGCCAAAATTGCGGCAAAAACCCGGTCAACCATAAATGAGCGCTGGGAAAGGGTCAGGTAGTTGCCAAGCCCCTCTTTTGCGCCAAGCCATTCCCCGATCACCGCCCCCATCACACTATAGGCGGCGGAGATCTTCAGCCCTGAGAAAAAGGAGGGGAGGGAAAGGGGGAGCTTGACCATCCGAAAGATAGCTATTTTGGAAGCCCCCATTGACCTGAACAGCTTAAGATAATCTTGATCCACCGAGGCCAATCCCCCCAACAGGCTGATCACTATGGGGAAAAAGCAGACCAGGATAACCACCAGTATTTTTGGCGTAATCCCATAACCGAACCAGATGATAAACAGCGGAGCAACAGAGACAATCGGCACGGTCTGGGAGGTGACCAACAAGGGATATAAAGCCTTCCTCACCACTGGCAGCTCGTCCATCAGGAGAGCGATAACAAAGGCCAGGATGATGGAGATCCCAAAACCCACCAAACACTCAATCATTGTGACCCGCGCATGTTTCAGCATCAGTGTCAGTGTCTCAGCAAAGGTTTTCAGTATCTGTAAAGGCCCTGGCAGTATCCATTCAGGTATCTCTCCCAACCTGACAAATAGCTCCCACAGCACTAACAGCAAAGTTATAAACAGCAGTGGTGCCCCAAGATCAGCGATATTTCGCGATTTTTTCATCAATGGTCACTCCACCGGCTTTGTAGTCGATCTTAACTACAGAGACAACCCGCTTCGCTCCATTTTTTAAGCACACTTCTTGTGCCTTTTCCACGATCTCCAGCAGCTGATGGAGTTCTCCCTCCATGGTGGTTTCCATAGGGCCGACCACATACTTCACCCCTGATTTTTTGATCA
>DULM01000034.1 GCA_012840405.1 Syntrophomonadaceae bacterium | reverse complement strand
GTGGGCAAATACCCACTCTTACTAACCCTCCTGAACAGATACACAATCCTTGTAGTCTTGCATCCTTTCACACCGTCTATTATTATAACAAAACCCACTATTTCCTGCAATAGATTTAGCTAATATGTTAACTTTTCATTGAAGACAGAGTTTCCTGGAGGTAAATTGCAACTTCATCCATCTTTTTATAAATAATTTCTCCAGAAGAACGCCATTTAATCTCAACTAATCCATCGGAAAGCATTTTTTTACCGATGACAACCCTGGCCGGATAGCCTATCAAATCTGCGTCTTTAAATTTCACACCAGGTCTTTCATTCCGGTCATCAAACAGCACATCAATCCCTGCTCCTACAAAATGCTGGTATAACTCTTCTGCATATCCCGCTAACTGAGGGTCACGCTGATTGACAGCCATCAGGACCACCTCAAAAGGAGCAATGCTGACCGGCCAAATAATACCATCCTGATCATGACTCTGTTCTACTGCCGCAGCCATAGTTCTAGTGATACCGATCCCGTAGCATCCCATAATAACAGGTTTTTCTTTACCCTGTTCGTCAAGAATGGTGGCTTCCATGGCTTCACTGTATTTGGTCCCCAATTTAAAGATATGCCCCACTTCAATACCCCGCTGTACTTTTAAACCAGCCCCACAGTGTGGACATGGATCTCCCTCTACAGCCACCCTGAAGTCTCCGTAATAATCCACCTGATAATCCCGCCCGGGGTTGACATTGATATAGTGATATTCCTTCTTATTCGCTCCGGCAACAGCATTGTATAAATGCTGGGTTTCCCAATCCCCAAGAATTGTCACAGTTGTTCGCTCACGCAGACCAACAGGCCCTGCAAACCCCATGGGTATCCCTAACTCATCCATTTCCCTCTCATCAGCTATCTCCAGATGATTGGCATTCAGATAATTGAGAACCTTAACCTCATTAACCAGACGGTCTCCCCGCACCAGGACGACAACTAATTTCCCATCTACCTTATAAAAGAGGGATTTCAATACTTTAGTAGGGTCAAGCTGTAGATAAGCTGCCACATCCTCCACTGTCCGAGCTCCTGGGGTGGCCACTAACTGCAGTATACCTGCCTCTTCTTTTTCTGCTGATGCTTGATCATGACAGGGTGTTTTTTCAACATTTGAGGCATAATCACATACCGGACAGTAGGTTAATTCTGCTTCACCTGTATCTGCAATCACCATGAACTCATGGGAATGATCCCCGCCGATAGCACCTGCATCTGCTTCCACTGCCCGAAAACGCAGCCCGCACCTGCTGAATACCCTGCTATACGCATCATACATCTTCTGATAGCTCACAGCCAAACCATCTTCATCTTTATCAAAGGAGTACAGGTCCTTCATAATAAATTCTCGCCCTCGCATCAAACCAAAACGCGGGCGTCTTTCATCACGATATTTATTATGAATCTGATAGAGAAGCAGTGGCAGCTGCCGGTATGATTTTACCTCCTGGCTGAATAAATAGGTAATCAGTTCCTCATGGGTGGGTCCGAGACAGAAATCCCGACCATGGCGGTCTTTTAAACGAAACATCTCTGGACCATAAACATCCCATCTTCCAGTTTGGTGCCACAGTTCTGCTGGTTGAACAATGGGGAGCAGCAATTCTACTCCACCTGCACGCTCCATTTCTTCTCTGACAATCTTTTCAATTTTCTGCACTACCCTGTTACCTAAAGGGAGAAGAGTATAAATACCTGCTGCCACTTTTCTGACCATTCCTGCGCGCAAAAGCAGCTGGTGGCTGATTGTATCCGCTTCTGCCGGAACCTCCCTCAGGGTAGGAATAAGCATTTGTGTTACCCGCATTGATCCTGCTTCCTTTCCTCCAGTATTTGATAAATCTCTGCTAGAAGTCTTTCCACAAGTTCCCCTTCGGGAACCTTTCCTACAAGCTTACCTTTTTTAAATAGGATACCACATCCTTTGCCTCCAGCAATGCCCACATCAGCATCCTTGGCCTCACCGGGCCCATTAACCACACAGCCCATCACGGCAACTTTCAGATCTTCATCAACAACTGGCAGTTTCTTTTCCACTTCATTTAAAATCTTAAAAAGGTTAATCTGACATCGCCCACAGGTAGGGCATGAGATCAGATCTATTCCACCGGATCTGAGACCCAAGGACTTAAGGATCTGTTTTCCTACTTTAACCTCTTCATGAGGGGTCCCTGTTAAAGAAACCCGAATAGTATCACCGATTCCATCCACCAGAAGGCTGCCAATACCGATGGCTGATTTAATTGTTCCCACCCAAGGCCCCCCTGCCTCGGTCACTCCTAGATGCAAGGGGTAATCCACTTTTTCTGACAGCATGCGGTATGCCTCAATGGTCATGGGAACCGATGTTGCTTTAACAGAAATAACAATATCATAAAAATTCTCTTTCTCTAAAAGGGCTGCATGTTGCAGAGCACTGATCACCAGAGCCTGGGCAGTTCTGCCGTACTTAGCAGCAATCTCCTTATCAAGCGAGCCCATATTCACTCCGATCCTAATAGGAATACTTCTTTCAGTAGCAGCTCTTGTCAGAGTGCGGACTCGATCAGCCCCACCTATATTGCCAGGGTTGATGCGCAGTGCATCCACACCACTTTCTAATGCCATGAGCGCCAAGCGATAATCAAAGTGTATATCTGCTACCAGGGGAATAGATATGTTTTTTTTTATTTCTCTCAATGAATTGGCAGCTTCCTGATCAGGGACAGCCACCCTGATAATATCACAGCCCAATTTCTCTAGTTCCTTGATCTGGCTGATGGTTGCCCCAGTATCCCGGGTATCGGTTTTGGTCATTGTCTGTACTGAGATAGGTGCTCCACCACCTACAGCAACACTACCTACTCTTACCTGTCTTGTTTTACGTCTCATAGCAAGCATTAAAGCTAACCCCCATTAATGATGCGAGCTATATCATTATAGGTGATGAGAATAAAGAACACCATCAGCAGAGCAAAGCCGATCAGGTGGATAATATTCTCTTTTTCAGGATCAACCGGTTTTCCCCGCAGCCCTTCAATAGTTAAAAAGATCAGTTTGCTTCCATCAAGGGCGGGAATAGGCAGCAAATTGATGATTGCTAGATTGATCCCTAATACTGCAGCAAAGATCATTAAATACCCTATACCGCCTTTAGCTGCTTCCCCAATAGCAACTGTGATCCCTACAGGGCCAGCCACATCATTTGTAGAATACTTACCTGCTATCAATCCAGCTAAACTCTCAAAAACCAATCTGGCAAACTCAACAGATTGGTGCAAACCGAGCTGAATCGCTTTGAAGAAACCCTGTCTTTGCCAGATGATCGATTGAGTGATACCGATCTGATATATTTTATATTCAGGATCATACTTTGGTTTTATAAGAAATAAATGTTTCTGGTTATTGCGCTCCACAAGCAGTTTAAGCTCTTGCCCCCCATTTTTCCTGATGTTCCCAGAAACATCCTCCCAGTTGTTTGTTGGCACATCATTTATAGAAATAATCCTATCCCCGCTTTGCAAACCTGCTGCCTTGGCGGGTGAACCTTGTACAACTTCCCCAATCACATTGGAATTGGAAGCAAAAGGTATCCCTATAACTCCGTAAGTGATAACTATCAGCAGTATGGCCACAAGAAAATTCATAATAGAACCAGCAGAAATAACAGCAAAGCGGTGTTTTAATGGCTTAGTATTAAAACCGTTGATCGACTCCTCATCCTCAGGATTTTCTCCGGCCATTTTTACATAACCGCCTAAAGGTAAAAGCCTGATCGAATAAAGAGTACTATCTTCCTTTTTTTGATAACCAAACAATTTGGGACCGAATCCTATACTGAACTCATCCACCTGGATGCCTACCATTTTAGCAACCATAAAATGACCCAGTTCATGAACAAAAATCAAAAACCCTAATACCAGGATAGCTATAAGAATAACCACTTTTTACCTCCTGCTTTTAAGATTCTTTTTCTTGAATCAGTTGGTTGGCACAGACTCTAGCCCAGCGGTCAGCCTCCAGGATCTCCTCTAGTCCCACCATTCCTGTGCTAGGATCATGCAGGCTCATCACCTCATCGACTATCTCAGCTATAGCTGTAAAGGAGATCATACCTCTCAGAAAAGCATATACAGCCACTTCATTAGCGGCATTGAGAACAGTGGTCATTGTCCCTCCGATTTTACCAGCTTCTCTGGCCAAGCGCAAACAGGGAAAACGAGCTGTATCAGGGGGCTCAAAGGTAAGTGCTCCTATCTTTACTAAATCTATTATCTTTAAGCTGTTACTTTTCCGTTCCGGGTAAAAAAAGGCGTATTGAATGGGTACCCGCATGTCTGGATATCCCAACTGTGCAAGAACAGAACCATCCTTGTAGGCGACCAGGCTGTGAATAATGCTCTGGGGATGAATCACAACCTCGATCTGATCATAATCAATCCCAAATAACCACCTAGCTTCAATTATCTCTAATCCCTTATTCATCAAAGTAGCAGAATCAACTGTTATTTTTTCACCCATCTGCCAGGTAGGATGGCGTAAAGCCATCTCCGGAGTAACCTTTTTCAAGTCTTCATACTGCATTTTCCGGAAAGGGCCACCAGAACCGGTAAGTATTAAACACTCCACAGCTGACACTTTATCTAAACACTGAAAAATAGCGGAATGTTCACTATCTACCGGTATAATCTGAACCCCTTTTGCCCGCGCTGTTTCCATAACCAGTGCGCCGCCGGCAACAAGTGTTTCTTTATTTGCCAGAGCAATTTTTTTGTTATAAGAAATCGCCTCCAAAGTAGGAAGCAATCCAGCAAGACCATTCACGGCAACCAGAATTAAATCAGCATCAGGTTGACGGACAAGCTCCAATAATCCTTCATCCCCTGACAAACAGCGGGTTTGCTCTCCCTCTAGCCGCTGAGCAAGCTGTTTGGCTGCAGCTGTATCCTGTACAGCTGCATAGGGAACACGGAAAGCCTTAACCTGTTTTTCTAGCAGTTCAATATTGTTACGGGCTGCAAGCCCCAACACATTAAAATGGGACCTGTGCCATTCTATAACTTCCAGGGCCTGCCTGCCAATAGATCCAGTAGAACCGAGTATTACTATATTTTTTTTCATAATTACACCCTTTAATCATTTTTTACGAATGCTTTATAAATAATTACAACTGCAGGACCGATAATAAATCCCCAAAAACCCAACAACCTGTAACCTATATAAAGTGAAACCAGTGTTGTCAAAGGGTGTAGGCCTATGTTTTCTCCCACCAGTTTGGGTTCTAAGATCTGTCTAACGACAACAATTATACCATATAATATCAGAAGTCCGATCCCGAACTTCACATCACCGGTGATCAGCATCATGATCCCCCAAGGTACATAGACAGTACCTGGCCCCACAACTGGTAGCAGATCCAAAAGGGCCACTACTAAAGCCAGTACATAAGCATATCTTACACCAAAAATAGATAATCCGATGAGAGTCAAAAAGCCGGTGATAGAAATAAGAATGATAATTGCCTTGATATAACCGTGTAATGCACGCTGCAGGCCCCTGCTCACCCTGTGCAATGCATTGCTCCATTTTTCAGAACTCCATCTCTGAAAAAACAAAGAGACATTGTTTTTTATCAAATCATAGTCACGGGCAAAATAGAAACTGACAATAAGGGTTAGCACCAGTAGAACAAAATACTGGGGCAGAGCAGCAGCAAAATTAAAGAAATAAGTTAGAAATCCAGAAACTATACTCTTGATAACATCCAGGCTCTCCCATAACTCTTTCCCGGTTTCTTGAATAACATTTGGTGGTATATTCAACTTTTCCAGATAATACTGCAGTTCCTCTAAACCCATCTGGATGGTCCACTCATTTAAATCACGGGAATAATTGGTCAAATATACGGATAGATCCACCAACTCCTGAACCAGATTGGAGATCAGCACATAGAAAAGCCCACCGATGAGAAACAAAAAAATGATCATTGAAAAGAGTGTCCCTAGGGTTCTGGGAAAACGCAATCTTTTCTCAAATAAACTGATTATGGGATTGAGGATGACAGCAACCAGATAAGCAATAAAAAAGGGGATCAGAATTTTAAGACCATTAGCCAGCAGATCAGCGAGCAATGGCCAGAAATTTCGCACAAAAAAATAGATACCTGCACCCAGTAGAAGTACAGTTAATGTTTTCAAAAAAAACATAACTACCTTTTCTAACGATGGTGACAAATTTCCACTTCCCTTTAAAACATAATCAGCTTAATGAAAAAGTATGCTACCGGAGCGCTAAAAAGAATGCTGTCAAAGCGATCAAGAATCCCACCATGCCCTGGTATGATAGAACCTGAATCCTTAACACTAGCCATCCTTTTTATTGCAGACTCTACAAGGTCACCGAGTTGAACAACCAGTCCGATCGTAAAAGCCAATAACAAAATCACCTTCACAGATAATATGGGAAAGAACAGATAAAATAAATAAGCCACAACAAGGCTTGATGCCAGCCCCCCCACTGCACCCTCAACGGTTTTATGGGGGCTCACAGCAGGGCAAAACCTTCTGTGTCCAAAGCGAGTGCCGATAAAATATGCTCCTATGTCACAGGCCCAGGTTAATATAAATATCAGCAAAAGTATTTGAAAACCATATGGTTCGATTTTTCTGATCAAGATAAGAAAACTAAATAATACACTTATATAACAACTTCCCAGATAGGATGCCCCTAAATCACTTAACCCATATTTAGGGAAAAACAGTACTAATAGCACCAAGTGTATCAATAAATAAAGGATCAACCCTACAAATAATAGGCTCTCCCTATTTTCAGCCGGAGCCAAAAAAGCAATGATGGGGAAAATCAAACCACTCCCATACAATAACATTAGATGTATCTGGAGGTTCATCTTCTCCAGAAGGCGGTGTAGTTCAAATAAAGCTAATAATGCTAAAATAATAACAAAAATAAGTAGAGGTATACCTCCTGTATACATTAAAAAAATTAAAACAGGTATACCGATTAAAGCGCTTAATACTCTATCTTTCAGCAAATTCTTAGAGCCCTCCAAAACGACGTTTTCTATGCTGATATGCCTCTAGAGCTTTTAAAAAATCTTTCTCCCTGAAATCCGGCCAGTAAACTTCAGTAAAGTAGAACTCTGTATAAGCTATCTGCCATAATAAAAAGTTGCTAATCCGCTCTTCTCCTGCAGGTCTGATCAGCAGATCGGGATCTGGCAGTTCAGCTGTATATAAATATTGTTGTACTAGCTCCTCTGTTATCTCCTCAGGTTTAATTTTACCTTCAACACTCAAGCCGGCAAGCTTGCGAACAGCATCCACAATCTCTGCTCTGCCACCGTAATTCAAAGCAATATTAAAGATCAACTTATTATTATTTGCTGTCAACTCGACTGCCCGCTTGATTTCCTGCTGAGCTTTTTCAGGTAGTTCCTTAAGCCTGCCGATAACCCTGATCTGCACCTGTTCCCTATTCAGTTCATCCAATTCTTTCTTGATATACTCATACAACAGCCCCATTAAAACATTAACTTCTTCCCGGGGCCTTTTCCAGTTTTCAGTAGAAAAAGCATATACAGTGAGAATCTTAATACCCAATTGGGAACATAACTTAACCACCGTACGTAATGATTCCATACCTGTACGGTGTCCCATTGCCCTGGGAAGATTCCTTTCCTGAGCCCACCTCCCGTTCCCATCCATAATAATTGCTACATGGTAGGGCAAGCGCGATTTATCCAACTTTTGATAATAATCTGAGCCATTCATAACTTCTTTCACCAATATTGTCGCCCCTGTACTTGTTAATTAGAAAAAACCCCCTCCAGGAGGGGGAAATAAATAATTTATTATTCTTCAACAATTGCATCGTTCGGGCAAACATCTATACAAGTTCCACAGTCTTCACATTTGTCAGGATCAATGACATATGCGCCATCAACTTCAGAAATAGCCTCGTTTGCACATTCATCCATACAGGAACCGCAAGCCTCACATTTGTCGGCAATGATCTTATAGGCCACAATTTTCACCTCCTTTTACTCCATCGCTGGGTCTTTGTAGTATTCATAGCTAATGGTTAATTCAATTTCACCATTACCTATCACCCTTTGACGCAAAACCCTGGCGCGATTCCCTGTAGGATTACTGCTTGATTTAATGCGAACACTGTAACCTGCTCTTTGCAATATCTGTTTACCCTCATCAAGGGTAAACCCCACCACATCTAAATCTTCTTGCTTATCCATCATATTTCCATTATTTCTTTTTCTTTTGCTTCGGCAACTTTATCAATGTTTTTAATATATTTATCTGTTAGGTCCTGTATATCATCTAAGTACCGCTTTGCTGAATCTTCGGAGATATCTCCTTTCTTTTCAGCTGCCTTGATCTGATCATTGGCTTCCCTTCTAAGGTTGCGGATCGCAATACGTCCTTCTTCTGCCTTTTTATTGACGATCTTTACTAGGTCCTTTCGTTTTTCTTCAGTTAATGGGGGAATAGATAACCTGATCACATTGCCATCACTTACAGGAGTGATTCCCAAATCCGATTTCAGAATAGCCTTTTCAATTTGAGGCAGCATATTGCGGTCCCAGGGTTGGATCACCAACAGGCGAGGTTCGGGAGCAGATATGGTTGCCATCTGGTTGATTGGAGTTGGTGTTCCATAATAATCAACCAAAACCTTGTCAAGCAGAGCTGGTGTTGCCCGTCCTGCACGTAGAGTTGCATAATCCTTGATTAGGAGGTCAACAGTTTTTTTCATTTTGCTTTCAGCTTGATTTAATACCTCTTTCATTACCTACCCTCCCTACAATTGTGCCGATCCTTTCTCCCATTACTGCTTTAAGGACATTACCCCTTTCTTTGATACCAAACACAATAATGGGAATACCATTATCCATACATAAGGAAGCAGCGGTGGAATCCATTACTCCCAATCCATTTTTTAAGACATCAATATACTTCAACTCAGTTAATTTTTGTGCTTCAGGATTGGTCTTGGGGTCGGAATCATAAACTGCATCTACATTTTTTGCCATTAATATTACTTCAGCCTCTATTTCAGCAGCACGCAGTGCTGCTGTAGTATCTGTTGAGAAAAATGGATTTCCGGTTCCACCTGCAAAGATAACCACACGACCCTTTTCAAGGTGGCGGATCGCCCTGCGTCTGATATAGGGTTCTGCAACCTCCCGCATCTCAATTGCTGTCTGCACCCTGGTAACAACACCAATTTTCTCCAGGGCATCCTGCAGTGCCAAGGCATTAATAACCGTTGCCAGCATACCCATATAATCAGCTGTTGCCCGGTCCATACCTTTGGTGCTTCCTGCCACACCTCTCCAGATATTGCCGCCTCCGACCACAATAGCTACTTCTACATTCCTGTCATGTACCTCTTTCACTTCTTGAGCTATGTTTTGTAATATATCATGATCGATGCCATAGCCCTTTTCACCAGCCAATGCCTCTCCACTTAGCTTGAGAACCACCCGCTTGTATTGAGGAACTGACACAGGGAAACCCTCCTGTCCTCCAAGATTTCATTCTACGTTCAACTAGAAAATCCTTTCTCTAAATAAAATTTTAGGCTTCTTCACCCAACTGGAAACGGCAGAAACGGCGCACAATTATATTTTCGCCTAATTTGGCAATATACTGATTAACTAAATCTTTAACTGTCATATCAGGATCTCTGATATAGGGCTGTTCCAAAAGGCAGACCTCCTGATAAAACTTATTCATCCTGCCTGTGACAATCTTCTCAATCACCTTATCAGGTTT
>DULM01000033.1 GCA_012840405.1 Syntrophomonadaceae bacterium | reverse complement strand
GGTTTCTGCTTCCTGTTCCTGCTGCAAATAACCGCTTAAAGCTGTTGGAACAGCAAACTTTATCGCTTTTTCTATCACTTCAACCTTAAAATGATCGTTGTATACTACTTCACCATCAATTGAAATACCAAAATCTTCAGGCCCTTCCACCTCAATTACCTTTCCCCGGCGGTAAACAACACAATCCTTAAATCTTTGATCAGTGCTCAGTTCTCCCTTAGCGAGGGGCATCACCATAGAAAGAAACCTAAGCCTCGAAACACTCTTTATTAGATTTACTTCCAAAAGTCCATCATCATTTACCGCAAAAGGAGCACATTTAAATGAACCACCCACATAGCTGCCATTTGCTATGTGGCATGCAAGCATATCTCCATCCTGTATTAATTCTCCATCAACTGTTATTCTACACTGATTTCTCATCGCTTTGATAAAGGCTTTAAACCCAGCAGCAATATATGAATTTTTACCGCCAATGATCTTTTTCCTTTTCAATTTAGCCACTGTTTTGGCAACACAAGTATCGAAACCGAAATGACATACATTGATACAATATCTATCAGAAACCTTTATCAAATCGATGGTTTTCTCTGATGCATGAATAAGCCTGTCTATGTCAAGGAACTTTTCCTTCCCACCATAGTACTTTACAAAGTCATTTCCACTTCCACAAGGATAACAGCTGACACTTGCCTGCTTGTAACCCGCCATCCCATTGACAACCTCATTTAGCGTTCCATCCCCCCCACATGCATATAATCTAACTTTCCCCCAATAGGTGCTACACCGATTTTTAACAAAACTTACAGCATCCCCTCTTCCTTTTGTTGTATAAATTTCATAGTCCAGCTTTCCATCATATTTCCGCAGCGAATTCTTAATCTCATCAAACGCATTTTTCGGACCTGCAGCAGGATTAACAACAAAGATATGCTTCATTCAGTTCCTCCTCTACCCTTTATCAGCTTAACAGTGCAATGCTTTTTCTGGCCACTGTTCGCTTATTTTTAAGTATAAAATAAGAAGACGATAAAGCAACAATGATACAAATGGGGGAAATTAATAACCGCACACCACAAGGTGTGCGGTAGTGCTCCATCAAATGCCTATTAGCTGTCCAGATAATGGATGGGGTTTACTGTTTTGTCGTTGATCCTCACTTCAAAATGGAGGTGAGGGCCTGTGGATCTGCCTGTAGAGCCAACCCTAGCGATAGGCTGTCCCTTTGCTACTGTATCACCTTTCTTAACCAGATACTCTGAAGTATGTCCGTACAGGCTTTTATATCCCCCACCATGGTCGATAATCACTGTATTGCCGTAAAAGGGAAGATAACCAACAGTGGTCACCACACCACTTTCACCGGCCCTGATCAATTCCCCCATTTCACCGGCTATATCCAATCCATGGTGAAACTCCCCATTGCGTGGTCCGAATTGAGAGGTAATCCTGCCCTTGAGGGGCCAGGCAAAAACCATCTTTTTTACCTGTCCCGAAACAGCTTGCGCCTCGTTACTGTTTCCGGTAATGATCAACTCCTGCCCAGCCTTCAGAGAAGACGGGTCTGTTATCTGATTCAGATCCATCAGCTGACCAACACTGGTCCCATAACGGCGCGACAGGCTCCACAAAGTTTCTCCTCGGGACACCCGGTGCGTTCTCACTTCCGGGAGTTGCAGAACCTGTCCAACTTTGATCAGATCCCCATCATGGATCCCATTTAGCTCTTTAAGCTCACTTAAACTGACCCCAAAATTGCGGCTGATACTCCACAGTGTATCACCCGGTTTAACAGTATAAACAGGAGAAACAGCTTCCCCGGATACCTTTGCCACCGATTCTTTATTCCAGTACGCTGTAAAACTATCCTCCGCAAAATAAGCAGCAGCCTGCTGAAAAGGGATTACGAGCCCCATCATTACTGCCAGGCAGTAGATAATGGCTTTTTTGCTTCGCATCTTATCACCTCGCTAAAGCCATGCATAAGCCATAATCTACTGCTATTTTTACCCACATACTGGAATTTATACATTTTAGGGTATGATTAGCCTTCGCATCCCTAAAGACAGAAAATAATCCTGAGGCTGGCTTAATTGTAAGCAGGCTTATTCCTGGAAGAGTTGGGGCAGCGCCCGTAGCAGGTCGCTGTTTGCTTTTGTCTTTTTCATTGCATCGATCAGCATTTCTATACACTCAGCTGTTCCATAATTGGCAAAGGTCCTTCTGAAGTTCCAAATCAACTCCAATTCTTCTTTGCTGAGCAACAGTTCCTCCCGCCTTGTGCCTGAGCGTTTCACATCAAGAGCAGGGAAAATGCGTTTTTCCGCCAGTTTTCGGTCCAATACCAACTCCATATTCCCTGTACCCTTGAACTCCTCAAAGATCACATCATCCATCCTGCTGCCGGTTTCCACTAAAGCTGTGGCCAGGATAGTGAGGCTACCTCCCTCCTCAATGTTACGGGCAGCTCCGAAAAATCTCTTTGGTTTATGCAAAGCTGTGGGATCCACACCCCCGGACAGTGTGCGTCCTGAGGGAGGGACAACCAAATTATAAGCCCTGGCCAGGCGGGTGATGCTGTCCAACAGAATTACCACATCACGCTGGTGCTCTACCAACCTTTTCGCCCTCTCCAGAACCATTTCCGATACCTTGACATGGTTCTCTGGAGGCTCATCAAAGGTGGAACTGATCACTTCACCCTCCACAGAGCGCTGCATATCTGTAACCTCTTCCGGGCGTTCGTCAATAAGCAGCACCATCAGGTAAACATCAGGGTAGTTCTTGGTGATGGCATTGGCGATTTTTTTCAGCAGGAATGTTTTACCTGCCTTAGGGGGAGCAACGATCAGTCCTCTCTGCCCCTTACCCAAAGGTGCCACCAGATCAATGATCCGGCAGGAAACATCGGTCACCTCTTCACTTTCCATAGTAAGGCGGCTATTGGGGAAGATAGGGGTCAGGGCGTCAAAATGCAGTCTGTGGGAGGCTTCTTCGGGGTCATAACCATTGACCGATTCCACCCGCAGCAGTGCAAAAAAGCGCTCAGTTTCTTTGGGAGCACGCACCTGTCCCGCTACTTTGTCCCCAGTACGCAGGTCAAATCGCCTGATCTGGGAAGGTGAAACATAGATATCATCATGACTGGGCAGATAGGCAAAAGGGCGGAGAAAACCGTAGCCATCAGGAAGGATTTCCAAAATACCCTGAGCAAAGAGCAGCCCATCCTTTTCCGTTTGGGCCTTCATGATCTCAAAGATCAGTTCCTTTTTGCGCAGTCGGGAATATCCGGTTAACTCCAACTCTTTGGCAATTTTATAGAGTTCAGCCATGGTTTTTTGCTCTAACTCTGTAATATTCAAGTTCCTATCACCATTCCTGTTTAATGTATTTTATAAATAGTAATAGTTCCTGGGCATGCTTAATGCTGTTAGAGAAATTGATTCCTCCAGGCAGGATCTATAAATACGGTAGTTATTTAAATAACAGCAGTTATTTTAATAACAGCAGTTATCTAATTAAGCAGTTATATAATTAATTTGATTTCCCTTAATCTGCGGGTTACTAAAGGAAGGTTTTGATAAAGGTTATAATAAATAAGAGCTACAGTTGTTAAGGCTTTAAGCAAATACAGGGGAAAAAGCCGACTTTGCTAATTTTTGTATATTTTACCAGTGATAATTATTAAAGTCAAGTAGAATATCAACCTTTAATAACTTTCTCCCAATCAGCAAGAAAACGTTCTATCCCGTGGTCTGTAAGGGGATGCCGAAACATGGTTTTAAGCACCTTGAAGGGCACAGTGGCGATATCTGCCCCCAGTCGCGCTGCCTCCAGGACATGGCGTGGATGACGGATGCTAGCAGCGATTACCTTGGTTTCCAGCTGGTAATTCCGGAAAATATCCATAATATCAGCCAATACATCCGACCCATCCTGGCCGGTATCATCGATCCGGCCGATAAAAGGGCTGACATAAGTAGCACCGGCCCGTGCAGCCAATAAGGCCTGTAAAGGGCTAAAAACCAGTGTTACATTGGTACGGATCCCTTCACTGGACAGCACCTTCACCGCAGCCAATCCGTTCTCTGTTACCGGGATTTTGATAACAATATGGGGATTTAGGGCTGCCAGTTCCCGCGCCTCTCTGAGAATTCCCTCTACATCTAGGCTGACAGCCTCAGCACTAACAGGTCCCTGAACCAGACCACAGATCTCTTTGATTATTTCGTGAAAGTCACGCCCGCTCTCTTTGGCGATCAGAGTGGGGTTGGTGGTAACACCGCTTATCACACCCCAATCAACAGCCTCTCTAATTTCATCCACATTGGCAGTATCCAAATATATCTCCATCGAATTCTTACCCCCTGGCTCAATACTCTCGTCCCTATTTACAGAACTTTTACAGAACCAAACAGCCGGACTTTTTCCCTGATCACCTCCGTAGCTTTTGCACGTGCCGGCCCCAATACCTTGCGGGGATCAATTTCATCAGGTTCTGCTGCCAGCACTCTTCGCATCTCTTTTACAAATCCCTCTCTGATATCTGTGTCAATATTCACCTTGCGCACACCCAGGGAAATGGCTTTTCTGATGTCCTCAGCAGGCACACCAGAGGACCCATGTAGCACAAGAGGAATCCCAACCAGTTCCCTGATCTGCTTCAACCTGTCAAAATCCAATTTTGGCTTTCCGCGGTAGCGGCCGTGAGCAGTACCGATAGAGGGAGCCAGGGCATCGATCCCTGTTTCCCTGACAAAAACAGCAGCCTCTTGGGGGTCAGTAAAAAAAGCATCTCTTTCATCGACACTAATCTCATCTTCAGTACCTACCAGGCGTCCCAGTTCCCCCTCAACTGAAACCCCTACCGCATGTGCCACTTCTACCACTTTCCTAGTTAGCTTTATATTTTCTTCCAGAGGAAGGTGAGACCCATCGATCATAACAGAAGTAAAACCGGCTCTGATGCACTCAACCACCTGCTTGAAATCTGTCCCGTGGTCCAAATGGAGTGCCACAGGCACACTGGCGGATAATGCAGCCACACGTGCCATGGCTGTGATGTATTCAAGACCTGCGTACTTGATCGCACCCTGGCTGGCCTGAATGATCACAGGGGATTGTTCTGCCTCAGCAGCGGAGATGATAGCTTGCAAGATCTCCATATTGTTGCAGTTAAAAGCACCTACCGCACAGCCCATTGCATCTGCCTTTTGCAAAAGCTCAGCAGAACTCACAAGGCTCAAGGGTGATACCCCCTTTATTCCTTGGATTTTCTCCTTCTTCTTGCTTTACCGCGGCAGAGCCACTGCAGAGTACCTGCCTTCAATACGATCTCCCACATATTTTTCATAGCCTTCAGGTCATCTTTAGTTTCTGCTCCTATGATTCCCAAGGCCCCACAGCTGGGACAGCGAAGTTCCACCCGGTCAGCAAAAACCTCTACTTCCACATCCATATTTCCACACTGACAGGACAGTTTCCCTTCTGCTGCTAGTTTATGCAGATCATCTAAAATTTCATACATAACTTCAGGATTGGCAAAGTAATCGGAAAAACCCAGATCTTCCGCCATCTCCCGCAGAGACTTTTCCTGCCGGGCAATGCTTTGCCTCACCTTCTGCAGCGGTCCAATAAACCCTATTTCAAGACCGGTATCCTCACAATAGAGAGGTAACACCTCAGCTGACCAGAGATCCTTGAAAAGATAATGATAAAGGTGTTTTGTTTCACACATCAGACAATCCAACTGCAGATAGTAGAGTTTGCGATCCTTGGTAGCTATAGAAAGAAGTTGTGCCCCACAATCACAGCTGAAACGCAGGGGCTGATTATCTTTAAAAGAAAAAAAAGATAATGTGTGATATTTTATTTTACCGCATTCAGGGCAGCGTAAAGCGACCACATTGATGGTTTGTATGATCATTACTAATACCTCCTCCGCCACTGCCGCAGGTATATGCAATCCCTTTCTAATTCTCCATTGATCTGCTAAATCCTTTTTATTGTTTCTAATAATGAATGCACTAACTGTTATTTTTTTTATTAAATGGGTTGAACATCGCCGCGGCCGGCAGTTTCCTGCATATAATAGCTTTTGGGAACTGACTCTCTGATCACTGTGCGCCTTGCCATTAATCGCACCGGAGTCCCCACCTCTATACCCGGTATCTTACCCACATC
>DULM01000032.1 GCA_012840405.1 Syntrophomonadaceae bacterium | reverse complement strand
TATACACCAGGCCAATATCTCAGCAGGGCCAAAGCCTTGCAACCCATGCGGAGAGTGTGATAGACCAACTGGAGAGTATTGGGGTCAAGGTTATTCGGAGGAATAAGATGCATCAAAAGATCGCTATTATAGATGGAAAAGTGGTATGGGAAGGGAGTTTGAATATTCTTAGCCATATAGATGGTAGAGAACAGATGCGCCGCATCGCAGAGCAAGAAACGGCCAAAGAAATCATACGTCTCCTAGAGCTTGACCAATCTGAAGCTGAGGGAACAGAGCGGTTCTGTCCGGTGTGTCTTGAAAAAGGAATAAAAAGCAGAATGGTGCTCAAGAAGGGACGCTATGGTGCATTTTATAGCTGTGAACGTTTCCCTGAATGTCGGCATGCGGAAAATTTAAGGAGGCATAAGTTTTCCTAGTACCTCACTCAGTGCCAACCGACCGTTCAGGGAGACATCGCTCTGCTTTATTTAAATTAATGAGTCAACCCCCAGACTTCTGACGTTTGGTTTCTAACTACTGATGGTTATTCTTTTTCTGACTTCAGACCTCTGGCATCTGACTTCCATTTCAGCCAGGCTTACTTTATTGCTTTATTTAAATCAGCAAGTCACCTATACAGACTTCCGATTTCTGGCTTCCGAGCTCTATTTCAATCAAGTTTGCTTTATTGTTCCAATAGGTTATTTGGGGAATACCGTTTTTGTGGTTCCTTCTTAAGAAACAGGAATACTTTTCCAATGACCGACGACTAACCACCAACCACCAACGACCAAATAGACGAACACCGGGACAGTCCCACAACCCGATCAAGAGAACAGGTTGTATCACAGTGACCGAGCAGATGACTAGTCTGACTCCTGCGCACTTTTTATCTCTGCTGCTTGCGACATCAGCTCCGGTTGAACTTGCCCATATACTTTCCGCAGACGTCAGCCAACCGGTTCCTAGGACGTTGAATCAGGTGCCTGCCACTCAGTGTTCTATTTATATCAGCCCGATTAACCTATGATTTGGTCGGTAAATTAAAGAGGGAAAGAAACAACTTCCTCCATAAAAAGGCATCTTCCCATAAATAGGAAGGTATTACCAATTATGTGTCGAATTAACTATTATTGAATAGGTGCTAGAAAAGTAAAAACATTTTTTTAGCTCTGGCAAATAGGTGTCTAGCACAGGGAAAATGGGGGAAGCAATGCCGCGAATCATTGGATACCTTTGTCCAATTTGCAAAATAGTCAATCCTAAAGAGACCAAATACTGCTTAAATTGTGGCCATTGGCTTTTGGATACGATTCACCAAGCAAAACCGGTTACTAATTTCAGTTATAAAGAACTGAATAATATTCATTCAGTGGTAAGCTGGAAAAATGTACTGGCTGCTTTTGTATTAATCATTATTATAATTGCTGTTGTTATACCTCGTTCTATAACAATGCCAACTCTAGTATATCCCGCTGTTGTACCTCGTTCTATTACAATACCAAATCTGGAGTATCCCACGAGTATCCCTACTGAATCTAAGGACTTTACTTGGGATTACCAGGGCAAGACTTATCACTGGCATGTGGAAATACCTTTGGATCTTCTGGATTATGACCGCCAGATTGCAAATGTTATTCAAAAATATGCAGAGGCAGGCGAATTTGAACGGCAAGCCCTGTATATGATGATGCCCAGTTATGAAAAAGAGTATATTAAGGCCGCAGCTAACTATAATTATATTCCCTGGATTAAAGAGGAATCTAATTATCGATTTGTTGGCTATATTGCTGAGTGGCTTAACATGCAGGCTGAAATAGAAAATTTTGATTTAGTTCAAAAAGTTGAATTTGTGCAAAGCTTTGTTGGAGGAGCTATTCCTTATCAGGTCACTCCAGGCTTGCAATTTCCGGCTCACACTTTAGTTGAAACGGGTAAATGCAGTGATAAAGCTATTTTGGCGGCAGCGATTTTGAGCAATATGGGATATAAAACAGCACTTATCCTTTTTGAAGCTCAAAACCACATGGTAGTAGGTGTTGCGCTGAATAATACTCCGAATCATTCGCCGGCAATCGGCTATGATTGCAACGATAACAAGTATTACTTTCTAGAAGTAACCACTCCAGGTTGGCAGCTAGGACAGCCCAGCAATGATTTGGAAACGGTTGAACCGACTTTGATTTTACCGGTTAAATAAAATGCTGGCTGGGACCGATCATACAATCAAGATGGCAGTCCTCGCGCGAAGCAGACCAATCATGGGGATAATCCCCGTGTGCAAAGTTGACCCATCAAGGGGACATTTCCCGTGCAAGCTCAGGTGGAAGGTTGCTGCTAGTTCCAGCTATCAAACTGATCACTAGGACAGTCCCCGCCCGCGATAGTCTATTCCCCGGACTCCGGCTGCTGCAGCTTTTTCTTATTTATGGAAGACAGGTTATCCACGGTATCGGCGGTGCCGTAATTGAAGTAGGCAAATCACTCGTGGGTATGCAGGATATAAAGTTATCATTGTAGAAAATGATAACTATGATGGAAACAATATTATCAAATAGTTATATTTTATATATAATATATTATATTGGGAAATCTTAAAATCACTTTGGTGATCTTTCGCTATGCTGCATTTATCAGGTATCCCTATTGCAAAAACTAAGTTATTTAGTGAAATCACACATATTTAAGGTAAATACTGTAGTGAATATCTGTTTTACTATTTGTTAAATTGTTCCCTCACCTAGAAGGATCGCTGTGTGGGTTTAGGAGGGGGAATTTTGAAGACCGTCCAAATCAGAGACCCTATACACGGCATGATAGAGTTAAATGAGGGCGAAGTGGAAATTATTAATCATGTTGCTTTTCAGCGTTTACGTAGGATTAGACAGCTTGCCTTATCATCTTTGGTTTATCCAGGAGCAACTCATACCCGTTTTGAACATAGTTTAGGTGTAATGCATCTTGCTAGCAGGATCATGGATTAATTGTATAAACGCCCAATTATACACAAGCAATTTGACAAAAAAGATTTTAATAGGCTTCGTCAGTTGGTCAGGCTAGCCGCCCTGCTCCATGATGTAGGACATGCTCCTTTTTCACATGGAAGTGAAGAATTATTTCCTAACGATTTAAAACATGAGGATTATTCTATCGCAATTATCCGTTCCTGTTTCTCTTCAATTATCGAAAAATATTTCCCAGATATTAAGGTAGATGAGTTAACCACTCTTTTGAGAGAAGGTTATTTAAGCGCGGAGCTTGTTTTCCTAGGCAAGATTATCGATGGTGAACTTGATGCAGATAAGCTGGATTATTTGCTTCGCGATTCCTATTATTGTGGTGTGCGGTATGGAAAATATGATTTAGAAAGGATTTTGGATACAATCACAGTAGTACCAACAGACGGTACACTATCTGGTCCTGCTGGGTTTTGGTTACTTGGTATAGATTCGGATGGGATTCAAGCAGTTGAAGAACTTATTTTTGCACGTTATTGGATGTTTATTCAGGTGTATTTTCATAAAACCAGGCGTATTTATGATCATTATCTTGTTTCTTTTTTAAAAAATTTTTTAGAGGAGGAATATGGTGGACATTATCCCTCTCCTGACAATTTAGATTTGTACCTTGCTTTTGATGACTGTACTATTTTTGAAGCACTTATAAAAAGAAAGGACACAAATATATGGGCTCAGCAAATCTATGAACGGAAACATCTATCTGAAGCCTTTGTAACATTGCCACATCAAACTGGTCTTGATAGTTATTTAATAATAAAAGATCTCATACAACTTTTTGTTGTGAAATTTGGACAAGATCCGATTGGGATCTATGTAGATGATAAAGCTAGAAAACTTCCTACCAACCCTTTTTTCGGTATGAACCAGCAAGAGGAAAGCGAAGATGATGAGGATGCAAAAGGATTTGCGAGTATTGTCGTTCAAGATAAACATAATCCAGAAAACAATCGCTCAATTTTTGAACTCTCGCTTCCATTACAGTTGCTTTCAAAGAGGAAAATAAATATAGTTAGGTTTTATGTGAAGCGTGACATGAAAGAGGAGGCGGCTGTGTGGTGTAATGAGCAGTATGCTTGCTTAAAACAAAAAGTAAAACAGATTACTGAGAGGTGGACATAATGCAGCTCGAGGGGCTTATCGCATATTTAGTCAGCCAAAAGGATGTTTGTGGTAAAAAGGCAATGCAAAAACTGGTTTATTTTTGTAGCGAGGCAGGTGTGCTTATTTCTGCCAGATATCGTATGTATATATATGGTCCTTATAGTAATGAGGTAGCAGAGGAATTAGTTGATGCAATTTCTGATGGAATAGTTAAGGTAGATAATAACGGGTTTTTTTCTAAGGGGATTAACTGCGATAAATACCTTGAGCAGTATAAGTCCGATATCGAATTGAATGTTAATAAAATTGACAAAGTATTGAAAACTTTTGGCGACTTTTCACCCTCATCTCTGGAACTGTATGCCACAGTGCACTTTATTGCCAGTTCAAAGAAGCATGCATATGGACAGGTAGGAGAGGTTGTTATAAATGATGTCATAAAAGCCAAAGGGCGCAAGTTTACACCGGAACAAATCAAGGATGCATATAATGATCTTGTTAACCAAGGTTGGTTGGCACAGGAATAGGTAAGTATTGGATTGTTCATCGACCGATGAGGAGTACAGTCCGCCTAACGTTCAGGTGGGCAGATCAGGGGGGTTGGTTGACAGAACAGACCGATTACTGGGACAGTCCGGCGCACGGACTTGCCTTATTGCTTTAAGTGTTATTAACACCTGACAGTTTCGCCGCTGCAAATCGCGAAATCATAGGAAAATTACGTTAGAATAGAATAAAATGGGGGTAATAAATGGGCTACGGTTTATTAGATCAGCTGAAGCTAATTCATAGTGAGGATATTTATAAAAATTTAACAAAGGGTTCCTGGAATGACAAGACGATAAAAGGTATACTCTTAGGTTTGGGAAGACTAAAAGAAAAACTGAATAAATATGACATCTATGAATTAAAAATGTTACAAATCCATGCATCTAGTTATTTCAAAAACAATCAAGTAACTTGGGCACAGTCGGCAATTATTGGGTTTATTTTTGGACTTTTAGCATATATTGCAACAAATATTATACCGGCGTTGATGTCAAATAATAATTTTGATCTTAAATTAATAATTTATATTGGTATATTTTTGGGTATATTTTTGGGGCTTAGGAGAGTAATTTTGCGGGATGAAAGGTGTAGATTTGCGTCAATATTGCTTTCCGAGCTTATACAACTTTGTATTAATGAAAAGACTAATACAAGTAACTCTAATACAAAGTAACTCTAATGGTATTGTTGAATGAAATGTCGGGGCAGGAATCTGCCCCTTTAGTCGTTGTTCTTAACACTGGATAAACACTCTACACACTTCTAATATCTCCAAAAGTGACTGCAGATGTCTAGGTGGAATACAGTTTATATAACTGATTAATAATTTTCACTCCTCAAAAGTGACTGCAAACCCTTGAGGTGTTCGTGATCAGTTGAAATGATTTCACTCACCAGTTTCTTATTTTCATCATTAAGCTCATTTCTGATAATGTTCTCTGCAGCTGCGATCCCTTTGTC
>DULM01000031.1 GCA_012840405.1 Syntrophomonadaceae bacterium | reverse complement strand
GATACCCCTTTTGCCGCAACTTGGTAATTATCTCAGGCAGGGCTTTTACTGTTTCTGTATTAGTACTATCACAATGCATTAGTATAATATCTCCCGGCCTGATGTTCTCAGTAACGTTTTTGACAATACTGCTTTTATCAGTTTGCGTCCAATCCATTGTATCAATGGACCATAACGCAATCTTGTATCCTTTATTCTTGATAATAGATGCAGCATTCTTATCTATATATCCAGCTGGTGGCCTGATCAGTGACGGTCTTTCTCCAATCAACTCATATATTTTATCTTCGGTCAGTTCAATTTCTTGTCTGATTTCTTGCTGGCTTAATGATCTCAGCTGCTGGTGACTCCAGGCATGACTTAATACCAGGTGTCCTTCCTGGTAGGCTCTTATCACAAGCTCAGGGTTTTGCTCTAATTTACTTCCTGTGAAGAAAAAACTGGCTTTAACATGGTACTTATTCAAAATATCAAGCACCTGCGGTGTGACCTGGCCATCAGGCCCATCATTAAAGGTCAAACAGATCTTTTTTTCGCTGGTGAAACCATTAACAAATATTTGACTGGGGTTTTCTTCTGCATATTTAATAATCTCAGCTCTCCACTTTTTTACACTTTCCATCTGGTCAGATGTTAAATTGCCGGATTCGCCCAAAATCGTATAAATTTTTGATGAACCAGCACATATACCATTAGTTTGGCTCTCAGAATTGGCATCATTATCTTTTTCTATTTTGTCTGTAAATTGTGCTTCTTCATCATCCTGCTGATTAATTTCTTCTTGCTCAGTGGTGGTGTCAGTCTGATTACCTACTTCTTCCGCAATAATATCAGTATCTGGTATGGTATCTGTTATATAAGGTTGGTCAAAACTGAAAGAGAGCAGCATCATAAAAGTTACAACAAGCACTAAAAACCCCAGGGTTCTGTTCATAATATACACCCCTAAAGTTTTACCTTTTCATTCTCATTCTCAATTGTTCGACATTATTCCTGCTAATAATCATATTAATTATGGCAATAATGGAACCAAGTACGATAATAAGAGTAAAATTTTAAGGAATTAATGTGTTAATGCTGACTATTGAAGGGTGGTGAATGAGAAGTACTCAAATAGGTTGACTCAACTGTAAACATACCTCAAACACAATTCTGTCACGGTCATTGTAGGCAGTGATCCGCCCATGATGAAGATCTACAATGCTTTTGGCAATGGCAAGCCCGAGACCTGTTCCACCGGTTTCTCCAGAACGAGATTTTTCCACTCGGTAAAAGCGCTCGAAAAGGTGCGGCAGATCCCCCTCAGGGATAGGTTCCCCGTAATTTGCCACCCGGGCAACAGCCCACTTACTATCTTTGGTCAGTTCCAGATCTATATATTTACCCTCTTTTCCATAGCGGATACTATTGGTGATCAAATTTTCAAATACTCTTGCTATTAGATCCCCATCTGCCATAACCATAACCTTTTCGCTGGGTACAGATAAGCGGCACTCCATTCCTGCCTCCCGAAACAGGGGCACAAATTCTTCAGCCATCTGTTCCAGCAGTTCACCTAAATCGATCAACTCAACTTTAGGCTTCATTCCACCGTAACTCACCCGGGTAAACTCGAAAAGATCATCGATCAATTTTTTCAGCCGCTGGGATTTATGATAGGCGATGTTCACATAATAGCGCAGTTCCAGTTCATCCTTGTACTGGTCACTGTCGATCAACTCTAAATAACCAATAATAGAAGTGAGTGGGGTACGTAGGTCATGTGATACACTTGTAATCAATTCTTTTTTTGTCAGTTCAGCATTTCTTTCCTCTTCAATTGACCGCTTTAACTGGCGTGTCATCTGGTTTATATTTTCGGCCAGCAATCCTAATTCGTCATTTGAACGCTTGGGTATTTGAATATCAAAGTTTCCCTCAGCTATCTTTCCCAGTGTGCCGGATATTTCTTCTAAGTAGCGGATACTCCCTTTACTTAAAATAAAAAAGAAAAATAAAAAGAGAAAAATTCCTGTGATGATCATGGTGGGTACTTCTCCCGGAAACAAACTAAGGATATCCAGTACTCCTGAAAAAAAACCGCTAATCGATGCTAAAGATAATGCCACTAATAGCAGTACAAAAACTCCTGTTGCTGATAATAAAATACTTGTTATAAAATATAAGATCATCTTCCATCTGAGACTATTATTCAATTTTATAACCTACTCCCCAAACAGTTTTAATAAAACGAGGTTTCCTTGGGTTGTCCTCAATCTTTTCCCTGATGTTCCTAATATGAACCATCACAGTGTTTCTGGATTCATAACATGGCTCATCCCAGATGCGTTCAAAGATTTCCTCTGCACTAAACACCCTTTTGCGATGACTGGCCAGCAGCAGGAGGATCTGAAACTCTGTCGGAGTTAGGTTGACCTCCCGGTCATTAACACTGACAGTGTGTTTGCTTTTGTTAATGACTAGGCCATCGATGGTTATTATATCTTCCCGCTCAGCATTGCTTTGTTTATAGTTCGGGTTTAAATAAAGGTAGCGCCTTAGCTGAGATTTTACTCTGGCCAGCAGTTCCAGTGGATTGAAGGGTTTGGTTAAATAATCATCAGCCCCTGTGCTCAAACCCAGAATCTTATCCATATCTTCTGATTTAGCGCTAAGTATCAAAATAGGAATATTTTTGTCTTTGCGGATTATCCGGCAGACCTCCAAGCCGTCAATACCCGGCATCATAATATCTAAGATCACCAAATGGATTGGTTGTTCTGCTAAGACTTTCAGTCCCTCTTCCCCACAATAGGCTTTATAAACCTCATAGCCCTCATTAACCAGATAAATTTCGATGAGATCCGCTATCTCTTTTTCATCTTCAATGATTAAAATATTTTCTTTCGGCATTATTTTCTCCTTGTAGAGTTATGTTGCCCCTATTATGCTTAATACGAAGCTAAACACAGGAATTCCTTCAATATAGCAGCACAAAACCACAACATCAGACAGAAGTTATGTAATTCGTCCTGTTATTATGTAACAGCCGGTATTATCAGGTGAAACTACAATATCTGTTAAATTAGATGGGATCAGAAGGCTCTCTCCCTGTTGCCGGCTTATAAAATAGTTTTTGAATTTATAGTAACTGCCAAGCTCGAGCCCTTTGATATACTCCTCAAGTGTTAATCCTTTTTTATAAATTATTTCAGAATGGGGCAGCCCAACATAGCGAATATGCCAGGGTTCAAATTTGATTCCTGTTATATGCTTCTTAAATAATGGGTAGCGAATAATAAAACCGTATTTCCAGCTGTATTTATTCACGAACTGGCCTGCTGAAGATTTAAGAAAAGCTGCTCCTGCATAATTGGACACATATAGGTCTAAAGCTAAACCTGTCTGATGTTCACTCGCACCTGGTAAAGCAGCTTTTGTTTTATCTTGTTCGTAGAGAGTCTTTTGAACCTGATCGTTTCTATAGTGGGACATGACAAACAGATGATCCCCTGTATGTTTTTCCACATCAGCGCTTAATTTGGCATAATTATCAACTACAGACTCATCCATGAGAACACCGGTATCTTTATAATCTACCAGTTTAAATACCAATTCTTCCCCAATTGGGTATTCATCATTGATTAAACTGAGTGTGCTGTTGTATATGACAGCTGTTTTACCCTTTTTTATATCCAAAACAGCTACCGGTTTTAAAATATTCTTATTAAAATTGACCTTCTCCAGTTCAGCAGATAAACTTTTTTGGTGCCAGGTATTTTTAACAATGAACTGAATATCTGAGCGCTGAAATAATGCAATCACAATAATTACAGCAACCATAACCAGTACAGCTAGTATCAGTTTTTTAGCCTTTGTTTTTTTGTTTCGCACTGCTCTTTATCACCTATTTCTCAAAGAGTTGTTTCATGCTCCATGCTTGTTACCTGCCGGCTGCTGTTTACAGTATAAAAATAAAGTTTTAAGGAAAACTTATATTAATTCTGAAGAATTTCTTAAGATTTAATCTCTTACAGATCACCTTGATTCCTGTACAACAGATAGGGCAATAAAACAGAAAAAACCTGGATATAGAATATCCAGGTTTTTGGTTACAGTATATTAAATTTATTATTTGTAAAAAAATTGTATAAAAAAAGAAACCCACATTTGGGCTTCTTTTGATAAATACTTGCTTTTATTTCTGGTTAGCTAAACAACCTGGGCGATCTCGTCACCACAGTATCGTTCTCGCAGTTTCGGCTTTTCAATCTTGCCGGTGGGGTTGCGTGGAACCTTATCAAAGATAATTTTACGTGGTCTTTTATATCTGGGCAAACCATCACAAAACTCGATGATCATATCTTCTGTCAGCTTGCTCCCAGCTTTAACTTCCACAATGGCAATCGGTATTTCCCCTAAGCGCCGGTCCGGTATACCGATCACAGCCGCATCTTTGATATCTTGATGTGACCGCAAGTAATCCTCTATTTCTACTGGGAAGATATTTTCCCCACCCATGATCACAACATCCTTCTTGCGGTCCACTAGGTAAACAAAACCATCCTCATCCTGTCGTGCCATATCTCCGGTAAACAACCAGCCATCCTTCAACACCTTTGCAGTGGCTTCTGGATTATTGTAATAGCCTTTCATCACACCAGGTCCTTTGACGATCAGTTCCCCAACCTTTCCTCTGGGAACCGGTTTTCCCTGGTCATCAACAATTTTTATCTCCCAATTGTAACCAGGCTTACCGATAGCCCCTACTTTATGGATATTTTCAAGGCCAAGGTGCACACAGCCGGGCCCTGTGGCCTCGCTTAAACCGTAATTGGTATCATACAAATGTTTGGGGAAATATTTTTTCCACCTGATGATCAGGCTGGGAGGCACAGGTTGCGCTCCGATATGCATTAATCGCCACTGATCTAAATTGTAATCTTTTAAATTAACTTCTTTGCTTTCTATGGCATCAAGTATATCCTGGGCCCAGGGCACCAGAAGCCAGACAATTGTTACCTTTTCTTCAGAAACAGCTTCCAGTATCCAGTTGGGCTTTACACCACGCAGCAGCACAGCCCTCCCACCAACGATCAGACTGCCGAACCAGTGCATCTTAGCCCCGGTATGGTACAGTGGAGGAATGCACAGAAAGCAGTCTTCATGGCACTGTTTGTGATGGTTTTGTTCAGTGATACATGCTGATACCAAGTTGGCATGGGTCAGGAGAATCGGTTTTGGTGTACCGGTGGTTCCTGATGTAAAGTAGAGGGCTGCATCATCAGTATCATGGATTTTGATCTTGGGCGCTGCTGATGGAGATGCAGCCAGAATCTCCTCATAATTTTCACAAAGGTCTGGACAGTTTTTACCTACAAAGATAAAGGATTCTACACAGCTGAGGTCATCTTTGATCTCATTGATTCTTTCTATAAATTCAGGGCCATAAATAAGTATTTTTGCTCCCGCTGTTTCAACACACTTCTTGATTTCTCCTGCTGTGTAGCGGAAATTCAATGGTACAGCCAGAGCTCCCGTTTTCAGGATTCCAAAATAGATAGGCAGCCATTCAAGACAATTCATCATCAAAAGGGCAACACGGTCCCCCTGTTTGATGCCGCGCTCTATTAAAGCATTAGCTAACTGGTTGGCCTGCTGCTCAAACTCCAACCAGCTTATTTCTCTACGCAAACCTACTGCCGGTTCTCGTTCTATTAAACTGACTTCATCAGGGAATTTTTCAGCATTGCGGGTAAGCATTTCTGTGATGGGCATCAAGGGTCACTCCTTCCGTCCTACTTTGAGTAAAAATAATTTTGTGACAGCTCTCAAACAAAAAAAATAAGAGCTGCCATCCTTCCATTCTACCGTCCTATCACCCTTCCTACAGATTATTCGATTATAGCTTTTACATTATATTCGCCGTTGTCAAATAATATCCTGCTTAATATTGCTTAAATATTTATCAGATTATGGCTGAACTGTCAACCATAAATTGCTCTTAAATTACGCGTATTTTAGGTTATAATTGATGAAAAGAGGTGGAGATGATGAAGAATAAAGAGAGAATAGAGATCTTGCCTCAGAAGCTTGTCAGTTGGGCTAAGTGGTTTGTAAAACAGCAGGTATCAGAGGGAGATATTTGCGTTGATGCCACTGTGGGTAATGGCTTTGATACACTGTTCTTGGCAGAATGTGTAGGGCCAGAAGGAAAAGTCTACGGTTTTGATATTCAACAGGCTGCACTTGCTAAAACAAAAAAGCTTTTGATGGAAGTAGGCCTGCTGGACAGAGTATATCTATTCCACGACAGCCACAGCCATTTGGGCACATATCTCTCAAATAATACAGTTAAAGCAGTAATGTTTAATTTAGGCTATCTACCTGGAGGTGACCACACCCTCACCACAAAACCGGAAACAACGATCCTAGCACTTAAAGAGGCATTACCCCTCCTAACAGCAAACGGGATCATCACCGTGGTGAGCTATCGGGGGCATCCGGGTGCAATTGAGGAATATGATTCTGTTAAAGATTTTTTATCAAAGATCAACTCAAAAAAATACAGGGTTTTTTCTATAGATATCCTTAATCAGGAGCACCTCCCCCCTGTCCTTTTTGTTGTTCATAGGTACAGGTAGTAAAACATATAATAAATAAGTAATAAGAAAGCCGGTTGATAAAAACCGGCATTATTTATTAACCAAAATTTTTCCTATAGTTTTTTTATAGCACAGAACTTTCCTCTTCAGTGGAGATAATTTCCTCAATGTTGATCTTGATGGACAATTTATTGCTGCAGGAACAAGCAGCCATCACCGCCAGCGACTCCAACCTTTTTTCAACCTCAGCTGCAGGGAAGACCCCTTCTAAGCTAAAATTGAACCCCCTGTTTTTCTGCGGGACAGATAGTGTTTCAGTAGAACCCCCTTCTTCATCGATTACGCGCATGGTTTTCTGTAGTTCAACCGTTCTCTTACGGGGCCTGTATGTTGGCGGCCATTTATCACTTAATATTTCTGTTGTGGCCACCACTTCACCGCTGTGATCCTTTTGTATACCTAAAATTCGCCTGAGCTTTCTCACAAAACTGGTCTGCACATTCCACTGGTCAGCCAGTTTTTGATCGCTCATATTGCTCAGTTCTAACATCACTTCTCTTGCCTTAGTATCAGGCATTTGTAGAATTTCAGACAAAGAAATTGTTTCACCCATTTTATTAAACGCCTCCATCTGTTTATAAATAATAACAGGTCCTGGTTTCCGATAGTTTCTTCTGGTAGCTGCATCGCCCAGGTCACCGGGCATATAAATTTTTCTGGGTCTTTTCTTTCCTACAGCCATTTTTCACTCCGTTTAAATGCTCCTTTCTATAGTATCTATATTATGCGCCAATACATAGTATTCCACATTTACAATATATATACATGTTTATTTAGCAAAGTATATTGTTTTTCGTTTTGTTTATGGAGTTAATTTACAACATATCTGCATTAAAGTAAGTGATCCTGGTTATCATATAACAAGGAGTTGAGCCAGATGAATTTTTCACTATTTGACATCTTCTGGATAGTACTACTTATTATGTCCCTTTGGCCTTTTTTTAAACACAAATCGGTAGAAAACCAACGACTAAAAGCTATTAAGAATATCGAAAATAAAAGGAAATCCCGGGTTATAACCATGATCCACCGCCAGGAAATTATAAACATCGCGGGGCTAACCCTTTCCCGGTTTATCAATATCGAAGATGCTGAACATGTTTTACGGGCAATCAGGCTAACTCCTGATGATATGCCCATTGACATACTTTTACACACCCCTGGCGGGCTGGTTCTAGCCTCTGAACAGATTGCTCTTGCTTTAAAACGGCATCCGGCAAAAGTAACTGTTTTCATCCCCCATTATGCCATGTCCGGAGACACCATGATTGCATTAGCAGCTGATGAAATTGTCATGGATCCCAATGCAGTGGTAGGACCAATTGATCCTCAACTGGGGGAATATCCGGCTGTTTCAATTCTGAAAACAATCAAGCGAAAAGAGATTAATGAAATAGATGACCGCACCTTGATCCCCGCAGACATTGCTGAAAAAGCTGTGCAGCAAGTAAAAGAATTTATCATAGAACTGCTTGCAGAAACCATTGAACCTGATAAGGCTGAGCGTTTAGCTGAGGAATTAACATCAGGAAAATGGACCCATGATTATCCCATTACCTGTAATCAGCTTCAGCAGATGGGTGTAAACGTATCCTGTGAATTTCCCAAGGAGATCCACCAATTGATGGAATTGTATCCCCAACCGAACCAGCGGCGGCCTTCAGTACAGTATATACCTCTACCTTATCAGGGGAACTTACCAGATTGATGTTCATGACAGCATTTGTACTGGAATGATTAATATATCAGCAGGAAATAATAAAAAATGATTCACCGAGTACTTCACAGAAGGAGGATGTTCAGTGACCAAACAAAATTCCGATGAGGAATTAAAGATGCAGATCAGTACTCTCTTAAAGAACGATAGAAATTTAGGCAGTTATGGTCTTAATTGCGATGTGGTCAATGGAGAGGTTCAGCTCCAAGGGATTGTTGATACATTAAGGGAAAAAAAGTGGGCAGAAGATCTGGTACAACAGGTGCCAGGAGTAATAAATGTTGACAATGCTATTTCTGTCAGCACTGATGGCGCTATCACTGACCAGGATATAATTCAGGAGGTAGAGGAAGAACTGAAAGGGGATCCTGAAGGAAATCCCAATAAAATTGGAGTAAAAAGCGCCCATCGGGGAAAGGTAGTACTGGCAGGGCGCACTGAAAATAGAGCTGAAATAGAAAGAGCTGTCAATGCAGCGTCTAAAGCCCGTGGGGTTACCGAAGTGATCAGCCAGGTCAAACAGGATGATGAAAAATTAACCCCAGAACAAATATTTCACAGCCAGGTTAATAATGACGAGGAGTAAATTCAATCTTTCCATAAATACCGGCAGTCCGGACAGCCCTTTCCTGCCCAAAAACGCTCCTGTTCTTCAGGGTTGAATGTGGTTAGTATTATATTCAACTGCCAGATGGTTTCACATAAGGGACAAATTACTGCTTTGCCCGAACCTGTAATCCCTGCTATACCCTCAGGATCCGGTGGTTCTCCCTGGATATGCATTTTTTCACCTTCTTAAAATATAAGCTCACCAACCGGTTTGCTATTCTCCGAAAACCTTGATGATCATCCTTTTACGCCTTTGACCATCAAACTCAGCATAAAAAATCTGCTGCCAGGGGCCGAGATCCAGTTTGCCATCTGTAACAGGAACCATCACTTGATGATGAAACAAAATATTCTTGAGGTGGGCATCTCCATTTGTTTCACCTGTACGGTGATGCCTGTAGTCTTCTCGATAGGGGGCAATTTGTTCAGCCCATTCCATCATATCCTGTTTAATCCCCTCTTCTTCGTCATTAACAAACACTCCTGCTGTAATATGCATGGCACTGACTAAGGCCATACCCTCTTTGATACCGGCTTTTTTTACAGCCTGATCCACTAACTCTGTGATATTGATAAATTCCCTTTTCTGTTTGGTATGGAACCAGTGATATTCAGTGTGCCATTTCATACTAACCACCTCATCTTTTCATCTTTACTTTATTTTGTAAATTGACTATATTAAAGTAATAAATCCGGAGGAGTTGATATCAATGAAGATCATTGAACTGGAAATCAAAACTTCAAAACAAATGGAAATGCTGGACATCACTCCACAAATTAATAAGGCACTGCAGGAAAACAACATTGCTGAAGGGATCTGCTGCATCTATTCACCCCACACCACCTGCGGACTGATGATCAATGAACATGCTGACCCCACAGTTGTTCAGGACATTATGGAAACACTGAATCGACTAGTACCTGTTAACGGCTCTTACCGTCACCTAGAGGGGAACTCCCATGCTCATATTAAGACTGTGTTAGTGGGATCATCTGTTCATCTTATCATAGAAAATACGCAATTGCGGCTCGGCACCTGGCAGGGTGTTTTCCTTTGTGAATTTGATGGACCACGCCGGCGCAGAGTTTGGATTAAAACCATCAAAGGTTAATTGGGTTTGTTGCGTACAAATACAGAATCACCCAGTTCCACACCGAGGTTTTCTGCTATTACCGGGCATTTGGCCTGCAGGAGGAAAAAGGTTTTGTCACCAGCTAAAGATGTTCCCTCCAGGGTCTCATAATTTGCTTGGCCTTTAGCCAAAACTACACCGGCTGCTTCTATCGCTGAAGAGAGTTCTTGACTGCATTTTTCAGGGATCACTCCCAGGTAATTGTTACCGGTAGTTATTGCTTTCGCTATTAAAGATATACCTACCTCTTCAACATCATCCATTGTGGCATCATTAAGTATGGGACCACCCTTAACAACATAATAAAGCTCATTGGTAAAATCTTTTAATAGTGAAAGGAGCAAATAGTCGAAAACAATTTCTCCGCTGTTGTCCCCGATCATAACCAGGAGACTACCTTCCTTTAACATCTCTTGAAAAGTTTCGAAATCATCTCGCTGGAAACCCCGCTGCAACTCTTGGCTGATGCTGGCACCTATATCAAAATCCGGGTTGATCCCCATATCTATAACATTCCCGGCAACTGATGTTTTTATTGCAGTCAAAAGGGGGTTCTCACTATATGAAATGATCCGCTCCATTGCAGGATAGAAAGTACGCGCCAATTGATTTGAAGCCTCTTTTGCTTCCTTGTAAGGGTCATCTTTACCTAGCAAGCGATAGGTTTCAAAGAGAACAATAGAAGAATTTTCAGCAGGCGTTTTTAAGGGATCCAGTTGGGCAATAGTTGGGAAGAGAGCATTAATGATTGAGTATTGTTCTTCTTCTTTAACTCCTGCTGTACGTAGTGTCGAAATAACCTGTTTTATATAACAAGGCACACAATCGACCGTGGATTTCATTTTTATATACCTCCATTATAATTCACTTATTCAAATATATTTTAATATTTCTTCAAGGGCTTTACCCGTACTGTCCGTATCCAGTTTTACTGTTGCTTTATGGTCCAGTGCTGTCGGGCCTTTATTGATAATAATACATTTTTCACTAGAAGCACAATATTCACCTACAAAACCCGCCAGCGGATAAACGGTCAAGGATGATCCGATGACAACTAGCAGCTGAGCATTGAGAATAGTATCTCTAGCCAGGCGGTGGTTTTGTATCGGTTCCCCGAAGAGGACAACATCAGGTTTTAAGATGCTCCCACATTGAGGACATTTCGGCACTAATTCGGAAGAATTACGCACATAATCACCATCAACCATTGTAGGGCAGCCAATTTTTGTGCAAATAAAATTGTCCGCGTTGCCGTGAACTGGGATGACACGTTTTGAACCGGCCTTCTGGTGAAGGTTGTCAATATTCTGAGTTACAATTGCTTTGATAATGCCCTGCTTTTCCATTTCGGCAAGCAGGTAATGAGCCCGGCTGGGTTTAACATTTGGCAGCATAAAGTAATTCCGGTAAAACTCATAAAATTCCTCAGTCCTTCTACGAAAGGCATCTATATTAATCAAATTCATCACTTTGTCCTCACCCAAGGTGCGGTAGATACCTTTCTCACCACGAAAATCAGGGATCCCTGCCTCAGTACTGATCCCCGCCCCTGTTACTACTACAGTGTTTTTTGAAGCTGCCAGGAGGCTGCCGATTTTTTTATAGATGTTCTCATCATTCATCTTCTTTATTTCGCCTCCTCTGGCAACTGCCTTGCCAACTCTTTTTGGAAAACAGCAAAACTGTCCTGACCAAACAGACAGAAGACCACCCTATTTAAAGCTGTATCACCGCGTAAATAATCAATTGTTGTTTTGAGCATGATCTCAGCACAACGGTCAATGGGGAACCCGAAGATGCCAGCACTGACCGCTGGAAAAGCAATGCTCTTCAATCCCTCCCGATCAGCAAGGCGCAAACTGTTCAGTGTGGCGTTTTTCAGTTTTTCATCTTCATTTCCTTCACCCATGCGGGGTCCCACTGTATGGATCACATATTTTGCTTTAAGACTGCCTGCACTGGTGATCACCGCTTGTCCTACTGGGCAGTAGCCTATCTTATCCGACTCTTCCTGAATAATCTGGCCACCCTTTCTTACAATAGCTCCCGCTACTCCGCCTCCATGTTTCAAATATGAGTTGGCAGCATTAACGATAGCATCGGTATCCATCTCTGTGATATCACCTTCAATGAGCTCTAGTACAGAATTATTCACTTTTCTCAACATTAAAATAACCCCCTTCCCCATTTTGGGGATTTTTATTATAAGACAGTTTAAACTGTTAACTGTTAGAGTGAACGATTCTGTTGGTTTAATTGGACGGTATAGGTGGCAGGTTTTGCTGATCAGGTCTATTATCTCCGCAAAGAATATTGTTCCGCAACCATCTGTCCACTATAGGGTACAAGTAATTCTTTTAAATGATCAGGATTTGTTTCCTCCAGCCAGATCCTCATCCTTTCCTCATCATCAAAGATAACAGGCATGCGATTGTGTATATTCTGCATAAAAGCATTGGGTTCAGTTGTAATCATACTGCAGGAAAGGATCGCTTCTCCCTCCAGTGGCTGCCACAACTCCCAAATCCCTGCTAAAGCAAATAGCGGTTTATGCGGCAGATAGATGCGGAATGGGTCTTCACCTTTTTGCCTCCATTCATAGAAGCTATCTGCAGGGATCAGACATCGTCTTCTGAAAAAAGCATTGCGAAAAGAAGGCTTTTGATCGATGGTCTCTGCTCTGGCATTGAACATTTTATAGCCAATTTTTGGTTCTTTGGCCCATGATGGGATTAAACCCCAGCGCATCAATGACAAACGCCGTTCATTATATGCTCCGGTAATAACAGGTATATTCTGCCCAGGTGCGATATTAAAGCTTGGCTGGTAATTGATCTGTCCTTGTTGAATATGAAAATAGGCAACAAGGTCCTTTCCCTCAACTGTAAGGCTGAAGCGGCCGCACACACTAAATCCCCCTACCACCTCTTCACCACATAGATAAGGATTTAACTATAATTTTTAAATTTATGTATTAATCAATTCTATTCTTTGTATAATTATTCCTACTATAATAAAAAAAGAAAGGCCATTACCGCATTGGATGATAGGTTCTCTAATATAAGGTTATACCATTCCCTGTCAGCTTATCAACCCACATCATTTTCAATAACTCCAATTCTTCTGTATAATCAGTTTTAGATTCATCCTCATCGTACTCGATTTTTTCAAGTACCCTAATTTCAAATCCATCACTGCCAATTTCCAACCAATCTTTCTGCAGTTCTTTATTTGGGTGCATACCTCCGTCCAGCTTAAAACGAGTGCTGTTGATCATGCCTTTTAAGTTTTGTGTGACTTGTAAGTAATACTTAGAACTGCTTTTATTAATTACCGCAAAGATACCCATTTCAGGTTTCATCAGCTTATATTGTTCCTGAAGTTCCTTTTTTCTTTCTTTCGATAACTGCATCTTTTCATTCCTGTCCTTGTCTTTTAATTTTTTTATCTCTAAACGGCAGCAAGTGCTTTCAACCTCTTTTATCAATCTTAATTTCTTATTAATACTATTTCTGATAAACTTTATAGAACTTTATAGCTCCATTGATCATGTATTATCCGCACATAGCTTTGCAGTCAAGCCGCATCACAAATACTTTTTATGTATCAACCTTAGCTTTCAACCGCTGGTATAGCCCTTTGGTTTCTTCAGGTTCAGCAAAATTGATCATAACCATTTTCTGTCCTTTGCGCTGAATGATTATTACAGGACCTGAATTAGAGCGCATAAACAGCAGAGCATCACTCATTGTATCAGTTTTAAAATGGCCTTTTTGGATAGAACCCATACTCAAACCATTGGTTCTTTTGACTAACCTTGGTATTGTTTCACTTAGCTCCAGTTTTTCTATGTCATAATAAGGGATAACAGTACCGTAGGCACCAGTGATTCTCAACTCATTTTCCTCAAGTACAAAATCCGTTGGTTGAGCTATCCAAAATATCATGCCAAATACAACGATAACTACAATTGCACTAATAACAAGTGCTGCTATGGCGGTTTTATTGTTTGACGGTCTTCCCTTTACCTTCCCTGACGAATAAAAAGATGACGGCGGGGCAAAACGCTGTGCCGCAATCACTGTATAAAAAACAAGAATAATGAGAAGAGCTGATCCGACTAATGTACCCCAAATAAATCCTGCCCGATCTAGAATAAGTCCAATAAGGGGTGCTGCGGCTATAATCATTAACTGACGTCCCATAAAGTCCCCAATACCCTTTTCAGCCATATACTGCTGCTCTTCTTTTGATGCTGTATTATAGCCAGCTATCAAAAAATAAGCTTTAAAATATTTGATCACCACTCCAAGTAAAAAAATAAAGCCGCTAATGGCCAGATAAATGATCACTTCCGCCATAACAAAATCTCACATCCTTTATTTATTAAAAAGCACACTGATAAATTCTACACACTGTCAATACCATTGTAACACATACCATGAGGTCACCAACAAAAAACTGACCCTCATCCTTGTCTGAGGGCCAGTCTTTATAAAAGTTATTTAAGATACCCTTTTTTTTGATTAAACCTATCAAAGCGAGAGCCGAAGTGACCGTCCATTTGACCCGTGTCCCAGAAGTGAAACAAAGTGCCTTTTTCTTGACTCTTGAGATTGGCCTTGACCGGCTGAGAAAGTGACTCTTTTTTTAACATCTGAATAAAAATAAACAAGGAGCACATTAAGTGCTCCTTTTAAATTAACTCTGGCAGCGACCTACTCTCCCGGAAAACCAGTACCATCGGCGCTGGAGGGCTTAACTGCCGTGTTCGGGATGGGAACGGGTGTTG
>DULM01000211.1 GCA_012840405.1 Syntrophomonadaceae bacterium | reverse complement strand
CCCGGTCAAAGGGCTGAACAGGGAAACCGGACCCCTGGGCTCAACTGATGAGTTTACAGGGGGAAAGGTGCGGTCCCGCCACTGTGAGGGGGAGACTGACCGCAGTAATCCACTCGAAGCGATGTCTGATAAGGGTTTAAAAGTAAGGCATCCTTTGGGGAAGGAGCGGAAACAGCAAGGAACCCAAGCCAGGATACCTGACTGTTCCTGAACACTGATAACCCTACGCGGATAGGGAGGTGGTCGATGTTATTGTGCTTTTCAACTCAGTCCGTAGGACTGAGTTTTTTGTTTAAGTCAAAATTTGTTCAGTTTGATGGGAAACAATGAGTGGATGATGGAGTTACCTGCATGAAATTGTGTAAGTTAATTGACTAACATAGTTGGGATGGTAAGAGGTGGAACTATACCCGGTATTCTTAAATCTTGAGAATAAAAAATGCCTAGTGGTGGGCGGTGGCAGTGTGGCGGAACGCAAAATATCCGCCCTGCTTCAGTGTGGCTGTGAAATTACGGTGGTAAGCCCTTCCTTGACACCAGCCTTACAAAAGATGGTGGAACATGGAGATATTTCTTACCGGAAGGATGTTTACCAGGAAAGGGATCTAGATAATGTCTATTTGGTGATCTGCGCCACTGACGATGTTCAGTTAAACAAGCTGATTGCAGCTGATTGCAACCGCCGCAATATTTTGGTAAATGTTGTGGATGACCCTAACCAATGCAGCTTTTTTGTCCCATCTGTAATGCAGAGGGGAGCACTCAAAATAGCCATTTCCACAGGCGGCAAAAGCCCCAAGCTGGCAAAAATTATCAGAGAGGAGCTAGAAAGAGAATTTGGTCTTCAGTTTGAAGAATTTGTGGAATTCATCGGTAAGATGAGGGAAAGGATCATTGCCGAAGTAGATGACCCACAGTTAAGAAATCAAATACTGAAGGGATTGGTGGATCATCATACTTTAGAACTGATTAAACAAGGAGATCTACAGCAGGCAAAGGAGTGGGTAAAATATGCCTATCATCGCAGTCGGGGTTAACCATAAGACTGCTCCGGTGGAAATAAGAGAAAAGATATCTTTTTCCCAAAGTTCTTTACAGGAAGCATATGTTAAACTGCTTGCCAGCCCGGTTGTACAGGGAAGTGTGATTATATCTACCTGTAACCGCACTGAAATTTACGCTCATGTCCTTGATGTTAAAGCGGGGTTTGATGCCGCAATAAATTTATTAAATCAGAAATCCGGTGTAGAACCTGCTTTAATAAAAAAGTACACCTATTTTTTAACCGGGAAAAAGACCGTACAGCACCTATTCCGGGTGACAGCTGGTCTGGATTCGATGCTGCTCGGTGAAAAACAGATACAGGGACAGGTTAAAGAAGCATACCAGTCTGCCCAAAAGCACAAGGCTACCGACAAGGTCATCAACACTCTTTTTATGCAGGCGATTGCAGCAGGCAAGAGGGCACGTACCGAAACAGGTATTGATCGCCATGCAGTATCTATCAGTTACGCTGCTGTGGAACTAGCCAAGCAATTTTACGGCAAGCTTACCGGCAAATCGATTATGGTGATAGGGGCGGGGAAAATGAGTGAGTTAGCCGTCAAACAACTGTTAGCAAACGGAGTTTCAGGGGTAATCGTTTCCAATCGCTCCTATGAGCGGGCAAGTTGCTTAGCTCGCCAGTTTAAGGGCCAGGCAGTCAAGTTTGATGAACTCTACAACCATATGGGATCAGCTGATATAGTGATCAGCTGCACAGCAGCTTCTCATTTTGTTGTACATACCAAAAGAGTACAGCAAGTACTGGCCGTAAACCCAAACAAAAGGATAATGATGATTGATATCGCTGTGCCCCGGGACATTGAACCCGGTGTTGGTGCATTGCCTGGTGTTACTCTGTATGATATTGACGATTTGCAAAATTTTGTTGACAACAACAAGATGAAACGGGAGCAGGCCGCTGTTTTAGCTGAAGCCATTATTGAAGAACAAGTAGATCAGTTCTTCGATTGGCTTGATTCTCAGTTTGTGGTTCCTACTGTGGCGGCACTGAAAAGGCGCGGAGAGATAATTAAGGAAAAGGAATTAAAGCGGGCTTTCAATAGATTGGGAGATTTAACAAATCACGACCGTAAAGTAATTGGGTCTTTGGCTAATTCGATTATCAATCAATTACTGCACACTCCTATCAAACAGCTCAAAGAATATGCTTTAACTGAAAAAGGCCCTGTTTATACAGACGCAATAAACAAGCTGTTTTGTTTGGAGGAAACTGGGCAAGAAGCTAATGAACCTGACAGCTTTGATGAGGTTCAGCTGACCAACGGTATCTAAAATCATAGCGGGTTGTCTGGATTTTTCGGTAACAGCTGATGTTTTAATTCAGTTGGGTCTATTTATCAAATATAAAAGATATGTGTCAAATTGGAGGATAAAATGATCGGTGATGTAATAATCGGAACGCGGGACAGCTCTCTGGCCATGTGGCAGGCTCAATGGGTAAGCAGCGCTCTGCGCCGGGCCAACCCAGGCCTCGATTTTAGCATCAGGGGAATGAAAACCAAAGGGGACAATATTCTGGATGTGGCCCTGGCCAAAATCGGGGATAAGGGTCTTTTTACCAAGGAACTGGAATTGGCACTGTTAAAAGGTGAAATTCATATGGCTGTGCACAGCATGAAGGATCTACCCACCAAATTGCCTGCTGGGCTGACAATTGGCGCTGTCTGTGAAAGGGAGTACCCAGGGGATGTGTTGATCTCCAAAAACGGCGAAAAACTGGATGGGTTAAAAAAAGGAGCCCGCATCGGTACTAGTAGTTTGAGGCGCCGTGCCCAATTGCTTTATTATCGGCCAGATTTCCAGATAGTCGATTTACGGGGCAATTTAACAACACGGCTGCGCAAATTAAGAGAAACCGATCTGGATGCGGTTGTGCTTGCTTATGCCGGTGTCAAACGCTTGGGTTATGAGGATTTGATTACTCAGCGGATTCCGTTCAGCATTTGCATGCCCGCTGTAGGCCAGGGTTCAATAGGTGTTGAAGTAAGGGAAGATGATACCATGACCAAAAAACTTGTCGCTGGGATCGATCATAAACAATCCAAAATTGCTATTACAGCGGAAAGAGCTTTTATGCGGCGGTTGGAAGGCGGGTGTCAGGTACCTATAGGGGCCTTGGGACGGGTAGAAAACAATATGCTTTTTTTGGAAGGAGTAGTGGCTGACCTGCACGGGAAAAAGGCTATTCGGTACTCAATTTCCGGGCCGGTGCACAACGCCAGGGAACTGGGTTCCAGTCTTGCAGAAATCCTTTTAGACATGGGCGCTGACAAAATATTAACCCAAACAAGACAGGAGTTCGGTTGTTATGGGAGTTAAAAAAGGAATCGTATACCTCATCGGAGCGGGACCGGGAGATCCGGGATTGATTACAGTTAAAGGACTGGAATGCATAAAAAAGGCCGATGTAATTGTTTATGACCGTTTGGCCTCACCCCGATTGCTGAACCAGCGGCGTCCGGGTGCGGAATGTATTTTTGTTGGTAAACAACCGGACCGGCATACTTT
>DULM01000030.1 GCA_012840405.1 Syntrophomonadaceae bacterium | reverse complement strand
GCAACTCCGGTAATAACTACCCGTAATTGGTTTTTATTCATGCTATCCTGCCCCATTTCTAGTACATTTTTGCCTTTATTCTCATATATCTGATGCTTTCTGTCAACATTGGATAACTAGAGCCTATAGACAAGTCCAAAAATAATCAAAACCCGGTTTCCCGGGTTTTTATCTAAAGGTTTATTAAAGATATTTTTTATATAAAGAATAGCTCTCATCTAAATCCACAACAATCACTTCACTACCGATCTTTTTCACAGATGACCAGGGTATCTTCATCTCCTGTTTATCCAGCCAAAGATTAAACAGACCTGGTCGATGTGGGAGTAGAATTGAAATTATCTCTCCAGTTTCAGGGTCGATGATCATATCTGAATCTCCAATAGTGCCTAGACGCACTCCATCAAAGATATTTATAATCTCCTTGCCGGCCAAATCACTGATCCGCATACCCCTCCCCCCTTTTACCTCATGTTAATAGATTATGATCCAGGCAACAGAATTATGTTCTACAAAGAACACAGGGGTGCTTGATCTGTCCTTCTGACAGAGGGCCTAATACTGTAACAGTTACATTCTCTGGAGCAAAGAGTTCCTTTGCTAAAGCCTGTATATCAGCCTCATTCACTTCAGCTATTCTTTCCAACACTTCTTCAATCGTAATAAACCTCTGGTGGACGAGTTCAGATCTTCCTAAACGGTGCATACGCTGAAGAACACTTTCCTGTGCTAAAAGTAGGCTTCCTTTAACCTGTGTTTTTGCTCTGCTGAGTTCCTTTTCAGTTATCCCTGATTCTATGATCCTATTGATCTCCTCCCAGCATAAATCCAAGACTTGCTGACAGTTGGAGGGATTGGTACCACCGTAGATGGTGAATAAACCGCTGTCCAGGAAAGCTAGATAATAACTATAAATGGCATAAACAAGAGCACGCTCTTCCCGAATCTCCTGAAACAGCCTAGAGCTTGCCCCACCACCCAAGATGTTGTTTAAGATCTGCAGGGTATAAATTTTATGATCATACAGCGATAACCCTGGTACCCCCATACAGATCTGCACCTGTTCTAAGTCCCGGTAAAAGCTTTTTAAACCGGACCTTGCCTGTGGGGCTGTAATTTTGGTCTCTATACTCCCTGGCTGCAAGGAGGAAAGGGCCTCCCCGATTAAATCTATTGCCTCTTGATACTGAAAATTCCCTGCGAGGGCTACTACAAGATTGGAGGGGCAGTAGTGGCGCTGGTAATAGGATAATATTTTTTCTCTATCGATCCTGGAAAGGGATTCATTAGTACCGATCACCGGACGGCCTAATGGGTGTCCGTCCCAAATGGTCTTGGAGAAGTAGTCGTGAATGATTTCGTCCGGAGTGTCCTCATACATGCTGATTTCTTCTAATACAACATTTTTCTCCCGGACCAGATCCTCCTCCCTAAACAAAGAGTTGTACAGCATATCAGTGAGTACATCCACTGCTAAGGGAAGATGTTCAGCCAAGACTCTGGCATAGTAACAGGTATATTCCTTACCAGTAAAGGCATTAAGCTGACCACCCACTTCTTCGATGGCCTCAGCTATCTCTTTTGCGCTTCTTTTTTTAGTTCCCTTAAAAAGCAGGTGTTCAATCAAATGGGAGATCCCGGCTTCATCCTCTGCTTCTAATCGAGAGCCGGTTTTTACCCAATATCCGATGGCTATTGAATGGACAGCAGGCACTTCTTCACAAACTATGGTCACTCCATTAGATAGTACATCTTTATGATACATTTTTTATGCCTCCAAAATCTATAAATTGTATTTATGACTTAATTATTCTTAATTCCACCAAAAAACCCTTTTCACATCCTCTAAAGCAATCAATTCTACAGAGTTAAGCAGCTGATTCCCCAGCATAATGTCCATTTTTCCTACTCTCTCACCTTTGGAACAGGGAGCTTTGACATAAGG
>DULM01000029.1 GCA_012840405.1 Syntrophomonadaceae bacterium | reverse complement strand
TTAGACTATACTGCAGCATCTGACACACAAAATTATTTAAACATTATTAAACTGCCCTATATAATTTACCATAATTTGATCGGGGCCGCATACCCCCTTTCTAGCGATAGGTTGTCTTACCATAATTACAATGTTAAAATAGGTATATATGGCAATAATTGTGGAGATCATTTAAGTTCTTAATAACCGACACACCTATAACTGCACAGGATAGCATGTTTTTACCATATCAACATAGCTAGGTTTTTTGGCTGTCTTAAAATCCTGGCTAGATTTGCATTGATAATTGAAAGGGGGTTCAAAACCCATGACCTACGCAGTTATTATGGCCGGCGGCCGGGGTGAAAGATTTTGGCCAAAAAGCCGGAAGAAATATCCCAAACAGTTCCTTCCGCTGATCAGCAGCAAAACCATGCTGCAGCTAACTGTAGGCAGAGTCAAAAAGTTTGTTACTCCCGATAAGATATTTATTATCACTGCAGATAATTATCAAGGGATCGTTTACCAGCAAGCCCCTGAGGTTCCCAGAGAAAACATCATCCTTGAACCCTTTGGTCGGGATACAGCCGCAGCTATTGGCCTTGCGGCAGTGATTATTCAGCAAAGGGACCCTTCAGGGGTGATGGTAGTCCTTCCTGCAGATCATTATATTTCTGATCAAGAACGTTTTATAGAAGTATTACAGGCTGCTGAGGCTGCTGCCGCAGAAAACCATGCGGTGACCATCGGCATCCCAGCTAGCCGCCCGGAAACAGGTTTCGGCTATCTCTCACAGGGGGAACTCTACAAGGAGCATCAAGGCATTCCCTTATATCATGTAGAAAAATTCATAGAAAAGCCTAATCTGGCAAAAGCCATGGAGTTTTTAGCAAAAGGCTGCTACTTCTGGAACAGCGGTATTTTTATCTGGCGAGCAGACCTGATCAGAAGGCTGATCGCTGAACACCTGCCGGTTTTAGCAGCCGGATTGGAGAAAATCGAAAAGGCTATTGGTACACCAACATTCCCTCAGCTACTTAAAAATGTATATGAGGGCCTTCCCAAGATTTCCATTGACTACGGTGTCATGGAAAAAACCAGGGGGGTTTTGATGGCTGTAGGGGATTTTGGCTGGGATGATGTAGGTTCCTGGACCGCCCTGGAATCCTACAAAAAAAAGGATCCAAATGGCAATATCCTGGAGGGGCAGGGTGTACTGGTGGACACCAAAAACACCATGGTGCAGGTTTCTGACAAGGTGGTGGCCACCTTAGGGGTTCATGATCTGATCGTTGTAGAAAATGAAGGGAGTATTCTCATCTGTCATAAAGATAAGGCACAGGACCTAAAAAAGGTTATTACCGCACTCAATGAAAATGGTTATAAGGAGATATTATGATGAACAAAGCAATATTTCGACAATATGATATACGCGGGCATGCAGACCGGGACCTGACTGATGATACTGTAAGGCTCATCGGCCAGGCTTTTGGCACCTATGTGCAGGAACAGGGCAGCAATGAAGTCCTGGTGGGGCGGGACAACCGCCTCAGTTCTGACCGGCTGCATAAGATGCTCTTGAATGGACTTCTGGACTCAGGCTGTCATGTGATCGATATCGGTCTGGTGGTTACCCCGATCCTCTATTTTGCCAGGGAGCATTTCGGGATCAGCGGCGGGGTGATGATCACCGGGAGCCACAACCCTCCAGAGGAAAACGGCTTTAAGCTTGCCTATGGTGAGGGCACTATATACGGTGATCAGATCATCAAACTGAGGGATATGATCACCGCCAATAAACTCTGCTCAGGCAGTGGTACACTGCAGGTGCGGGATGTTGTTGATTCATATCTTCAGATGTTGGCGGACAAAATAAAATTGGGCGGACGCCCCTTAAAGGTGGTTGTGGACTGCGGTAATGGCACAGCCTCCCTTTTTGCGGAAAAAATACTCAAGAATTGGGGGTGTGAGGTGATTCCCCTTTACTGCGAATCCGACGGCAGCTTCCCCAACCACCACCCGGATCCGGTAAAAACAGCCAATCTGCTCCAACTAAAAAAGACCGTCTTGAAAAATAAGGCCGACCTAGGGGTCGCCTATGATGGTGATGCGGACCGGATCGGGGTTGTTGATGATCAGGGAAATGTGGTCTGGGGTGACAAACTGATGTGCCTCTTCTGGCGGGAAATCCTGGCTAAACACCCTGAAGCACTGGCTATTGTAGAGGTCAAATGCTCTCAAGCCCTGGTGGATGAAATCAAACGCTTAGGGGGTAAACCGGTCTTTTA
>DULM01000028.1 GCA_012840405.1 Syntrophomonadaceae bacterium | reverse complement strand
GTCTTAAACTCAGCAGTATGGTCAAACTTGACATTTTTCATTATAATCCTATACAGTATGCTGCCCCTGGAGGCAACCTGGCACAGGTGATAGCCATTCTCGATCAATTGTGTGCTATAGAGAGAAAATTCCGGGGGTTTTCTGGTTTGGGGCTGGAGCCTCAGCAGCTTGAATATGAGGTTGTCCGTGATCTGGTGATCGGCATAACAGATAATAAAGACCCCCGCTTGGATATGCTGGAGATATCTCTCAAGGGAAATGAATCGGTTATTCTTTTTGATTTGAAAGCTTTTGGCAGTTTTGTAAAAATGCATACTGAATATGAGGTTCAAAATATAAAGGCTACGATTTTGCAGTTGATTAGAAATATGGTGCGGGTTAACAGGATAGGCAAGGAAAGAGATTTGGTTGCCCTTATCGGAGGGGATGAATACGCGGTTATAACGAAGGTTGAGGATGCTGTTGTACTCAGTAAGATGGCGGAGAGGGTGGCTGATGTTATTAAGTTAAAAACCGGTTTTCAGGTGAGAGCCGGGTATGGCATGGGAGAAAGTATTGCTGAAAACTACCATAAAGCACGCTTACAAGCAGAGTTGATGAAAAAACACCGTTTTCTTGTAGATGAATAGAGGTGATGTTATGCTGGGTGATTACAGAAGAGAATTGAACGAACTGGAACAGAAGCTCCAAGAATTGAGGGGTTCTCTTTGACCTGGAGGCTAAAAAGAACAAGCTGTCAGAGATAGAGAAGAACGCATCTCTGCCTGATTTTTGGAATCAGCCTGAGCAGGCAAAAAAAATTCTCCAGGAGGCTTCTGCACTAAGAGATGATTTGAACAAATATAGCCAGATCAGTGAGGACTTAGAAGAACTGAAAGTGCTGCTGGAATTAAGTGAAGAATCAGAGGATCCTGAGCTAACATCAGAATTTGAGGCCGGGCTTGCCAGGCTTTCAAAGGCTGTGAAAAAATGGGAACAGGAGACTTTATTATCAGATCCCCATGATAAAAGAAATGCGCTGGTTTCCCTACATGCTGGAGCAGGAGGAACCGAAGCTCAGGATTGGGTTGATATGCTCTTACGCATGTATGGACGCTGGGCACAGCAGCATGGTTACCAGGTGGAAGTGCTGGATTATCTCCCTGGGGATGAAGCAGGGGTTAAAAGTGTAACCATTTTAGTATCTGGTCCTTATGCATACGGTTACCTGAAGGCTGAGCGGGGAGTGCACCGTTTAGTGAGGATCTCTCCCTTTGATGCCTCCGGAAGGCGTCATACATCTTTTGCATCAGTTGATGTTGTTCCAGAAGTAGAGGAGGATAATGAGGTTGAGATCAATCCAGACGACCTGCAGATGGATACCTTCAGAGCCAGTGGGCCTGGTGGTCAATATGTGAATAAAACAGATTCTGCTGTCCGCATTACCCATCTTCCCACAGGGATCACTGTCCAGTGCCAGAGCGAACGCTCCCAGCTTGCCAACAGACTGCGGGCTATGAATATGCTGCGTTCCCGTCTGCTTGATTTAAAAAGGCAGAAACAGGAGGAGGAATTGGCCAAACTGCGAGGTGAACAGAGGGAGATCGCTTGGGGTAACCAGATCCGCTCTTATGTTTTTGAACCTTACACACTGGTAAAGGATCACAGAACAGGGGTAGAGGTGGGGAACATTCAAGGGGTGATGAACGGGGAAATAGATCCCTTTATTGAAGCCTACCTCCGTTATGCTAAAAATAAATAAATTAATCTGCTTTTACAGCCTCGGGATCTTTTGACAACTCGGGGCTTTTTTAATTGGGTCAAAAAACCGTCTAAGGATATTTGTCAATAGGGGCAGGAATAGCTATGCAATACGGAGAAATTTTGACAAGGCATCCATTGGCTGAAAAAGCTCTTTTCTGGCAACAATAAACTTTGAGGCTGTGGTACATTTTGAACGGGGTGGAAATCTTTGCGCTGGCGAAGACTGATTATAGCATATACTTGGATCATTGTTGGTTCTGCAATAATTGCACTAGCCCTCAATATTTTTTTGGTGCCTAACAAAATTGCCGCCGGTGGGGTAAGCGGGTTGGCTACCATTACCTATCATCTGCTGAACATACCGGTGGGATGGATGCTCTTGGCATTAAACATTCCTCTCTTTCTCCTTTCCTTTCGGGAACTGGGGGGGCAGGTTTTTGTCAGAAGTATTTTTGGAGCACTGCTTACTTCAGTTTTTGTAGAGTTAACAAATAATCTGGTGCCGGTAATGACCAGGGATGTTCTGCTGGCGGCTATCTATGGCGGCATTTTATCAGGGTTGGGTATGGGAATTGTTCTCAGGGCAGGTGGGACTACCGGTGGCACAGATCTGGTGGCCCGTTTGCTTCATAAATTTTTTCCTGTGACAGTGGGGCAGGGCTTGCTGGGAGCTGATTTTGTTGTAATCAGTCTGGCCGGAATATTTTTTAATGCAGAACTGGCCCTATATGCCCTTTTATCTCTTTTGATCACCAGCAAGACCATCGACCTGGTACAAGAAGGGATCAGTTTTGCCAAAGCTGCGTTTATCATTACTGATCATTGGGAAGAGGTAACCCAGGGGATCTTCCGGGAGTTGGGGCGCGGGGTTACCGCACTGCAGAGCAAAGGGATGTTTACCGGAGAAGAACGCCCACTTCTCCTCTGTGTGGTGGGGAAGACTGAGGAAAGCCGTCTCAAAGATTTAATCTATGATATAGATCCCCGGGCCTTTGTTTTCATTACAGATGCCCATGAGGTATTAGGTGAAGGATTTAAGGATTATGGGGGAAAAATACCAGGTAAGGAGGCAAATTGATGACAGAACCACAGGAAGAACTGATCAGGGAGCTAGAAGCGAAGGCAAAAACTATTAGAAAAGACATCATAAAGATGCTTGCTGAGGCGGGATCAGGCCACCCAGGGGGGAGTCTCTCCAGTGTGGAAATTGTGACCGCGCTATATTTTAATGTTCTGCGGTTGAAACCGGAAGAACCTCTATGGCAGGACCGGGACCGGTTTATTTTGAGCAAGGGACATGCGGCACCTGTGTTGTATGCAGCTCTGGCAGAGCGCGGCTTTTTCCCTGTGGATGAACTGCTGACCCTCAGGAAATTGGGGAGCCGTTTACAGGGACACCCGGCCTGGGGAATGCTGCCCGGTGTTGAGGCATCCACTGGGTCTTTAGGACAGGGATTGTCGATTGGGCTGGGAATGGCTCTGGCAGGGAGACTTGATCAGCGGGATTACCGGGTTTATGTTTTGCTGGGGGATGGAGAGAGCCAGGAGGGACAGGTCTGGGAGGCTGCAATGGCTGCTGCCCACTACAGGGCAGGTAATCTGACCGCTATTCTTGATTACAATGGCCTGCAGATCGATGGACCCATCGAAAAGGTTATGTCCCCTCTCCCTTTACCTGATAAATGGCGGGCTTTTGGTTGGGAAGTACGGGAGGTGGATGGACACAACTTCCGTGACTTGCTTACAGCTTTTGACTGGGCAAAGGGAGTTAAAGACAAACCCTCCATGATCATTGCCCACACAATTAAAGGGAAGGGTGTTTCCTTTATGGAAGGAATGGTGGATTGGCATGGGAAAGCCCCTAATCAAAAACTGGCAGACCAGGCACTGGAAGAGATCGGTGCGGGAAGTTGACCTTTGTAAGGAGGAAATAAGTGTTGGAGCAAAAAATTTCTACACGTGATGCATATGGTAAGGTATTGGTGGAATTGGGCAGGCGCTATCCGGAACTGGTGGTGCTTGATGCTGATCTATCCAAATCAACAAAGACCAGTGAGTTTGCTAAGCATTATCCGGAACGCTTTTTTGATATGGGTATCGCAGAACAAAATATGATGGGAACTGCAGCCGGATTGGCATTGGCAGGTAAAATACCCTGTGCCAGTACTTTTGCTGTTTTTGCTACAGGACGGGCTTATGATCAAATACGCAATGCCATCGCTTATCCAGGCTTGAATGTAAAGATTGTCGCCAGCCATGCCGGGATTACGGTCGGTGAAGATGGAGCTACCCATCAGTCTATTGAAGATATTTCTTTAATGCGCACCCTTCCCAACATGACTGTTATCGTACCTGCAGATGCTGTGGAAACCGCACAGGCAGTAACTGCTGCTGTTGAGATGAGGGGCCCTTGTTACATCAGACTTGGGCGTCCTGCTGTACCGGTTATTTTAAGGGATGACTACCGGTTTCAGTTGGGCAAGGCAGCGGTTCTCAAGGAAGGGAAGGACGCGGTGGTTTTTGCTGCAGGGATCATGGTGCATAAGGCCTTTGAGGCTGCATCTGTTCTGGAGGCAGAAGGGGTAGAGGTGGCTGTTGTCAATGTTTCCACTATCAAACCCCTGGATCGTGAGACGATTGTGAAATGGGCAAAAAAGACTAGGGCTGTTGTTACCGCTGAGGAGCATTCCATATACGGCGGATTGGGCAGTGCTGTGGCTGAGGTTCTGGGAGAAGAATATCCAGTTCCTGTGATCCGTGTAGGGATCAAGGATCGCTTTGGCGAATCGGGAAGCCCAGATGAATTGTTAACTGCTTTTCAGTTGAACACAGATAGTGTCGTTAATGCAATAAAAAAGGCTGTATGCGAAAAAAGTAGAATAGCCTGTTAACCAGTATATACTATCTAAGGAAATTATTATTTTTTTACATGATTGAAAGGATATCTTATCTTTTTGTCGAAAACAACTTCCTTGAAGGGAAGTTGTTTTCTTTTTGTGAAACTTCTCGAATTATTGTCTTGAGGTGGTTTAGTGATCAGTTTTTTCAATGTATCAAAGGTTTACCCCAATGGAGTTAAAGCCCTCCAGGGGGTATCCCTGCAGATCGAAAAAGGGGAATTTGTCTTTATCGTAGGACCAAGCGGAGCAGGAAAATCGACGCTGATCAAGCTGATTTTTAGAGAAGAACTGCCCACCAAAGGGCAGATCTATATAAACGGACGCAGTATCCTAAGAATGAAAAGGCGGGATGTACCCTATCTGCGCCGACAGATCGGTATGGTTTTTCAAGATTTCCGCCTGCTGCCGGATCGCACCGTTTATGAAAATGTGGCTTTTGCTATGCAGGTGGTTGGTGCGAAACGATCTGAGATTAAGAAGCGGGTGCCCGAAGTGCTCAAGATGGTAGGTCTGGAAAAACGGATGGATGATTATCCTCTTCAACTGTCAGGCGGGGAGCAACAAAGAACTGCCATTGCCCGAGCACTAGTTAATAATCCATCAACTATTATCGCTGATGAACCTACTGGTAACTTGGACATCAATACATCCTGGGAAATTATGGAGTGTTTTCAGGAGATCAACGATAAGGGTACTACCATAATTATTGCAACACATGCCAAAGAAATTGTCGATTCTATGCGCCAGAGGGTTATTGGCCTGGAGCGCGGGAAAATAGTACGGGATGAGCACCGGGGTGTATATGCAAATGCTACTACTTAGACAGGCTTATTACATTTTTCAGGAGGTCGGTCGTTCCCTAATAAGGAACAGTTTGTTGAATTTCGCAGCAGTTGGAACCACAGCTATATCCCTCTTTGTTTTGGGGGTAGGTGTACTGCTGGTAATCAACACCAATGAGATAGCCAAAACAATTGAATCTGACATTGAAATCATGGTTTATATGAGGCATAACCTTGCAGAAGAGGATGCCCTTACTTTAGAGCCGCTCATCGACAATATATCCGGGGTGCAAGAAACTACCTTTATTTCCCGGGATGAAGCTTTGAAATCACTGGTGAAGCAGTTCGGTGACGAAGTGGAGGAGAGTGTCGGTGAGGAGAACCCTCTTCCTGATACAATTAAGGTCAAGATCAGCGATCCACGTGAAGTAAATAAAATTGCAGCTGAGATTGAAGACCTGCCTGGTGTGGAAAGTGTGCGTTATGGAGGGCAGGATTTTGTAAAGAAGTTATTCAGCCTGACCAATTGGGTGCGCATTATCGGCCTTTTGCTCATAACATTGCTGGGATTTTGCGGAATTTTCCTGATCGCCACTACTACACGTTTGACCATATTTGCCAGGAGGCGGGAGATCAACATTATGAAATATGTAGGCGCTACAGATTGGTTTGTGCGCTGGCCCTTCCTTCTGGAAGGCATTATTCTAGGTTTCTTTGGTGCTTTGCTGGCGGTGGGGGTTCTCTATTTTTCCTACGGAGCACTGATAGCGAAAATTCAGGAAACTATATCATTTCTGCCGCTGGTGAACAGTTCAGCAGTGTTGTTTAGGATCTTCGAAGGCCTTTTAGCCATAGGTATTGTTATGGGAGCAGTTGGAAGTACGTTTTCCGTACGCCGTTATCTGCGCGTTTAAGAAAATAGTTATTATGTTGTGGCTATTGTTGGGCTAAGTGGATGTAAATTTAGTGATTAATGAGGGGGTTAGAATGAGGAGGAGAGTTCCACAGATTATTGTCAGCATTTTGCTGGGAATCATGTTGCTCTTTTGCCAGATGGCACCAGGGCTGGCATCGACTCTGGAGCAGAAGAAAGAGGAGTTGTCTGAGGTCAACAACCAGTTAAAAGAGCGCAGACAACAGTTGCGTGAAAATGAAAAAAAGCAGCAGGATATAGTCAAGGAGTTGGACAGTATCGAACGGGATATTGCACAAATATCCAGTGATTTAGAGCGTTATGAGCAGGATCTGTCCAAACTGCAGCAGTCCATAGCTGAGTTAGAACCGCTTCTCCAGAAAAAAGAGGAAGCACTTAAGAAAAAGACCGAGATCCTTAACCAGCGCCTGCGGGATATCTATATGCAGGGGAACCTGTCTTACCTGGAAGTGCTGCTGGACAGCACCAGTATGAGCGATTTTCTCACACGCTTGGATTTTCTGAAGCGTTTGATGGAAAATGATGCAAAACTTGTCAAGGAAACTGCTGCAGAGCGTGATGAACTTGCCAGACAGAAGCGGGAACTTGAGGAGAAAAAGGAACAGGTTATTTCTCTTAAGAGGGCAACAGAACTTAAACGTAACACCCTGGCTGCACGCAGCCAGGAGAGGGAAGATACTTTGAGACGACTGCAGGCAGACAAAGCGGCCTGTGAGCGTGCTATTAAAGAGCTGGAAGAGTCATCCAGGAGGCTGACCCAGATTATCCAGCAGTATCAGTCAAAAAACCCCAATCCATCTCCACCTCAAGGAAATGGCAGTATGATCTGGCCGGCTGCTGGACCTATCACCTCCGGATATGGAATGCGCTGGCATCCTATTTATGGAACCTACTCCATGCATACCGGGATTGATATCGGAGCTCCCCACGGTGCTCCGGTTAAAGCTGCTGATGGCGGCACAGTTATCTATGTTGGTTGGATGGGCGGCTATGGGAATACAGTAATAGTTGATCACGGGGGAGGCATCTCCACACTTTATGCCCATCTCTCAGGTTTTGCTGTAAGCAGCGGCACCACAGTAAGCCAGGGGCAGGTTATTGCTTATGTGGGCAGTACAGGTAATAGCACTGGCCCTCACCTTCACTTTGAGGTGCGTGTTAACGGATACCATACCAACCCCCTTGCTTATTTGTAGTGTTTTGTTCGAAAATATATTGAAAAGATAATGATAAGATAAAATTAATAAACCGGTACCTGAAAAGGTGCCGGTTTATTTTAGTTGTTAGTTTATAGCGCCTGCTAAAGGGAGCAGTTCGTTTGTGTGCGTAGATCCTGTGCTGACAGGGATACGATGGTGTATAAAGACGGTTTATCCCTGTGAGTAGAGCAGAGCTTATAACTTGCCCTTGATGAAAGTGCGGAGGGCGATAGCTGAGTAAACAACAGTTGGATGAATTCTTCCCCTCATTGCTGCTGGGGACTAATTTTTGATATGACTGTTCCTGGGGGTTTACCAGCTAGAGGTATTCAAGGTGAGTTGTGCCATGTATGGAAAAAAAGGGTTTCGCTGTGGGGGTAGAACACCCCCACAGCAATATATATGGTACTGATGCCGATCTTCGAGATAATGGGAAAGGAAGGTGTGGCACAAAAAAACTGGTCGGGAAGGAAAAACGACCAGTTGATTTCACAGGTTTCTCCTTTCCACACTGGGAGGCAGGCCAGTTTCCCAACCTACCCTAACGGTCCAATCACCATAGTACAGAAACAACAGGTAATATTGGACTCGGAGAAATATTTTATTATCAAGTTTACTATATTCTATAATATTGAAGAAAATCCTGCAAGGGGGGTAATAAAAAAATTTTTCGATACTTGTCTTTTTTGAAAAAGTAAATGGGCCAGATCCCTTGTCAAGATATCTGTAATGTGACATGATAAAATAGTATAATTAAATCTGCTGTTTAAGTATGGTCCCTAAAGCTGGGGACTGTCGGTAATAATAATTGAGCTAGGTTAAACATATAGTGGGATAGCAGGGATCGAAATAGTATTTGCCATCAGGAGGTGGACAGGCTGAAAGGGCGTGTTGTCCGTGTTACAATTGCTGTACTGATCATGATACTGCTGGTTGGTATAGTCGGAGGATTGTATTATTGGGCTAAAAAATATGACTTAGAAAAACTGATCACTACTTATTATCTTATAAAAAACGAATACCTGGAGCAGGTCAGTACAGAAACACTGATCAATGGTGCAATCAAGGGGATGGTGGAGTCTCTTAATGATTCATATTCGGTTTATTTGGACAAAAATGCTTTTAAGAACCTGAATGTACAGATTGAAGGCACTTTTGGTGGTATAGGTGTGGAGATCGATAAGAACGAGAACAAACAGCTTGTAGTTATAGCTCCTCTTCCGGGAACCCCGGCAGACCGGGCAGGGCTCAAGAGCGGTGATATTATTGAAAAGGTTGATGAACAGGAAACTGCTAAGCTAACCACTATTGAAGCTGCATCACTTATCCGGGGGGAACCGGGAACAAGTGTTACTTTGAAGATTTTGCGCGAACAAGAAAACCGTTCCTTCATAGTTAAGCTGGTCAGAGAAAAGATTGCAATTCCATCAGTCAGAGGAGAAATACTGCCTGAGCACAAGGATATAGGTTATTTACAGGTGATGCATTTTAACCGCACTAGTACTATTGCCCAATTGGAGAGAGAGTTGAATAAGTTGAATAAGGAACAATTGGACGGTTTGATTTTGGATCTGCGGGGTAACCCAGGTGGTGACCTGGAGGCAGCAGTAGAATTGGCAGGCTATTTTTTGAAAGAAGGACCGGTTGTCCGTATTGTGCATCGCAATGGAAATGAGGAGGTTCGGTATCCCAGCAGGTTAAGCCAGATCAAGGTGCCGCTTGTTGTGCTGATCGATGAGGGAACTGCCAGTGCTTCAGAAATTGTTGCCGGAGCCATCAAGGACAGCAAAAGTGGGCTACTATTGGGAACCCGTACTTTCGGTAAGGGATTAGTTCAAACCCTGTACAAATTGGGGAATAATGAGGGGTTAAAGCTAACTACCAATAAATATTTGACTCCAAATGGGCATGACATCAATGGTAAAGGAATCCAGCCTGATATTGTTGTGGAACAGCCGGAGAATACTGATGAGGATGTGCAGTTAGAGAAAGCTGTTGAGCTTTTGTATGAGCGTATAGATCAAGGAAAACAGGCGGCATAGGGGGAAATTTTAATGAGCTTTCCCTGGGTTGAGGTTATTTTCAGTTCTGCTGCTGCAGTGCTGCAGATCGTGATACAGCCCTTTTTTTGGCTTGTGGTTCTCTTGGTCTGGCTACAATACCGCCGTATGATGAAAACAAAAGAATCCATTTACGGCCAGCGAGATTCTGCTCTGCGTATTTCGCTGGTTTCTTTGGTTTATGGGATTATTGGCGGACTGCTGGGCAGTTTTTTAATGATCATCTTCGGTGTGACCATCAATGGATTGGGTGTGGCCTGGCTATGGATCATTGCCCTGCTGTTAATGATGTTCAGCCCTAGGTTTTTGTGTTTCTCTTATGCGGGTGGCGTTCTTGCACTATTTTCCATTCTGCTGGGTTTTCCGGAAGTTAATATACCCGGTTTGATGGGGTTAGTTGCTGTATTACATCTGGTGGAGAGTGTCTTAATACTGCTGAGTGGACATCAGGATCCTCTTCCTGTTTATGTTCGTACACCAAAGGGTCAGGTAGTAGGGGCCTTTAATCTGCAAAAGTTTTGGCCTATACCCTTGGCTGTGATGATGATCCTCCTGGGAACAGTGGAACAACTTCCAGGTGACCTGATACAAATGCCTGAATGGTGGCCCTTGATCCGCCCCTGGGAAACTGCCGGCCATCAGGATATGACATATCAGATCCTTCCTGTTGTGGCTGCACTGGGTTACGGGGAACTGGCCATTACCTGTCTTCCCCGGGAGAGAACAAAGATATCAGCCGGTCATTTGGCTGTTTTCAGCATTGTCTTGTTGGGGCTGTCTGTGTTGGCTTCCCATTACCCTCCGCTGGCTGTTCTCCCTGCCCTTTTTTCCCCTTTGGGTCATGAATTGGTTGTTTTTTTAGGAAGGCGGCAGGAGATGCAGGGAAGGCCTCGTTTTGTTCCCCCTGCTTCCGGATTAATGGTATTGGATGTGATTAAGGGTTCAGCCGCACACAGGGCAGGCCTTCGTTCCGGAGATGTGATCAAAAGTGTAGCTGGTCAGCCGGTCAATTCCCGTTATGAACTGCATCAGGCACTTGGTTTTGTGGGGTCTGTATTTATGCTGGAATTTACTGATGGAACTGGTGAGACCAAGCGGGTCCGGGTACGGCGGGAGATAGGTGCGCCTTTAGGGGAAATTACCGTGCCTGAACCCGGAGACTTACCTAATGTGGATTTTGTTATGGAAAGCCCTCTGAAAAATCTGCTCAAACGACTTCTCAAAAAATTACATTAATGCCCTTGCTGGCATGAGTGTTTATCTGCTCTTAATTTTTTCAAGCCGAGATACCAATGTCACCATAGCCCCCCTTGTTTAATAATATGTACAAATAATATCAGGGGGTGAGGCACTGCCTGGCTTTACTACAGCAGGTAGTCTTAAATATGAAAAAGAACAGGCATTTTTTTGCCAGTGCTTTCACAGGTCGAGGGCATTTGTCTTTTTGGACAGATCATTTCCAGGAGTTGAAGCGCTTGTATCTGCTTCAGGGGAATACACCCGGGAAACACAGCCTGGTTTTACGGTCACTGGGGTTGGCTCTGACAGACCGGGGCTATAGTGTCAATTATTATCACCGGGCTGAGGACCATTTGATGGTTGAAGGATTGACAGTGCCCTCACTGGGGTTTGGTGTAATGAGCGGGAACCATCCCTATGCAGTGCAGAAGTTTTTTCCTGCTCATTTAGAAATAGTGATAGTGGAGCTACCGGGAAGTGCTGTTCCCAATAATATGAGCACAATATATGAGAGAGTGCTCAAAATTGTAAAGTCAGCGAGAGAAGTCTATTATTCAGGCAGCCGGACCAGCAGCAAAGCAGTGGAGCAGTGGGACGCGAACTTCTGGATAGAGGAATTTAAGGAGAAACCATCTTGTTTGAGGCACTATTTTGCCGGGAGTGTTACTGGAGGGCTGAATTTACCCGGTGATTTTTTTGAGTGCTGCAAAAAGCGCTATCTGATTAAGGGAAGTTTGGGGTCAGGAGTATCCGTTATGCGTGATATCCTTGTTGAGGCACTATCCCGCAGCTATACTGTGGAGGCCTACCACTCCATTATTGAACCATCTGATTTGGTGGTGCTGTTTATCCCCGAAATCCGGTTGGCAATTATCAATGGAACATGCTGTTATAATGAACTGTCGCTGTTATCAGGGGATACAGTATGGTATTTGGGGAAGGGTGTACTGGTACCTACCTTTTCAGGAACTTCTTATGAAAATATCAAATTAAAACTTGCTGCAGCGGGAAGGGAACTGGATAAATATTATAAGCAATTGGAGAAAGGTGAACTGTATCTTACAGCAGAAGAGATCAGTGCAATTATATCCAGGATAATCAGGGAGACAGCCGGTTAATTAGGATATTTGGGCCTCTTATTTTCCCAGCTTGTGCCAGTGTCTGGCAGCTTCTTCGAGTTCCATCAATGCTCCAGCTTTATCCTTAGCCGTTATTGCCGCTCCTACTCTAGCCGGGCTGACATCCAGCTAGTTTATTTCATTTCGTTCCATGCTGAACTGGATTCTTGATGTTACCTTTTCCCAGTCTATTTTTAAGTTGTTCAGCTCCCTTTGGGCACTCTCCCAGTCTGCATTTCTGACATGTTCCTTGACAAGAGCGATTTGATCAGGCACATTATCACCGACTTTTATTATCTAAAAATTTCCGTAAGTAATCGTTCTATAAAGTTGGGGATTGTGCTACTTTGTACTGCAGCAGAATTCGCTTTGGCTGTCGTTAACTGCTCCTTCGTCAAGGGCAAGTAACAACCTTCGCAGGTCGCTGCGCCAGCAGGATAAACACTGCTCGCAGGGAATGCTTTCGGATCGGGTGGAGGGACTGTCCCCCCGCGGACAGGAAGCAAAAAGAACGTCCCTCTGCTTCGGCCCTACCGGATCGCTCACCGGGACTGTCCCCCCGTGCGATCCAGATTGGTCCACCTAGCCCTTATTGTGATAGATAAATCCTTTATGTTATAATGCCAAATGAGAACTTTTGTTTTGCCGCTTGACCGGTCTTGGGACCGGAGATTCCTAGGGAGTTTTTCCTTAGGGAATTGGCGGCTATTTTGATCAGGGGGTATAATCATGGGATTTGTCCTGAAATCTCCCTTTGCTCCCACCGGTGATCAGCCAAAGGCTATTGAGGCATTGAGCAGAGGGATCGCCAGTGGGATGCCCTATCAGACCTTGCTGGGTGTGACCGGGTCAGGGAAAACCTTTACTATTGCTGGAGTGATACAGGAGGTGCAAAAGCCGACCCTGGTGATCGCACCTAATAAAACTCTGGCTGCTCAACTCTGCGGGGAATTCCGGGAGTTCTTTCCTGACAATGCTGTAGAGTATTTTGTCAGCTATTATGATTATTACCAGCCTGAGGCTTATGTGCCCCAGACTGATACCTATATAGAGAAAGACTCATCTTTGAATGAGGAGATCGATAAACTGCGGCACTCGGCTACTGCCAGCCTATTCGAGCGGGATGATGTGATCATTGTGGCCAGTGTTTCCTGTATCTATGGTCTAGGTTCACCAATAGACTATAAGAACATGGTTGTGTCCCTACGCCAAGGAATGGAGGTGGACAGGGATCAGGTAATCGCCCGGTTGGTGGATATCCAGTATCAGCGCAATGACTACGAGTTCGCCCGAGGGCGTTTCCGGGTGCGGGGGGATGTATTGGAGATTTTTCCGGCCTCTTTTACAGAGAAGGCCCTACGGGTGGAATTTTTCGGTGATGAGATCGACCGGATATTAGAAATAGATACACTGACCGGAGAGGTGCTGGCCCGCCGTCTGCATGCGGCTATTTTCCCTGCTTCACATTATGTCACAGCCCCAGAGAGGATGGAAAAGGCCCTCCAGGGGATTGAACAGGAATTGGAAGAGCGACTGGAGGAGTTGCGCAGAGAGGGAAAACTGCTGGAAGCCCAGCGTTTGGAACAACGCACCCGCTATGATATGGAAATGATGCGGGAGGTGGGTACCTGTAAGGGGATCGAAAATTATTCCCGGCATTTGACCGGACGCAAACCAGGGGAACCGCCTTACTGTTTGCTTGACTTTTTCCCAGAGGACTTTTTGGTGGTCATCGATGAGTCCCATATTACTGTGCCCCAGATCAATGGCATGTATGCTGGTGATTACAGCAGGAAGAAAACCTTGGTAGACTACGGCTTTCGACTCCCTTCTGCTTTAGATAACAGGCCGCTGCGCTTTGATGAGTTTTTAGCCAAGGTGCCGAGGATTATTTTTGTTTCCGCAACCCCAGGAGACTTTGAAATAGATCACAGCCACCAGGTGGTGGAGCAGATCGTCCGTCCTACTGGTTTGGTCGATCCTGAGGTGGAGGTGCGCAGTGCACAAAATCAGGTGGATGACCTGGTTGAGGAGATCCGGTTGCGAGTAGAAAAGAAGCAGCGGGTCCTGGTGACAACGCTTACCAAAAAGATGGCTGAGGATCTGACTGATTATATGCGGGAGTTAGGGATCAAAGTGCGCTATTTGCACTCAGAGATCAACGCCTTGGAGCGGATGGATATTTTAAGGGATCTGCGCCTGGGGGTTTTTGATGTTTTGGTAGGTATCAACCTACTGAGAGAGGGTTTGGACTTGCCAGAGGTGTCTCTGGTAGCGATTCTTGATGCTGATAAAGAGGGTTTTTTGCGTTCTGAGCGCTCTCTTATTCAGACCATCGGCCGTGCTGCCCGCAATGTGGAGGGGAAGGTGATCATGTATGCAGATCAGATCACTGACTCTATGCAGCGGGCCATCGATGAGACCAACAGAAGACGCAATATCCAGATGAAATATAATAAAGAGCATAACATAACACCACGCACCGTTCAGAAGGCTGTCCGTGGTGTGATTGAGATTACTCTGCCCGCAGAGGTGGCCGAAGAAAGATCAACTTATCAGGGCAGAAAGCCCTTGGCCAGCATGAGCAAAACTGAACTGGAGAAGCTTATTTCTCAGATGGAACATGAGATGCGCAAGGCTGCTCGTGAACTAGCCTTTGAAAGAGCGGCTGAGGCTCGGGATCTGATGATCGAATTGCGCAAAGAACTGCTTTCCCGTTCTCGTAAAAGCAGGGGGCGGAAGACTTCTGAAACCAAAAACTGAAACAGGAATGGATATGACAGGGAGGCAAAAAAGTATGTGTGCCAGATTAAATAAAGATGTTCACCTCCCGATGCAGGACAAGATCGTAATCAAGGGAGCCCGGGTCCATAATCTGAAAAATATCGATGTGGAGATACCCCGTAATAAATTGGTGGTGATTACCGGCCTTTCCGGATCCGGCAAATCATCACTGGCTTTTGACACAATTTATGCCGAGGGGCAGAGACGTTATGTGGAGTCTCTGTCTGCCTATGCTCGCCAGTTTCTGGGGGTTGCCGAAAAACCTGATGTAGACTATATTGAAGGGCTTTCCCCGGCTATTTCCATCGACCAGAAGGCAGGTAGCCGCAACCCCAGATCCACTGTGGGAACTGTCACTGAGATCTATGATTATTTGCGCCTGTTGTTTGCTCGTATCGGCAAACCCCACTGCCCTAAGTGCGGCAGACCTGTGCAGCAGCAGACAGTTTCCCAGATGGTAGACCATATTCTTGCTTACCCTGAGGGTACAAAGATTCAAATACTGGCTCCTGTGATTCGTGGGAAAAAAGGGGAACACCAGAGGATCCTTCAGGAACTTCAGAAAAAGGGTTTTGTCCGGGTACGGGTCAATGGTGAGATTCGGGAACTTGATGAAGATATTACTCTGGAAAGGTATAAAAAACATGATATAGATGTGGTTGTTGACAGGGTAGTGGTGCGTCCAGGATTGGAAAACCGCCTGGCTGATTCTCTAGAAACTGCTCTGGGGCTTGGTGAAGGGATCGCTGTGGCTGCACCTCTTGAGGGGAAAGAGCTTGTGTTCAGCCAGAATTTTGCCTGTCCCCAGTGCGGGATCAGTTTGGTGGAGATAACCCCTCGCCTTTTTTCTTTTAATAGTCCTTATGGAGCCTGCCTTGAATGCTCAGGACTTGGCTACAGGATGGAAGTGGATCCTGAATTGGTGGTGGACAGGGAGAGGTCCGTCAGGGAGGGAGCTCTACTTCCCTGGACCCATTCCACTCAGCACTATTACCCCCAGATAGTGAAATCCCTTATGGATCACTATGGGTGCAGTTGGGATACCCCATATCAGGACCTTCCAGAGGAAGTACAGGAAAAACTCCTTTATGGTACAGATGAGAGGATTCGCTTTCATTATGAGGATGCTTTTGGTCAGACCAGGACCTGGTACGGCACTTTTGAAGGTGTTGTCAACCATCTGATGCGCCGCTACCGGGAAACAGAATCAGAGGAGGTACGGGAGGAGATCGAGCAGTTTATGACCTCCCGTCCTTGCCCTAGCTGTGCGGGTGCAAGGCTGCGCCCGGAGGCTTTGGCTGTAACTGTGGGTGGAAAGAACATCGCAGAGGTAACTAGGTATACAATTTTAGAAGCCCGCTCTTTTATCAATAATCTTTCACTCACAGAGCGGGAGGAGCAGATCGCCGGACAGGTGATCAAGGAAATCGATGCCCGCTTGGGATTTCTGGTCAATGTGGGGCTTGACTACCTTACACTGGACCGTTCTGCAGGAACCCTGGCTGGGGGTGAAGCCCAGCGGATCAGGTTGGCTACTCAGATCGGTTCTGGCTTGGTAGGTGTTCTTTATATCCTGGATGAACCCAGTATCGGGCTACACCCCAGGGACAACACCAGGTTGATCAAAACACTTAAAGATCTGCGGGACATGGGAAATACTCTGATAGTTGTTGAACATGATGATGAGATGATGCTCAATGCAGATGAGATCATCGACATCGGCCCTGGTGCTGGAGTGCATGGAGGTAAGGTGGTAGCCCAGGGCACACTGGAGGACATTGTAAAAGTAGAGGAATCGATAACCGGCCAGTATTTGAGCGGGCGCCGTGAGATACCTGTGCCAGAAGGGCGGCGCAAGCCTGGGGAACGCTGGCTGCAGGTGATAGGTGCTAAGGAATTCAACCTGAAAAATATCGATGTGGACATACCTCTGGGGCTTTTTGTCTGCATCACAGGTGTTTCCGGGTCTGGGAAAAGCACTCTACTGGATGAGATCATCTATAAGGGTTTGGCCCAAAAGCTCCATAGGGCTAAGGCTCACCCCGGTGATTTCCAGGAGATACGCGGTATCGAGCATCTGGATAAAGTAATCAAAATTGACCAGTCCCCTATTGGGCGCACTCCCAGGTCGAACCCTGCTACCTATACAGGGGCTTTTGATGGGATCAGGGAACTTTTTTCTATGACACCTGAGGCCCGCATGCGGGGCTACCGTCCAGGCCGGTTCAGTTTTAATGTGCGCGGGGGGCGCTGTGAAGCCTGCCGCGGTGATGGCATTATCAAAATCGAGATGCATTTCCTACCTGATGTCTATGTCCCCTGTGAAGAATGCAGGGGAAAGCGTTACAACCGTGAGACTCTGGAAGTTAAATACAAAGGGAAGAACATTGCAGAGGTCCTGGACATGACAGTCAGTGAAGCAAATGAGTTCTTCCAGAACATACCTAAGGTAAGCCGGAAATTGCAGACCCTGGAGGATGTGGGCTTAGGCTATATCAAGCTAGGACAGCCTGCAACCACTCTATCAGGTGGAGAGGCCCAGCGGGTGAAACTGGCAACAGAACTGTCCCGGCGCAGCAATGGACGCACTCTCTATATCCTGGATGAGCCTACAACAGGGCTACATAAGGAAGATATCAGAAAACTGCTGCTGGTATTGGAAAGGCTTGTGGAGAGCGGGAATACAGTTGTCGTTATTGAACACAATCTTGATGTGATCAAAACGGCTGACTATATTATTGACCTGGGCCCTGAAGGGGGAGACCGGGGGGGACAGATCGTAACCACAGGCACACCTGAGGAGGTAGCTAACTGCCCCTACTCCTATACAGGGCGTTATCTGAAAGAGGTGCTGCAGGTTTCCTGTCCTGCCAGGCGCCAGGCTGATAAGACCTCTTTGGTCAGCGGTTAACCGAGCGCTCAGAAGGACAATCCCCCTTTCAAAAAAGGAGGGACAGGTTGACATGGTGATTATTTATCCCTGCCGCTTGCGACATAATCTCCGGTTGAATTTGCCCATATACTTTCCGCAGACAACAGCCGATCGGTTCCTATGACGCCATCTATTTTAGAAGTGGGATGCCGGAGGTCTGATGTCGGAAATTGAACATCGAATTAGGTGTCATCACCAACTCTATTATCTGGAAATATCCGAATAGGTAATATAGGTAATCGTTCTGCTATTCGGGTATTGCCACTTTGTACTGCAGCACGAAATCTCTACAATTGTCGTTAACTGCTCCTTTGTCAAGGGCAAGTAACAACCTTCGCAGGTCGCTGCGCCGGCAGGGATAAACCGACCGAACGGGGGGACTGTCCCCCCGCGCGATCAAAGGGACAGGTTGACTGATCGGGCCCCGATCACCGGGACAGTCCCCCGCGGACAGGAAGCAAAAAGAAGGTCCCCCCGCTCCCAGGGGGACAGGTTGCTGATCAGGAAAAGGGTGAAAGATATGGCATCCACTAAAAGTATAGAAGAACTAAAAAAAGAAGTTGATCTGATCCCCGACCGTCCGGGGGTTTATATCTTCCGCAATAGATCCGGGAGGGTTATCTATGTGGGAAAGGCGGTTTCTCTTCCTAACCGCCTGCGGTCCTACTTTCAACCGCGGGGACTAATCGAACGGATCAGGAAAATGATGGAGGAAGCTGCAGATCTGGAGTATATCATCACTGACACAGAGGCTGAAGCCCTGGTTCTGGAATGCAATCTGATCAAAGAGTACAGGCCCAAATATAACATTATGCTCAAAGATGACAAATCCTATCCTTATATCAGGGTGACTGTAGAAGAATTTCCTAGGGTGATGATGACCCGCAATCTAGTGAGGGATGGTTCCCGCTATTTCGGTCCTTACCCAGATGTTGGTGCAGTCAAGGAGACCTTAACCCTCCTGCGCAAGCTTTTCCCATTTCGCTCCTGTTCGGACCACAGGTTAGCCCCCCGCAGCAGAACCTGTCTCAACGGCCAGATCAAACAGTGCTTGGGACCCTGTGTGGGAAATGTATCCCCTGAAAAATACAGGGAGATGATTGAGCAGTTAGTTCTTTTCTTAGAGGGAAAAACCCGGGAAGTGGAAAAAAATCTTCACCGTCAGATGAAAGATGCTGCAGAAAGGATGGATTTTGAAGAGGCTGCCCGGCTGCGCAATCAGTTGGAGGCACTGAACAGACTGAAAGAACAGCAGAGGGTGGCTCAGGCAACAGGCAAAGACCAGGATGTGCTGGCAGTGGGCACTTATGGAGATGAGGTGTGTGTTTTTTTACTCCGTGCCCGTGGTGGGAAAGTGGTTGCTCAGGAACACTATTTTCTTTCCTCAGCAGAGGAAACTCCTGCAGGTGAGATTCTCGCTTCATTTATCAAGAGTTATTATCAGAGTGGAAGGGAGATACCTGCTGCGATTTTGGTGAGCTCTCCTGTGGAGGAAGCTGAACTGCTAGAGCATTGGCTTGCTGATCTAAAAGGAAGCAAAGTGGAGATTAGATTTCCTAAGCGGGGGCGGGGAAAAGAACTGATGGAGATGGCTTTGGAAAATGCCGGACTGATGGCTGAACAGCGATACCGGCGCTCTTTAAAAACCCAGGAAAAGGGTAGAACCCTGGTAATGGCACTGCAGGAGGCTCTGGGTTTGGAAAAGGCACCTAGGAAATTGGAGTGCATTGATATTTCCCATCTGGGTGGCCAGGAAACAGTAGGCTCTCTGGTCTGTTTTACTGATGGGCAGCCTGATAAAAAAGGATACAGGCACTACCGGATCAAGGCTAAGGTATGTGGTGATGATTATGCGGCTATCAGGGAAGTTGTGAGGCGCAGGATAAACAATAAGGACCTGCCTGATCTGCTTGTCATCGATGGGGGTAAAGGCCAACTCAATTCAGCCCTGGAGGTTCTGCAGCAGTCAGATGCCCCATCTCTGAATGTGGTTGCTCTGGCTGAGAAAGAGGAAGAGATCTATCTGCCGGGTCGATCTGCACCCCTGCTTCTTCCCCGCAGTCATCCAGGACTGCACCTGCTGCAGCAGGCTAGGGATGAAGCACACCGCTTTGCCCTCAGCTACCAGGAAAAACTGCGCCAGCGCAGATTGAAGGCATCTGTCTTGACTCAAGTCTCTGGAATCGGCAGAAAAAGACAGGAAGCCTTATTAAGGCATTTCGGTTCTCTCGCTCGTATACGCAGGGCATCTGTGGAGGAATTGGCCAGTGTGCCGGGGATGAACAGAAAGACAGCAGAGAGTCTTTACGAATTCCTGAAAAGAGATTCTGAGCAGTCTTGAATAATTGTAAAAAATTTATCTGATGCGTATTTTTTTACATTTGAGTGTTCAAAAACCCTTGACTCAATGTGAAAGAGTGGTTATAATTTGGATAAAACAATACCGATTAAGTATAGTTTATGGGGGCAGTTAATTGATCTTAAATCAAGCAACCGATTATGCATTCAGAGCAGTTCTCTATCTTTCCTTACTGCAGCCAGGTGAAATAGTAGAGGCAAAAGTTATCTCTGAAAGTCAGCACATACCATTGCGCTTTCTGCTTAAAATTCTACGCAGTTTGGCAAAGGCTGGGATCGTAAAATCGTATCAAGGCGTGGGAGGGGGATATGCCCTCGGGAAAAAGCCGGCTGATATTACACTGAAAGATGTTTTAGAAGCAGTAGAAGGTCCTATCCGCATCAACAAATGCCTCATCGACCCTGACTATTGTAATAAGCAAGCCACACCGCACTGCCCGGTACACTATGTTCTGGCATCCATTCAGCAAACCATAGCTCAAGAATTTGACAAGTACAATTTTGAACAGTTGAAGGAACATATGAAGCAAAATTAAAAATAAGGCATCCCTCCTGATAAAAATTTTTTTGTCATAAACTATACTAAAATAGTATAGTTTTATATAAAAAAACTTTTAGGGAGGTATTAAAAATGAAGTTATGTCCTTCAGCAGACAAAACAATTAATAAGTTTCTGGAGGAGCATCCAGATCTAGAAACATCCTTTTGTCGTGAACCAAAACAGTCTGTCAAATGCGGTTTTGGCCTGCAAGGGGTTTGCTGTCGGCTCTGTTCCAATGGACCTTGTCGTGTGCTGCCTGATTCACCCCGGGGAGTATGTGGTGCTGATTCTGATACCATTGTGGCCAGGTACTTCCTGCGGTCCGTTGCTGCAGGTGCTGCTTGTTACCTGCATGTTGTGGAGAATGCCGCTCGTACTCTGGCAGAGCTTGCAGAGGAAACAGACACTAGCTTTAACAATCAGGTGCTTCAAGAAATGGTAGCAGTCTGCCAGGTTGAAGCAGATGACTACAGGGAACAGGCGGCAGTTTTAGCTGATTATATTCTCCAAGATCTCTATCTGCCTCGCAGCAAGAAAATGACTCTGGTCAGTAAGCTGGCTTATAAGCCTCGTTTGGCTGTTTGGGAGAAGCTGAATCTGATGCCCGGAGGGGCGAAATCCGAGGTTTTTGATGCCTTAGTCAAAACCAGTACAAACCTTTCCAGTGATCCTTTGGATATGCTGCTCCATGCTCTGCGTTTGGGTATTGCCACCGGGCTCTACGGCCTGTATCTGACCAACAAACTCAATGATATCATCCTGGGTGAACCGGAAATCGGCACAACAAAGGTAGGCTTTTCTGTAATTGATCCCGATTATATCAATATTATGGTTACCGGTCACCAACACGCACTTTTCAAAGGGATTCAAGATGAGCTAACCGCAGACTGGGCAAAAGAATTGGCTGAACAGGTGGGAGCAAAAGGCTTCAAGATCGTAGGCTGCACCTGTGTCGGCCAGGATATGGAGTCCCGCCATACCCACTGCAAGCAAGTTTTTGCCGGGCATGCAGGCAATAATTTCACCAGTGAGGTACTGCTGAGCACTGGTGCTGTTGACCTGGTGGTTAGTGAGTTTAACTGTACTATACCGGGTATTGAAGAGGTCTGTAACAAGCTGCTGGTCAAACAAGTCTGTATTGATGATGTGGCGAAAAAGAAGAATGCGCAACTGATCCCCTATACATATGATAACGGCAGAGTTATCGCTAGACTGGTGGCAGAGGAAGCCGCTGGTAGCTTCAAGGAACGCCGGAAGAGTGTAAATATCGATCTGCCTGAACACGGTAATGACAATTCATTAACCGGCTTCAGTGAGAGAAATCTGCGCTCCTTCCTGGGCGGCAATTACGAACCGCTACTCAAGCTGATTACAGAGGGCAAGATCAAGGGTGTGGCAGGAATAGTCGGTTGTTCTAATCTTACCGCAGGGGGCCATGATGTTTTCACAACCGGGCTGACTAAAGAATTGATCAAGAATGATATTTTGGTGCTCTCCGCCGGTTGCACCAGCAGCGGGCTGGCTAATACCGGTTTCATGACACCTGAGGCTGCGGAATTGGCCGGAGATAATCTGCGCCAGGTCTGTCAATCACTGAATATACCGCCGGTGTTGAACTTTGGCCCCTGCCTGGGTATCGGCAGGCTAGAGGAAGTAGCAGTTGCTTTGGCAAGTGCTCTCAATGTTGATTTACCACAGCTGCCTCTGGTATTGTCTGCACCTCAGTGGCTGGAAGAGCAGGCTCTGGCTGACGGGAGTTTCGCTCTGGCTTTGGGATTGCCGCTCCATCTGTCACTACCGCCTTTTATCACCGGAAGTAAAATGGTCACCAAGGTTCTGACCGAAGATCTGGAAACACTCACCGGCGGCAGGGTCATTGTAGACGGAAATGTGGAAACAGCTGCAGCAAAAATGATTGAGATCATCTCCCAGAAGAGAGCAGCCTTAAACATATAGGGGGTGAGGATGTTGAAGGTCATAGTCATACGCCCTAATTTATGTAAAGGTTGCAAAAACTGTCAGTTTGCTTGTATGGTTGCTCATAGTGAAGAAAAATCACCATATTTCTTGGATCTGACTGATCCCAAAAACCAAGCCCGGAATACTGTGGTGCTTGGGTATGATGGTACTCCATCACCTTTAACCTGTCGACACTGCCAGGAGGCTCCTTGTGTGACAGCTTGTCCCTCTGGGGCGATGTATCGGGACTCAGAGTCAGGGTTGGTGTTGCACAATCAGGAACAGTGTGCAGGCTGCTGGATGTGTGTCATGTCCTGCCCCTATGACTTAATTTCTCCTGATTCCCGGGGCAGGGTTGCAGTAAAGTGTGATTTTTGTATAGAAAATGGGCGGCCCTACTGTGTGGAAAACTGCCCTACAGGGGCTCTCTCCCTTGAGGAGATAAAAGATAGTAACGAAGAGCCAGATACAGAAGAAAAGAAAGAGGAAAGAACAAAATACCTCATTATCGGTGCCAGTGCTGCCGGCCTTGCCTGTGCTGCTGCCATCAGGAGGGAGGACCCATGGGGACAGGTCACTGTTATTGCAGAAGACAGTCTGGTCTATTCCCGCTGTTTGCTGAAAGATATAATCAGTGGTGCCAGAAATAAAGAGCAGCTCAATTTTGTCGGCGAGAACTTTTTTGCTGACCAGGGGATCGAGTTTATACCTGGTAAGAAAGTAACCGCAATAGATCCAGAGCAGAAAATGGTATTTACCCAGGATGGTTGGAAGACCACATATGATAAGCTTTTAATTGCAACAGGTGCTAAACCTGTGCTGCCTCCAGTGGAGAACCTTGCCTCAGCGAAGCAGGTCTTTGTCCTGCGTAGCCTGGAGGATGCGGAAAGGATCATCGATTCTGTGGACAAGAACAAGAGGGTTATCATTCTGGGTGGTGGCCTGGTAGGCCTAGAAGCGGCTGAAGCGCTGACAACAAAGGGTGCGAAGGTCACAGTTATTGAACTGGCGGGACACCTCCTGCCCTTGCAGTTGGACAGTTTTGCTGCATCTCGTTATGAGGAGCTGTTCCGTGCACATGGGGTTGGGATCGTAACAGGACAAAGAGCCAAAAAGATTGAGTTGGATGAAAACAACAATGTGTTAGGAGTAGAACTGGATGACCAGGGATACCTTCCCTGTGACTTGCTAATTGTGACTGCCGGAGTTAAGCCGGAAATATCGTTCCTCTCTGATACTGGGATTGCTGTGAATAAAGGTATTATAGTTGACCAGCAGATGAGAACATCAATACCTGATATCTATGCTGCTGGTGATGTCTGTGAAAACAGGGAGATCCTGACCGGGAAGGTGTCTCTCACACCGATATGGCCGGCTGCGGTAGCGCAGGGAGAGGTGGCTGGACTGAATATGGCAGGTAAAGATGTTGAACTGGATGGCACTTTTGCCTATCAGAATGCCATGTCCTTTTTTGGCCTTCCTACAATCTCCTTTGGCTGGCCTGAGCCTCCAGATGACAGCTATCAGGTTGAAACAGATGTATCACCTGATTGTTATCAGAAGGTCATTTATAAAGATGGGCGCCTTGTGGGGGCAATATTTCAAGGGGATCTATCAGGTGCCGGAACTTTCGGCGCACTGATCAAAGAAGAGATTGATACCTCCAAGTATCAGGGAAGACTGCTGTCAACAAATTATACTTATTATCTGTTTCCTGAACTGGTTATTCGAGATTAATATTGTCAGTTCCATGATGGCCGTTGATGAGCAAATGCTTGTCAACGGCTTTTTTGTTTGCCCGGCAGGTACTGGGCCCGATGGGTTAACAGAAATCTGTACACTTCATCAGCGGGAAGATAACCTTGTAGGCAGGGGCGTCACTGGTAGCGGGTATCCAGTTGATCCCAGGTAAATTTAATCAAAACTTTATTTGCCTGTCTCCTGGATAATAAATAGTTACTGTTAATTGGCCTTCGCTTTTGATCTTACTTCCAACTGACAGTTGCTGATATGGTAAACTAATGGCAGCATATTAATTAATGTGAAGCCAGCAATATATCAGGAGAAGTATAAATACAATCAAGTGGAGGCAATTGAGAATGCAGAGGATTAAACTGGTTGCTGTTGACCTTGATGATACACTTTTACGGGATGATCTGACCATCTCAGAACACACACAGGAAATACTGCGCCGGGTGAGGGAGAGTGGTGTTGTGGTCACCATCTCCACCGGTCGGATGCTGCCTTCGGCTAGACCTTATGCAGAACAGCTTGGTTTTGATGTCCCGATCATCACTTACCAGGGCGCGTTGGTTAAGAGTGTTTTTTCAGGGGAGGTTATTTATGAGTGCCCGCTTAATGAAGATGTAGCCAGGTTGGTAATCCAGTACGGGCGCAAGAAAGGGATTCATGTTAATTTTTATCTAGAGGATAAGCTCTATGTGGAGCGGGTAACACCGGTAGGGGAGCATTATGAGCGGCTGGCAGGGGTTCCTTTTACCAGGGTGAGTGACTTGGAGGAACTTCTGGAAGCCGGACTCCCCTATAAGCTGCTGCTCATTCAAGAGGAGCAGTTGATTGGGCAATCATTACAAGAACTGCGGGAAATTTTACAGAAAGAAGGGCTGGATGCCCACCTGACCAAGTCCAAGCCTACCTATCTGGAAGTCAACCACCCCAAAGCCACCAAGGGAACAGCATTAGAAAAGTTGGCGGATTGGTTAGGGGTCAGCCGGGAGGAGGTTATGGCCTGTGGGGATAGCTACAATGACTTGGAGATGCTGGAATTTGCAGGATGCAGTGTTGCTGTGGCCAATGC
>DULM01000027.1 GCA_012840405.1 Syntrophomonadaceae bacterium | reverse complement strand
GCTCAGATCTTAATGCAGATGTCAGCTTTGAAATCACCGATCATCAGTCTGGTCATAGGGGAGGGGGGGAGTGGAGGTGCACTGGCTCTTGGAGTTGCGGACCGTGTTTTGATGCTTTCCTACGCGGTTTACTCTGTGATTTCTCCTGAAGGTTGTGCTTCTATATTATGTAAAGATGTCAGTAAGAGCCGTGAGATGTGCGAACATTTGAAAATGACCGCACAGGATCTTTATGCAATGGGAATAGTAGATGAAGTTATAGCAGAACCGCTGGAAGGAGCACATATAAACCCAGCCCAAACATATAAAATAGTAAAGGAAAAACTGCAAATACATTTTGATGAACTGCTGAATCTAAAAATGGAGGATATCATAGAACAAAGGTATAAGAAATTAAGAAATATAGGCATTTTTCGGGAGGAGGTTTTAATTGAGTGAAGTAATTAAGATTATTACTATTATTCTATTGGGAATCGGGGTATTAGGCTCACTACTACCTGTCATACCAGCAATTCCTATAATTTTTGTAATAATGCTTATCTATGGCATCATCGATAATTTCCAGCAGATTAATTTGCTTTTTCTCCTGGCAATGCTCCTGATAACCATTTTTTCCTTTTTTATTGATAACATTGTTGCCTGGGCCGGTGCAAAAAGATATGGTGGTAGTAAGGCCGGAATCTGGGGAGCAATACTGGGTGGATTAATTGGTGTATTTATCAATCCGCTTTTCGGAATTTTACTTGGACCTTTCCTGGGAGCAATTGCTGCAGAGCTTATATTTTCTCAAAGGAAATTCTCCGATGCCTTAAGGGTGGGTATGGGTACGATTGTTGGTATTTTTGGTGGAAGCATATTAAAAATGCTGCTCGCTCTCTTTATGGTAGTAGCCTTTATAGTACAGGTTTATTAATGTTATTCGATCTTTCTTAAAACACCGATTACCTTGCCAAGGATTTTTACATTTTTAGTCCTGATTGGTTCCATAAAGTCATTTTCCGGCTGCAGTCGTATGCAGTCTTTTTCTTTAAAAAACCGTTTAACTGTTGCCTCTTCATCATTAACCAAGGCAACCACTATATCTCCATCTTCAGCTGTATGCTGTTGGCTCACTACTAAATAATCTCCACTTAATATGCCGGCTTTGATCATGCTGTTTCCTTTTGCAGTTAACATAAAAACCTTATTGGTGGTGTTCAAAAAACTAGCAGGAAGGGGAAAAGTGCATTCAGGGTTTTCAAAGGCCAAGATCGGGTTGCCGGCAGCAACATCTCCTATAACCGGTACACGGACAATTGATGAGTTATTTCCGATTATTTCAATAGCCCGGGGTTTAGTTTGATCACGACGGATATAACCCCTTTTTTCCAAATTAACCAGGTGAGAATGTACAGTGGAACTTGACTTTAGGCCCACAGCTTCTCCGATCTCTCGGACAGATGGAGGATAACCGCGTTCATCAATGATTTTTTGAATATAATTTAAAATCATTTCCTGGCGAGGGGTCAGGTCCCTTTTCACAATAAATCTCCTCCATATCTATAATTAAAACACATATTTTATCGAACATATGTAATTGCTTTTCAATCATTATACCAGAGAAGCTTCTGCCTTTCATCCCCGAATGTGTCATTAATTTCATAAATATCTGCTTATTTACTAGCTAAATATGTGCCGAACAAAATAATTATCCCACCAACAATGGTATAGATAGTCGGAGTCTCATGAAGAAGAACAAAAGCAACCACTGCTGAAACAACAGGGGAGAGGTATAGGTATGCACCTGCAGTGACAGGGGAAATCTTATCCAAAGCAGCATTCCAGATTAGGTTACCCAAGGCAGAGGCCAGCAGACCAAGGTATAAAATATTTAACCACCCTGCCCAATTCACAGATGTTATGTCAACTGGAAACTCCATTATCGAAAAGGGGATTAAAAAAATTGTTCCGAAAATGGTGCTGTAAGTCATTATTGTTGTTGGCGGATAGTGTTTTAAGAGTTTTTTAAGATGTATGCTAAAAATCGCCCAAACAAAACTGCTCAATACTACCAGGAGATCACCAAAAAGCCGTAATTTATCATAAACGCCGTTTTCTACTGAGCCGTTTGTAGCAATGATTACCGAACCGCTAAAAGCAATAAAAATACCTAATATTTGAAGCCGTGATATTTTTTCTTTTAATACTAACCATGACAACAAAGCTATAAATACAGGTGACATTGCTATTAGAATAGCAGAGTCTGTAGCACCTGCATAGCGAAGTCCCTGGTTTTGAAGAACATTAAAAACGGCAATACCTGATAAACCACTGAATATCATACCAGGCAGATGCTTTTTTTGAGGACGTGGTTGCTTTGTGACAACAAAAAAAATTCCTAAAGCCACACTTGCTATAATAAAGCGAAACAAAGCCAGTGTATTTGCTGGAACCTGTGGTAGAATAACTTTGATGCTGGCAAAACTGCTCCCCCAAAAAATGATCACCAACAAAAGACTCAAATGGCAGTATACCAATGACTTTTTCTTAGTTTCCCTTGACAGTTGCAATTACCAGTTCTCCTTTTTCAGCGTATTTATTGATATTTAACCCAAATGCTGTGTCAATTTATGCAGCAATAACATTAGAGCAAAAAGCATTCATACCTTTAATTTTATATGATCTTGCAATAAGAACAAGTAAAAAAACAAGGCCCAAATTTGCGTTTTAAGCCTTGTAAAAAAAGTTTAAAGGTGTTTGTACCTGGGTCATTAAAAAACACAATTATAAAATAATCTAGAGAAAGGGTTTAAGGCGGAACTATAGAGCGATTAATAATGTAGTTGATGCATCAAATCCAGCTTATAAAATACAAGCCAATAGTATGGATATATTAGCGATTATATCACGGATTGTCCCAAGAGATAAAATGTAACATTTCATTTATAACCATTCGAATATCATCCTTCCTCACTTTACTTTAATATTAATTCCGATAATAATAATTATGTTAACTTGGAAGTAAATACCCTTGAATACCCCTTTTTGCTTTCCCTTCTCAATCACGGAACAAATAACTATTGTTCTGCATTTTAGGATACCTCCCTATGTTTTTAGCCAATAAAAAGCCAACTGCTGATTATTAAGTGCAGTTGTTTCTTGGGCTATTTCTTGATTAATCAAAGATCCACTTCGATAACTTTTTCGCTATTCTGAAATCTAGGAGAATTTATCACATTAATTTGGTTTTCTTTGATATCTGAACATGTACCCGGTACCCTTATCAAACATAAAACAAAGCCTGTATTTGCTTTGTGAGCACAAAAAGAACGTCAAAGGACTTCTGGACTCTAATCTTCTTTGTATCTCTTATTAGCTCTAACTACACTTAAAGCAGAAACTGCTAGAAACACAAATAAAAAGAAAACCCATAAGTCATGAGCTTTAGCTGCGAGTACCAATGCAATAACACCCAATAGTAAAGATGCAATATATCCTGCTATTATTTTTACATCTTTTAAATTTTTCTGGTTTATATTGCCGTTCTCTAGTTTGTATATATTATCAGCTCTTTTTACACTAAAAGCAAAAACAGGCATAGATACTACTACGCAGAAAACCCAAAAATCATTATCATTTGCTGCCAGCGCCACTGCGATAATGATCAACATTATAGATAAAATAAAGCCTCCCATAGTTTTTATATCTTTAAGAACTTTATAATTCATTTTTATCCCCCCTCCGTGCTCCCTATTTAAATCTATAATAATATTATGTAAACTTGATGTTCCTCTGTTATTCTTAAAGAATGCTATTTATAAAGGCATCATTTCACCTATACTACCTATTCTTATCCCTAATTGCACGCATCCCCCATAAACTCATGAAATTTATCAGATATTTTAGAATAGATGCAAAGTAACTTTTTAAATATATGTTGGCACAAATTTAGCCTCGCAAAAATCTTAGGTCCCCCTCCCCCATCCACTGAAGAAATACACTCATATTTGCGTTATAAAAACCGAAAAGATGGCAATGAGTAGTTTATACCTGCAGTTTTTTCACTCATACCTATGCTATATAAAGATGGTTATTATGCCTGACCTGGCATTTGATTGTATCTACAAAAGCTTTATAGAATACGATTAAGAAAAGTAACAGTTAACAAAACATAAAGAATGATAAAACTAACCAGGCCAATAACCGTGATGATTTTCACCCAATAGGATTGTGTTGAGAGATGTTGGCCAAGAATGGTAAGATAATCCTTTAGTTTTGAACCCACGAAAAAATATAAGAAGTATCATCAGACAGATCTGGTAGCGCCTCAGGCAGTTTGTGGAATGATCCGTTAAGGTTCTTCTCTATTGCTGTTAAATGAAAATGACAAGCCGCAATTCCCATATCGATCCTTTGAATATCATAACCAAAAAGTTTGATAAAACCAGGGGTTTTACACTCATAAAAATGATACATCTTTCCTTCTTTCACTATTCTCCAGGGCTGCTTGTTGGAAGCAGAAGGCGCCAGCCGTACCATTTCCAGGGCAATCCCGTAATCCCCAGCCTCTGATTTGGATAAAGGTGTGGAGAAGTTTTTGTTAAAAAATAATTCATCCCATGGTTTCCGCAGGTTTTCACGAACCATAAACCTGATGACTGAGTCTACTAAGTGTTTTTTATCAGAGGGATATCCCACCGGAGATATCACAGGAAAAAAATCATCATCCTTCACTGACATCGCTTTGGCAAACTCACCTTTTTTAAAGGTTCCTCCCAGCCAACAGCTACCAAGCCCTAGAGAAGTTATATACAGAATCAGTTTTTCAAATTCGTAACCGAGGGCTTCTAAAGCATAATCCTGTTTCTTAATTGTCGCTCCAATATAATTTACTGCACCCTTAATGACACCATATGTTCCCAGTTTCGCCGCATTAGCAGCTGTTTTCGATTCTATCAGCTTAAAGTTTACCTTTACATTAAAGGGATTGGAAAGAGTGGCAATGTAGTCGTTTATTTTTTCTTTAATCTCATCTGCCAAAGGTTCGCCTGTATAGGTTCTCACAGAAATACGCTTTTTGATTATCTCCTCTATCGGAGCGTTAAAAATTGTGTTCATGGTCCCTTTTAAACTCCCTTTCAGCATATGAAAAACTAATTATTACGGCAGCAGATAAATCTGGGGCATAGCATGCCACATTATTTAAATTTTCGCCAAACAACTTCTAATATCCTCTCAAAAAATTCCATAAACATGTACCATGCCTGAGATCGCTAATTTAAAAAAAGAAAAAACCACCTTTTTTTTAAGGTGGTTTCTTAAACACAAGGTATGCCGAATCCCAAACTGCAGCTGTTTGTCATCCTTTTACAATATGCATTTCGTACTTTTTTCACAGCAGGCTGATATGGGCGATGCTGCCCGCAGAGAAACGCCATCTAACAGCCAGACACTTCCATCGGTGCTGTTTTCGAAATAATCAAACCGGACAATAAGTTCTGATACATCGCAAGGTACTGGTACCTCAGTTACTGCCTCGTGGAAGGTATAACCCCTGTTGGGATCGTGGACCTGGCTGAATTTGAAGATGGGGATAATTATAAGGTCTACATCATTGCCGAAATTATCAACGTAAAAAACTCTGGCGGTGAGGAGGGGTATCGCTGCCGCTGTTGTGTTGCCTTTAAACAATAGATTTTCTGCAAAGCTCAGCTTATAGAAGCAGCCCGGAGTTACAATAACTTTTTGCTGCAGTGATACCGATTTATTTATCTCTTCAGCGCTGTCAGAACTTTCAAACCTGGCTGCAGACAGCCCTTCATAGGCAACAATAGTGACATTCGGGCTGTTATTCACTATGGCAAAATTCGGATTAACTTGCTCCCAGTACTGAAACGGGTAATCCGGTTCTCTACTGCGTATCTCAAATCCCCCGTTTTTGATCAGTTCCCCAGTTTCACAGTTGCACCTTGTGAATTTATATTTCTGCATCTTAACTCACCCCCTTACAGTCCAGGCAGCAGACCGGGTCCCAGGGCACAGGGCGCAACTGTACCGCGTCTAGGATCCATTGGGTGTTTCTGATGTCTGTTACCGAAAAATCAAACTGAACATAGACGCTGGTCACATTGCAAGGCACAGGGACATCGGCAATCCTTTTATGGAAGTTAAAACCTTGATTCTCGTCATTTTCACCGCCGATTTTGGCAATTGGAATATTGATCAGGTCAAACTCAGTGCCGCCGTCATCAACCCAAAAAACTCTCCCTATTAGACGGGGGGTATCCCCCGCCCCGTCCCCGCGGTTGCGGAAGTTTTCAGCAAAGCTGAACTCCAATCTGCAGCCAGGTGTTACAGGTACGATTTGGCGCAGGGAAACTGATTTAAAGGTTGGGGATTCGGTTTCTATACTAGCAAACAGTACTGAAAAAGTTCCCTCATATGACGTACTGTAACTTACAACTTCGGCCAGGGCACCAGACTCAGGCAATTGACGCCAATAGAGAGACGGCGAACCTATGCTACCGGAAATATCTTCAAAGTTCCCATTCCTAACCAGGTTTCTCGTCTGGCAAATGCCTCCTGATGAAGCACATCCATCCTTGGAACAGGAGGATACAGAGGATACGGCCCTCAGGCTGACACCATCCAATAGCCAAATGGTGCCCCCTGTGTCTCTTACGGAAAAATCAAACTGGACCGTTACTTTTGACACATCACAGGGTACGGGAATATCAGCTGTTTTTTGATGGAAGTTAAAACCCTTATCCACTTTATCTTGAAAAATGCCGCTGGTAGCAATCGGAATGTTTATTAGGTCAAACTGGTTGCCGGCACTATCGGTATAATATACCCTCCCTACAAGGCTAGGAAAAGTAGCAGGACTACCAGCTAGCAAGTTTTCCGCAAAGCTTAACTGGTAGATGCAGCCTGGAGTCACAGTGACATTTTGCTGAAGTGATATTGAATGTTGCTCCAGGTCTGAGGCCTCGGTTCTAAACCATGCTGCTCTTATTCCTTCATATTGCACAGGAGTCATATCTGGAGGCGCTTGAGTTACTACTGTATTTGAAACCGGATTTACCGCTTTCCAATGGGCAAATGCTTGAAAATCATCAGTGCTTAATATCTCGAATCCGGCATTTTTAATCAGTTCTCCAGTTTCACAGGGACAATCGGGTAGAGGGCAGCATTTCAGGCTGTCTATTTCTATTTTAAGATGCTTATCGTCATCTTTTTTTACAGGACCACCACCGTGACTCGGCGGTCTGGGGGAGCGATCATCCTTAATTATATTTGCCAAATTAGACACTCCTTTCTCTCTCATAGTTGACTCACTTATACGCAAGTAATCTATAAATAGCCTTGTTAGTCTGCTGCTTAAAGTACACTAACAGCAGGCGGAAATCCGGGATACAGCCTGTAGCGATACGGCATCCAGGTTCCACACAGAACCTGGGGTATCTATGATATAGAAGCTGAATTGCACAATAATTCCTGGTACATCACAGGGCACAGGAAGGTCCGCTATCTGTTCACGCAGGTTATATTTCTCGTCTGCTGCCGTCTTTTGTATAGGGATATTTAAAAGCTCATATTCATTTTGTCTACCGTCCAGGTAAACAAGCCTAGCTATTAGCAGATGAACATTACCATCCGTTTGCCCAAAGGTAACAAGCCTTTCGGCAAACTTCAATCTATAAAGGCAGCCCGGTGTCACTTTTACATATTGGCGAAGAATCAGTGTTGATGTAAAAGGGCCCGATGGGGAGGTTGTGCGGACACTTGCCGCAGCGCGGCCTTCATATACATTTTCAGTATCTTTGACCAACTCTATATCCAGAGTCCGGCTTTGTACTATCCAGCCGGCAAATACCTCGGAGGGGCTGAAGCTGGGAGTTTCAAACCCCCCGTTTTTAAGCAGCTCCCCTTTTTCACAAAAGCAAATTTTGGGCATGCTCTTTTCCTTTTCTTTGAGTGAAATGGTTAGATGTAGGTCATTATTCTGGCATAGGGGCTTTTCCCCCGGAATTATTATTCTCATACTAATCACTCCTTGCAGCAACAGGCGGAAATTTTAGATAAGGCACGCAGTGATACAGCATCTAAATTCCATACAGTGCCTCCGCTGTCAGTTATGAAGAATTCAAATTGTACAATAATCCCGGACACATTGCAGGGCACGGGGACCCTTGCCGCCATGAAGTGAAGGTTGTATTTCCTGTCTATTTTTGTTTTTTGAATAGGTTTATTCAACAGGTCGAATTCGGCGAAGCCCTGGGATATATAAAAGATTCTCGTTATTAGGGTTGGCAGCTCAGTACCGGTTTCACCCAAAGCCACAAGTCTTTCAGCGAATTTTAACTCATACAAGCAGCCAGGAGTCACAATCACATTTTGGCGTAACTCTAAATGCTTTGTTTCTGGGGTTGGTATAACAGTAGTTTGAATGCTTGCAGCGCTGTTTCCTTCATAAACGTTGTCAGTGGTCATTGACAAGTTTATACCTTCAGAGCTCAATCCCAATCTCCAGTCGGAAAAGACCTGGCCAGGGACAACGCTGGGGATCTCAAATCCCCCATTTTTTATGAGATCTCCCCTTTCACAAAAACAGCTTGGAGGCAAACACTTTTCAATTGTTTTAGAGGTAGTTACATAATAATCGTCGTTATTATAACAGTCAGGTCTGGACTCTAGATTAAGCATTAAGTCTCCTTCTGAATTAAAGTTTGATTCTTTATGCATGCTACATCACTCCTTTCTGTATGTACTGTATTATATGAAGGTTTTTCCATTTGTGACAACCAATACCTTTTACGCCAAGCCATACGATGGAGTTTTTTGAAGTAAAAAAATCCCTCTCTTGTTTTCAGAAAGGGATTTACTAAGAACACACCATTGAACGCTTTTTTATTATGAACTTTGGATTGATAACCAGTTGTTGGCTGCTGTGCAAGAAAAGGTTCTCATCCCCTAGTTTTTGGGGCTCCATTACTTGCTTTTCTCTGCTCCACAGTACCAATATAGAAAGCAAAAAGGAAGCCCCAAAAACATCCCTTTGCTTCCTGCATCCAGAAAAACGGCCGGATCTGCTCCAGCCGCTGCATTATGTTACTTTCGTCATATTTCTTAAATCTTTAATCGAGGCTGAAAAAGCCTCTCTCATATTTTTTTGCCAGTTGGCCTTCATTCTCACTACCAAATATGCCACTGTCGTTCTGCCTTGAAAGTATCCTAATAATTCGCCGTTTAACCATATCAATTTCCTCAGCTATTTCCTCAAGTTTTGTTGCTAATTCTTTGTTATCCACAGCTACTCACCCTCCCTCAGATAATTAAAAAGTTCTGGGAGACGAAATTATTATATATATTTCTAAAATAATTATTGGGGGGGAAATGTTGGGGTATTCTACCGTTCGTGGCGTTCACTTCGTCTCCCAAGGGGGCCTCTTGGTTGCTACTGCTATCGTACCATCTTCTGAGGGGGGTGTCATTATAAGGAAGAGCCAAACTTGAGGTTGAGAACTTGTCACGCTTTGACAAAGGGTGCCCACCTTGCCTCTTTACCCTTTTCCCTTGCCTGAATAATGTGATACACCTGAAGAGCCAATACTACCCTAGCTACCTTCTTCCATGAAGTAAAATCTATCCCTGACAGTTCTTTAATTTTGCGCAGCCGGTAACGCAGTGTATTGTAATGGATAAACAATTTATTAGCCGCAGCCTTCAAATTCCCATCGGTTTCGATCACTACACTCAAGGTTTTTAGCAGACTGGTTTTGTGTTCTTCATCATATCTGATCAGTTCACCTAAATGCTCTTCACAATAATTTTTCAGTTCTTCTTTATCTGTTATTCGTAAAAGGAGCCTGTTTATCCCAAGGTCATCATAATGCACAATCTCATTAGATAAATCCATCTGAACATTCATTTGTATACTTTCCACAGCTTCATGAAAGGCTGTAGGCAGTTCAAAAAAATCATAACAGACCCTGGAGATGCCTATTTTAACCACCATGTCCTGGCTTTCTATGACTTTCTGTAAGTGGGGGATCAGTTGCCTGGCAACCTCTATAGACTCCTCTTTGATTGATGCTGTTGTCTCTGATTTAGGGATTAGAAGCATCACATTAACATCACCGAGATGCGCAACCAAGTATCTATTGGAGTGGGAATTAATTGCTTTCCTGATCACCTCTTCAAGCTTCTGAAGATAGTGCATTTTTGCTTCAATACTAGCGTGTGATATTCCTTGCCCCAAAGGTGTGACAAGTTTGATGACAAAGAGCACTTGCGGTTTCGTAAGATCCCACTTGTAGATAGTTCCCCTATGGAGCGCATTGGACCTAGATTCCATCCGCCCTTCTAATAAATCCCTGACAAAATCATTTAGATAACGCCTCTCTATCTCTTCGACCGCCATGCGTTTCTGAAAATCCAATGCCATTACCAGTGCTGCCTGCTCCATAGCTGTAAAATCCATCGCATGTAGTTTTCTGGGATCATCGAGAATACAAAGATATCCGTAGATTGCACTGTCAACCTGTATAGGCTGTAAAAAACAGGACAGACAACGTTCATGGTCCAGTTCTACCATTGTTGCCTGCTCATAGATATCAATATGATCTTTAAGCAGCCTGTCTTTAAGCTCTTTACATAAATGGATAGTCGATTCATCTGAATACGCAAGCAAATTAAACTCCCTGTCCAGTAAGAATACTGGGGAACCTACAATTCCGGAAAAGGTAGTTACCAGAGCATCAAAACCTTTCTCCCTCAATACAAGATTGAGGAGTAGATGATACAGAGTTTCTCCTGTTTGAGTTGCCATTTCACTGCTATCCTTCTATCTGTTTAATATCGACAAAATATAGCTAAATACTACTATATCCGGATTCAGTATATCACAAAGCAACTGCAAACGACAACATGCTCATAAATCACCCGCTCAAGTAAAAGACCCGGTTGGAGCGGTTTAGATAGCTATCTAGGAGTTTAGTGGTCATCGGATTGCTCTACAGGTTATTGTCAAAATGTTCGTACATCTATATAATATATATAAATAATGACTGATAATATATACTGAAAAAAATAAACATAAGTTAAGGTTACTGTCAACAGAACATATTTATATATTTGGCATAGGTAATCTTATTTCGTTTTGATTATTAAGCACGGTGTATAAATAAATATTTCAATAAGAAAGGAGAGGTGTATATGAGTAGTGAAGAGAAACTCAAAAAAGGCATCTCACGCAGGACGTTTATTAAAGGAGCAGTTGTCGGCACAGCAGGAGTAGCTGCAAGCGGATTGTTAGCTGGTTGCGGCGGAAAAGAACAGCCTTCAGAAAAGAATGGTGGAGCTACATCAGGTGGAGTAGATGAAAGGGAATTTATCCCACAGGCCTATGTCAACCCGCAGGATTACAACTACCGTCAACACACCACTGACTTCAAAACCTTGTTTTCTCCTCTGAAAATCGGCCCTATTGAAATTAGCCACCGC
>DULM01000004.1 GCA_012840405.1 Syntrophomonadaceae bacterium | reverse complement strand
TTGTGCGTTCCGGATTGGTGATCGCCTGTCTTTTGGCCAACTCTCCCACCAAACGCTCCCCATCCTTGGTAAAAGCAACGATCGATGGGGTAATGCGGGCACCTTCTGGTGTAGGAATAACCGTAGGCTGCCCACCCTCCATAATGGCAACACAAGAGTTGGTCGTTCCCAGGTCTATTCCAATAATTTTACTCATCCTCATTTGCCCCCTTACAGCAAGTATTTTCCTTTTCAGTTTCTTTACTTTTTGCTACTATAACCAAAGCAGGTCGGAGTACTTTTCCCTGCAATAAATACCCTTTTTGTACCTCGGCGGTAACAGTGCCCTCCGGGTATTCTGAGCTTTCCACCCTCTGAAAGGCCTCCTGGTACTGCGGGTCAAAGGGTTTGCCCACTGACTCTATAGCTTCTACCCCTTCCTGAGCCAGTAGGTTGCACAACTGTCTGTAAATGATTTCAATTCCTGTATACATATTTTCCGGTAAGTCTTTTTTTGCGGCTTCCAAAGCCCGTTCATAATTATCGATAATCGGGAGAAGTTCCCGCAACAAACGCTCATTGGCTGTACGCCGGATCTCAGCGGCTTCCTGCCTTGTGCGCCGGCGATAATTCTCAAAATCTGCCGCCAAACGCAGAAAACGCTGGTTTAAATCATTTAACTCCTTCTCTTTGGCAGCAAGTTTCTCTTCAATGCTTTCTTGAACATCATCCTTTGCTTCAGAATCTTCAGGCGAGCTTTCTGTTTCCCCTTTGATTTTGGCTTCTTCCTCACCTGTCACTTTGACTTGTTCTTCATTGTGTAAACTGTTCTCTTCACAGCTCAAATATTTTCCCTCCTTGAAAAATAACCGCATACCCTGAATAATATCACAGGGCAGCTACAGACAACTCCTTAGTCAACTGTAAAAGTATTTCAGCAAAAAGCTCATTTTAATAAAACTTATCCTCTGACAGGGCTTCGGAGAGAACATTGGTCATATGCTCTACTACTGTCATGGCACGAGCATAATCCATCCGCATGGGGCCCAGCAACCCCAGTACTCCCATAATATTTCCTCCAACGTTATAAACAGCAGTTATCGCACTGTATTTGCTGGCCTGTTCACTCTTAATCTCCTCTCCGATCTTCACGGTCACCCGGTAGGGGTCCGCATCCTGCAGGATCATACGCAGGTTTTCTTCTTTCTCAATAAAGTTCATTAGATTGCGGACCTCTTCAATGTCACTGTATTCTGGCTGTTTTAGGATCCTATTGGTGCCCCCCAGGTATAGATTTTCTTTCATTTCCTCCTGAAGCACCACTTCCATAATTTCCAGAATATGATTGATGGTCTTCCTGTACCTGGTCAATTCATTATATACATCTTTTAATACTGTACGAGTTATCTGTTTGAAAGTCAGTCCCTGAAAATAGCGGTTGAGCACCAACTCTATATATGCCAGGTCATCTACTGTTATATCTGAAGATAGATCCATCGCTTTGCTATGTACCCATCCTGTTTCAGCCATGATTACCAAAAGAGCCTTTCCGGGCATCAGCTGAATAATTTTGATCTTTTTGAGTACATCATTCTCAAAATATGGCCCCGAAAGAAAAACCAGGTAATCGGTCAGCTGGGTCACTGCTTTTAGTGTGCACTGGATAATATCAGCCAATACCTTTACCCTCTTCGCAAATATTGCCCTGATCAGCCTTTCCTCCCGCGGTGTCAACTCAGCTTTCTTCATCAATTTGTCTACATAATAACGGTATCCTTTCTGGGAAGGAACCCGGCCTGCAGATGTGTGAGGCTGTCTGATCAGCCCTATCTCCTCCAGATCAGCCATTTCATTGCGAATTGTTGCCGGGCTGACGCCTAAATTGTATTTACGGGCAATACTGCGGGAACTCACCGGTTCCGCTGTTTCAATATGACATTCTACAATAGCCTCTAATACCTGTTGTTTCCGTAAATCCAAAGCCATCGGCGTCACCACCTTTAATAATTAGCACTCTTATCAAATGAGTGCTAAAGCTCTAAAAATAACATACCATCACGCCTTTTGGATGTCAATAGCGATGAAAAAAGCAGTTGATAGGATGTTTATTAAACAAAGCAGGATAAAACATAATTGGAAAGGATCCGTCCTCTCTCTGTAAGGAAGACAGCATCATCGCTGATACCCATTAAACCATCCTCTACCATTTTCTTTAATTCCTTCTCATATAATGATTCAAAGGAGCAGCCGAACCGCATGGTAAAGTCTAGGCGGGAAATCCCTTTGGTCAGGCGCAGTCCCATGATGATGGTATCGATCATCTCTTCTTTTTGAGTTTGATGCTCCTCAAAAGCCCGGGGGAATTCGCCTTTTTCCACCATTTCAATGTATTTTTGGATTTCTTCTTCATTACCATAACGCACATGGTCATAATAACCATGTGCCCCAGCCCCCACCCCCAGGTAGGGCTTGTTTTCCCAGTAGGTAATATTGTGCCTGCATAGCTTGCCGGGCTTAGCATAGTTAGAGATCTCATAGCGGATAAAACCCGCCTCTTTCACCATAGATGAGGTTTCCTCCCACATAGTTAGGTGTAGTTCTTCACTACAGGCTTCCAGTTTACCCTTTTTCAGTTCAACTGCCAGAGGGGTGTCCTCCTCCAAGGACAATCCGTAGATAGAAAGGTGTTCAGGGTTTAGCTGAATAGCTGAACGCAGATTTTCCCTCCAGGACTCTAGGCTCTGTCCCGGCAATGCATAGATCAGGTCTAGGTTGATATTATCAAATCCTGCCTTTCTTGCTGCATCAAAAGCAGTATAGATATCTGTTACAGAATGGGACCTCCCTAACAATTGCAGTTCTACCGGCTGGAAGGATTGAACACCTAGGGAAAGGCGGTTTACACCAGCCTCCCTTAATAATTGAAGCATCTCCTGAGTTACTGTACCCGGGTTGGCCTCTACTGTAATTTCAATCCCCGGGGAGAAGGCAAATTTTTCTCTACAGCAGAAAAGTATCCGGCAGAGGGACTCCGCCGGGAGCACTGTAGGTGTCCCCCCTCCCAAGTAAATGGACGATAATGATTCATTTGGATAACGGGAGGCATAAAGGGCAATTTCCCTTTCCATTGCCTGCAGGTATCTGGTCACCAGTATGTTATTTTCTGGAACGGGCATAGAGTTGAAGGAACAGTAACGGCATTTCTGCAGGCAGAAGGGAAAATGGATATAAAAAGCTATCATTCCTTATCTACCTGGAGAACTGCCAGGAATGCCTCCTGTGGGATTTCTACCTTACCCACCTGTTTCATGCGCCGTTTCCCTTCCTTTTGTTTTTCCAGCAGCTTTCGTTTTCTGGTTACATCACCGCCGTAGCACTTCTCCAACACATTTTTTCGCAGTGCTTTGACTGTTTCCCTGGCGATCACCCTGTTTCCGATTGCTGCCTGGATGGGAACATCGAAAAGCTGCCTGGGTATCAACCTTCTGAGTTTTTCCACAAGAGCACGGCCTTTTTGCTGAGCCTGATCCCTATGTACAATCATAGAGAGGGCATCTACCTTTTCTCCATGCACCAAGCAGTCCAGTTTGACAAGATCTGCTGCTCTGTAACCTGATATATCGTAATCAAAAGAGGCATAACCTCTGGTACAGGATTTGAGCCGGTCAAAAAAATCAAAGATAATCTCTGACAGAGGAAGCAGGTAAGTTATTTGCACCCTCTGCGGGGATAGATAGTTCATTTCCTGGAACTCACCCCTGCGATCATGGAAGAGATCCATTACCGCTCCCACATAATCAGAAGGGGTTATTACATTGGCCTCCACATAAGGTTCCTCTACCAGTTCAATATCTCCTAAATCCGGCCAGAGAGCAGGGTTGTCAACTGTGACTACCTCTCCGTTATTCTTGGTCACCCGATAAACCACATTGGGGGCGGTTGTGATCAGTTCCAAGCCGTACTCCCTCTCCAGCCTTTCCTGTATGATTTCCATATGCAAAAGCCCTAGAAAACCACAGCGAAAACCGAAGCCCAAAGCCACAGAAGTCTCAGGCTCATACTGGAAGGATGCATCATTGAGTTTAAGCTTACCCAGTGCATCCCTCAGATTATCATATTCATTGGCTTCCACAGGGTAAAAACCGCAGAAAACAACAGGTAGCACTCTCCTGTAGCCTGGAAGGGGTTCTGCTGCAGGTTTAACCGCATCGGTGATGGTATCACCAACACGGGTATCAGCAACCTCCTTTATTCCAGCAGCAAGGTAGCCCACTTCCCCGGGCCCCAGTTCTTCCACCTGGATCATCTCCGGGGAAAACACCCCTACTTCGCTGACCTCATATACTTTGCCGGTGGACATCATCATGATTTTCATCCCACTCCGCACCTTGCCGTGGAAAACCCTGATATAGGAGATGGCACCTTTGTAGGGATCGAAATGGGAATCAAAAATTAAAGCCTGCAAGGGTTGATCCTCATCCCCCCGGGGTGGGGGGACCTGATGGACAATGGTTTCCAATAGTTCAGGAACACCGGTCCCATCTTTTGCTGAAACATGTAAAATGTTCTCTGAATCCAGTCCGATCACTTCCTCGATCTCCCGGGCAACACGCTCTGGATCAGCTACTGGCAGATCGATCTTGTTGATCACTGGAATGATCTCCAAATTGGCATCCAAAGCCAAATAGGTGTTGGCAATGGTCTGGGCTTCAACACCCTGGGTGGCATCCACAACAAGGACAGCCCCTTCACATGCAGCCAGACTCCGGGAGACCTCATAACTGAAATCCACATGCCCTGGGGTATCGATCAGATTCAACAGATACTCCTGGCCATTTTTAGACCGGTAATGCATGGTTACCGGGGTCAGTTTGATGGTAATCCCCCGTTCCCTCTCCAGGTCCATCTGATCAAGCACCTGTTCTTTCATCTGTCTTGACTGCAGTGTACCGGTTATTTCTAAAAAACGGTCAGCCAGTGTGGATTTGCCGTGATCAATATGAGCTATTATACAAAAATTTCTGATCTGTTCCTGCTTCATTAATATCACCTTTCTTAGCTGATGGTACTGGCTTTTCTTTTTAAACCGAGCCGCCTTTTAATCAAATCCAGCACCAGTTGAAACTCCTCCAGACGCAGGAGATAAGCCAACAGGAAATACACTAAAACACCGGCACCTACTCCCCCGCCGACAGATATCAGTTGGGCGGTCTTAGCCGCAGTACCCAATATACTTTCCAATACTGTTACAACAGTATAAGCCACAACACCTGTTACCAGCGCAGCTAAACTGGAACCCAGTGCAGACATTGTAATCCTTTTCCCATCAACACTGCCGATCTTCTTCTTCAAAAGAAGGATTAGCAGCAGCATATTGACTAACCCTACCAGAGAATAAGCCAAAGCCAAGCCGCTGTGTCCCATCGGTTTGACCAACCAGATATTCAAAATTATGTTCAATATAACTGTGCCAATACCTACAGCCACAGGGGTCCTGGTATCCTTCAAGGCATAGTAAACCCTGTTTAAAACTGTGGCCCCTGAATAGCCGATAATACCAAAAGAATAATAGAATAAGGCAATTGATGTAGCAGCTGTGCTCTCAGGAGTAAACTTTCCCATTTCGAAGAACAGCCGCACAATCGGGAGACCAATGGCGATCAAGCCTGCCACACAGGGAATTGCCAGAAAATTGGCGGTACGAACACCCAGGGAAAAGGTGCGGCGAAACTGTCCCCATTCCATGCGGGCAGCATGCTCTGTAAGGGTAGGGAACACCGCTGTGCTGATCGCAGCAGCAAAGATCCCGATAGGCAACTGCATAAAGCGCTGTGCTGTGCGCAGAGCAGCCAGTTGTCCGCTGGGAAGGTTAGAAGCCAGGTTCTGGCTGACGAACAGGTTAAACTGTGAAACTGAAAGCCCAATCAGCACCGGAAAAACCAAAATGCCAATCTGTTTGATCCCTGGATGCTTTAGATTAAGGATCGGTTTATACCTCATCCCCAACTTCAATAATGGAGGCAGCTGTACAGCGAAGTTCAAAACAGCCCCTATAACAACCCCAATCGCAAAGGCTACAATCCCGATGCGAGGCCCCAGTAGCCCTCCTACTACCACAATAGACAAACTGTAGAGCACAGATCCCACTGCAGGGGTGACAAAGTGCTTATAGGAGTTCAGGATCCCCATGGATACCCCACTCAAACCCATAAAAAAGGTCTGGAAAAACATAATCCGGGAGAGGTAAACGGTCATATCGACCTCTGAAGAGTTAAAACCAGGAACCAGCAGCCGGATCAGATTTGGGGTAAAGATGATGCCCAGTGTGATGGCACTAATCATCAAAAGGACCAGCAGGTTGAGCATAGTATTGGCCACCTGCCAGCCTTCTTCATCTTTTCCTTTAGCAAGGTATCCTCCAAAAACAGGGATAAAAGCGGAGCTTAAAGCACCCCCGATCAGAATCATATAGATAAAATCGGGTATAGAAAAAGCAGCATTATAAATATCTGTGATTCGGTTTTGACCAAAAATAGCATATAGCAGAGCATCCCGCACATAGCCCAGTATACGGGCAACCACCATACAGATGGTTATGATCCCTGCTGCTTTCGCAATCTTTGCACCTTCAGACATTTCCCCATTCCTTATCAAAAAATTTAAACATCCAAAGAAGATATTATCACTTTGTGCTCCATAACAAAAGTATTTGTTTTATTTTTGTTAACCTTTAAGGACACTCAATTTTGCTTACTAAACTTAAGAAGCCTCAAGCTGTTGTTGTAATGACCAGTATAAATATTTTATCACCAAATCTAGCCAAAAATAACAACAGGAGCCTCTTGTAGAGACTCCTATAAAGCTGCCTAACCTTGCTACAGGTGAACCGAAGGCTGTTTAGAGTCAACTTGTAGAGACTCCATAAAGCTATCTGCCATTCTAAGGTATGAAGCGGCAAACCTTCAGGTCCGGGTCTTTACTCAAAATTGATACCTATTCTTGAATTATGTCTGCCAAAACCTCTCCTAGACAGCGTCCTGCCAGCAGGGCTTCTTCAAGAGTGTTTTTGTCACTCCCGATCTCCACCAGAATCGCCTTTGGGGAGAGATTCTGGTTGTAGCAACCATTTTTGATACGCACAGCTTTTACTATGCCCGGATACTTCTCCTCGAGCCGGTTAGCCACCTTACGGGCAAAGGCGAGATTTTCCCGCCAATGGGGATTGGGAATTCCCTGCCCATTCCCGATAACAAACATGATCAGTGCTGATTCCTGTCCATTAACAGTGGTTGTCTGCTTTTTGGGGATACCAGCATCTCTATGCAGGTCAATCAAAACCTTTAACTCAGGATGTTCATTGAGGAGACGGCTAGCTGTTTTTTTTGACTCAATATAAGATCTGGGAAAATTCGGGTGGTCATGGATTGTTAGATCCTGCACCCCCCGCACCCCCTTTTCTGCCAGAGTTTTTATGATCTCCTCCCCCACCAGGGTGATGCCTCCATTTTTCCCCTGTACCTTGCTTTTTTTATCCAATGGAAGATAGGTCTCTGCATTATGGGTGTGATAGATGGCCACTTCAACAGGCTTTTTAGCCAGTTCCTCTTCTAAAGACGGCTTTTCCAAATGCAAAGTGCTTTCTGCAGGCATTTCTTCAATAGGATAACTGCTGCTGCTAACCAAAGCGTTCCTACCCCCGGTAATACTGTAGGGCAGCCCCTTTTGCAAAACCCCAGCAGGATCAAATGGGTCAATACCGCACAAAAATCTGCACAACCCTCTTGAGAGAGATACTTCCTCACTTTGCCTGCCGCCTAATTCAGACTGCAGGAGCATTGTATATGAAAGATCACCGATACCAAATCCCATCAGACAAAAAAATGACAAAAGCAATACTGTGAACCCCTGGCCCAATCTAGGTTTTTCTTTAAAATGGTTACGCAAATTCAGTTCCCCCCTGAAATAGCCGTCAGTCAAATATATTCCAGCAAGTGGTAAAATATCACTGGATAACCAATTGCAGCAAGAATATTCTTCAGGAGGACTGGGCAGGATTTCACTAAAATCAATGCTTGCAAATCTCCATCAATCGTGATACCATCATATTTGGTCTTATTTGATCAAGTGTTTATGCTGCTGAACTTACAAGAAGCTGAGCTTTTATGGAATTTTTATCTGGCATCAGCCGGTTAAACCTATGATGCAGGTTTCATTTTAGGGAACAAGGGGGTGAAGAGATATGGCAAATATCCGGTCTGCGGAAAAAAGGGCGAGGATCGCCAAGGTTCGTGCCCTGCGTAATGCTTCTCGCAAGTCTGCCATGAAGACTGCCATCAAAAGATTTGAGGCAGCACTGGCAGAAGGAAATAAAGAAGCTATTGAGGCCACCTTCAAAAAAGCGGTTCATCTTATTGACAAGATTGCTGCAAAAGGAACCATTCACCCCAACGCCCGGGATCGCAAAAAATCCCAGTTGGCAAGAAAGCTCAATCAGGCTCAACTGTAAACAAAAAAGTTTAAGAACCCCTTCTAGAGAGGGGTTTTTATATACCTAACAGACCTCCCCTAAAAAGGCCACCAGCAACAACTCTGGAGAACCCTTTCCCTGTTTAATGGATAGATCAAGTTCCAACAAAGAAAAAAGAACCCTTTCTATCTCCTTGATGCTGGAACTGCGCAACTGTTTGATTAGTTTCTTGCCAACATAGGGATGGACACCCATCTGAGAGGAAAGGTCCTGGGCAGCGACCCCTTCTTGTAGGAGGTAAGCTGCCTCTAGCATTTGCAGATAATGACGGGAAAGCATAGAAACCAGCAGTACAGGGTGATTGCCCTGTGCCAGGAGTTCACCGGCAATCTCCAGGGCAAGGCTACCTTTGTGTTCAGCTACAGCATCCACAAATTCAAACAGGGTGCGTCCTGCAGTTCTGCTGCCAATCTTTTTAAGTATATCTATGGTTATTTTCTTTTCGCTGCCCAGATAGACAGCAGCCTTTTCAATCTCAGCTGCAAGAACTGCTGGGTCATCCCCACAGGTAAAACGCAAATACTCAATACTAGAAGCAGGTAGTTCCTTACCTTTGGCTGCTGCCTCTTGAGACAGCCATTTAATCAGGTCCCTGCCCTTAGGGGGTGAACACTCAACTACCCAACAGTTTTCAGCTTCAGGGATATCCTTTTTTTTCAGTTTATGATCACAAAGCAGCACACATACAAGGCGCGGATTATTAACTTTCAGATAATTTTTCAGTTCGGCAGTTTGAGTATTATTGATCACCACCAAACGCTTAGTTAGCCAGAGGGGTATAGTAGTCAATGAGGTAAAAATATCAGTATCACCGGCTTCTTCATCCCATTCCAGGTACTCTATCTCATCACTTTTTTCCATAAGATTTCTTAATTCTCTGATCAACTTCCTAGAAAGGTAATGGGCTTCACCATGCAAAATTAAAAATAAGGGATATTTCCCTTGGGCTAAGGCTTGTCTAGCCTGGGTGTAAGTTAAGATAGGAATGTTTTCCACCTCCCTCAATCCACATATTCCCACAAGCAATTTGGGTTCCGCTTTACTGAAAAAAGCCAGCTCAGCCGATCATACTCCTTCTCTAACAATGTTTAACAAGCTGTAAGGTTTATTAATTGGTTTGATGAACCAACCTCAAACAGTGATTTCGCAATGTTTTGCGTCCATAGTTAAATTATACATGAAAATAAATAACCCTTTTATCCTATTGCTTTTAATCCTGCTTGAGAAAAAGCTCCATCACTTTCAACAGGTCAACAGATAGTTCTTCATCTCCCAACTGCTGGGCTGCCTGTGATATATATTCTTTAAGCTCCTGGCGCTTTTCTTCGCTGATGCTTAATGTCAACTCCTGAAGAAACCCGGCTATTTCATCCTGTTTTAGGTCGCTGCCAAAACCGATGCAGTCCAAGGCCTTTCCCACATTATCGCCGGCAATACTCCCTTCCCCCAACTTTCTTTCTATTTCAGCTGGGGTATCACCGCTGACTCCCAACTGCTTTAGCAATTCAATAATATCCTGATTATTCACTATTTTTAACCTCCCATGCAATAAAGATAAAGATCCAATTTTCCCATCAAGGGGTAAACAAACAATTACCTTTTAACAAATCAGCTGAGCAAAGCTCTTGTATACAATATGTTAATAACTTGTACTATTTGCAGCATCAGGCAGGGAATCATGCTTGACTGGTAAAATACTAATACTATAAGAGGAAAATAATAGCTGTATTCTGCAAAGGGGGAAAACCATGCGGGTCGGAATTTTAACCGGAGGGGGCGACTGCCCTGGATTAAATGCAGTGATCAGGGCAGCTGCCAAAACTCTGTTTGCCAATGGTGTTGATGTGCTTGGGTTTCGGGATGGATACAGGGGAATTATCTATCAAGACTATATTCCCATTGATAAAAGGGCGATTTCCGGGCTGCTGCACCGGGGAGGCACGATCCTGGGTACAAACAACCGGGATAACCCCTTTAATTTCCCTGTAAAAACAGAGAGCGGAGAAACCCAATATCGTGATGTATCAGATCAACTGCTGGAAAATTTCCATAAACTAAAACTTGATACCCTGATCGCCATCGGAGGGGATGGAACTCTTTCCATTGCCAGGGAATTGGTAGACAAGGGTGCAAAAATTATCGGTGTTCCCAAAACCATTGACAACGACCTGGCTGCCACAGATCAAACCTTTGGTTTTGATACAGCAGTAGCCACAGCAACCAGTGCACTGGACAAACTCCATACAACCGCAGAATCACACCATAGGGTGATGGTCTTAGAAGTCATGGGGCGTTATGCCGGTTGGATCGCCCTTTGGTCTGGGATTGCCGGTGGTGCTGATGTTATTCTGATACCGGAAATACCCTGGTCTCTGGACAGCATCATCAAAAAGATTCAGCAGAGACGAGAGGAGGGAAAGATGTTCAGTGTCATTGTTGTGGCTGAAGGCACCCCTGGTCCCGATGGGGAAAGGGTGGTCAGGAAGAGGATCAAAGGAAGCGGTGACCCCCTGCGATTAGGGGGTATAGGACAGGTGGTAGGTGACCTGATAGAACAGGCTACAGGGATTGAAACCCGTGTGACGGTATTGGGCCACATTCAGCGGGGTGGTTCCCCTTCACCCTTAGACCGGATTCTGGCCACCCGCTTCGGTGTAGCTGCTGCAGAGTTGGCTATCTCCGGTCAGAGCGGTCTGATGGTGGCCTTGAAAGGGAATAAAATCACCGCGGTCCCCCTCCATGAAGCAACGAAAAAGATATCCCTTGTGCCACAGGATCATCAGTTGGTTCAGGCCGCCAGGTCCATCGGCATCAGTTTTGGAGACTGAGTGTCACACCATCTGTAATAAAAGTGATATCTCCTTCTTGATCAGTGCGCAAAACCCTAGCACCCTGTTCCTGCCAGAAGAGGATTGTCCTTTTGTCCGGGTGGCCAAAGGAGTTTTTTCCGGTGCTGATCACAGCAAATTGGGGCCTGACAGCTGCAGCAAATTCCGGACAGATACCATTGGCACTGCCGTGATGGGGCACTTTAAGGACAGTAGACCGGATCCCTTTAGGAGGATATTTACCCTCCTGGCTTAATGAAGCTAGGAGGGATAAAGCCTCTTGCTCCAGGTCTCCGGTGAGTAAAAATGTTATTTTCCCATAGCGCAAATAAAGCACAAGGGAATTGTTGTTGGCATCACTGGAGGTTCCGGATAGTAAAGGACGTTCCGGCCATAAAACCGAAATTTCAACAGAAGGGTCCAGTTTGATGGAACCGGCAGTTAGGGTAAAAGCCCTGATTTTTTTATCCTTGAGCTGCTGCTGTACCTTTAAAACCAATGGTGTTGGGTGATCTACTGGTGGAGCGGCAAATCTCTTCACCTTCACATTAGCGAGTACAGCAGGGATACCCCCCAGGTGATCCTCATGGGGGTGTGAGTTGACCAGCAGATCTAATTTCCTGATCCCTCTTTTGGCCAAGGCTGGAACAACAAGCCGGCTACCGGGATCAAAAGTAGAACTGCTGTATGACGGGCTGCCTCCAGCATCAATGAGCATTGTCCGCCCTTTTGGGGTTTGAACCAAAATGGCATCCCCCTGCCCTACATTGATAAAGGTTACCGCCAGTACTCCCGGGTCCTTTTTTACTGTGCCTGTCATCAGCATAGCAGTACAGCTGATAACTAACAGCAGAGCAGGGAACAGCCTGCGGGCAGCAACTGACTGATAGCGAAAATGGGGGAAATTGATCGTGAAACCCTCACGCAGTGCGCAACCTAAAACAAGCAGAGAAATATAGTACAAAAAACACAACCACAAAGGAGGAGGCGGCACCAGAAACGCTGCTCCCGGAAGATCTGACAGCAAATCAAGAAGCCATCTGATGGGATAAAAGAAAGCCCCTGCTGTAAGAAAAAAAGGGTTTAAAATGCCAGGTGCAGCCAGAGCAAGAACCATTCCCGCCAAACCCAGGTAAACCACCAGACCTGCTAGGGGCACTACCAAAACATTGGCTATCATTCCCATTGCTGCAGTCTGCTGAAAATAAAAAGCAGCCAGCGGCAAAATGGCCAGTTGTGCGGCAACAGGTATTGTTACCGCTTCTCGTAATCCAAGAGGGAGAGATATGTATCTTCCCAAAGGAAGAGCTAAATAAATAATCCCCCATGTAGCCGCAAAGGAAAGCTGAAAACCGGGCTCAAAAAGCACAGCCGGGTCGATCAGCAAAAGGGCAAAAGCCGCCAGAGCAAGGGAATTGAGGGCGTTGGGCCTTTGCTGCCACAAGTAGGCAGCCAGCCCCACAGTAGCCATCACCGCTGACCTGGTCACTGGAGGCGTAAAATCAATCAATCCAGCATACCCCCATAAACCTGCTGTTACCAGGATGAAGGTAGAGATACGCTTTAGTTTAAGTAAATTGGCTGCCGCCAACAGCGCAATGAATACAAATCCCAGGTGCAGCCCAGAGACAGAAAAGAGATGCATCACCCCTGTCCTCTGGTATATTGAGCGGTCCTCCGGTGTCATTCCCCCTTTAGAGCCCAGCAAAATGCCTTCTAGAAACAGGGCTCCCTCAGCAGGAAGGCTATGTTGGATGGCATTCTCGATCCGCAAACGCAGTGATGCAAAGATGGTGGACAGGCCCTTTTCCCCGGCTCCCAATGGAATTATTTTTTTAGCGGTCACCTGAGCAAAAATATTATGCCGCTCCAGATAGGCACGGTAATCGAACTCTCCAGGGGATAAAGCTTTTGGGGGGAGGTCAATAAATCCTTCCACACTGACCCGGGTTCCAGGAAGCAGAGAAGGGCGGAGTTGTGCGTCAGCTTCATTAATTTTTGCTTTTGTGCCAGCTTTTTGCAGATAATAAACCACTTGAAGTTTGCCCTGTCCCTGCCATCTATCCTCTTCTAGTGCAACCACAGGAGTGTCCAGCACCAGCACCATCCGGTTTGAGTAAAGAGTTGGGAGATCTTCAACAACTCCCTCTACTTGTACATAGTGTCCTAAAAAAGGCTCCAAAGAAGGGGGAAAAGGTACTTTATCTATACCCATCCAGCTAAAGCCGAGAAAGAAAAAAGATGATAATAACCAGATAAAGGAACCCCTTTTCCCTTGAAAAAAGAAAAGGACGGCTGTGGCTAACAGTATGATGGCTGTAATGAATGCTGCCAGCACCCAACCGCTTCCTGCCTGAATGATATATGCCGCAAGAATTCCCAATGCAAATATACAGGTAAGTAAAACAAGAGGGGGCATCTTGCAGCCCTCCTGCTAATATTTTACATATCTATTCTCCCTTTCCCGGTTTTTTCCTTCATAAAAAAAACGGGACAAAATATCCCGCTATTATTCATCTTCCCATCAGTTTTATGTAAACCTGTCATACCTATCAGCTTATTGACGTTCTCCGAGACTAACTATTACCTTCATTGATTTCTTATCACGCCATACAGTTATCTGTACTCTCTTATCAGGCCCTATCAGCCTTAATTGTTCAAGCAATTCATCGCTATCCTTAATCTCTTTCCCATCAATGGACAATATTACATCACCCTGCTGCAATCCGGCACGGTCAGCAGGACCTCCTGATAAAACATTGCGGATCAATACACCCTTAAGGTCCGACAAACCAAGCTGATCAGCGATGGTAGGTGTGACATCCTGTATTTCCACACCAAGCCAACCACGCCTTACTTTCCCCTCATTGATCAGATCATTTAAAACACTGCGTACAGTATCACTTGGAATTGCAAATCCGATACCCTGGGCTTCTGCCACAGCTGTATTGATTCCAATCACATCACCCCGTAGATTGAGCAGCGGCCCCCCACTGTTACCAGGGTTGATGGAGGCATCGGTCTGTAGCAGATTCCGGTAATTCCTGTCCTGAACAGATACAGGTCGTCCCTTTGCACTGATCACCCCGACGGTTACTGTATGGTCAAGTCCATAAGGGTTGCCAATGGCAATAACCCAACTTCCTACGGCAATATCATCGGAGTTTCCCAACTTTAGTACAGGGAGATTATCCCCAGCATCGATCTTCAAAACAGCCAGGTCAAGGTCGTAGTCGGATCCCACCACCTTAGCTGGCAGCGGTTTTTCTCTGCCAACAACATTAACCTGGATTTCCTCTGCGCCGTTCACTACATGCTCATTGGTAAGGATATAGCCATCCTTGGAAATAATAAAACCAGAACCAATGCCCTGCTGTACTTTTTGTTGGGGTGTGGTAAACTGTCCAAAGAAATCTCGGAAAAATGGATCATTGAAGAAAGGGTTAGATTGCTGGTTCGTTGATACAAATGTTTCTATCTTAACCACTGCAGGTCCGGCTTGTTCAACAATGCTGGCAATAGTGCCTGGCTCTACTTCAGGAGGGGTGCTAGTATCAATATTAGGGCTAGGTTTCTCTGCGCCTAGTATCTGATCAAGCCAATAATTACTAGAAGCAAAAATTGCGCCACCTACAAAAGCTATGCCCATCAGAAAAGCAAACAAAGCCACAACAACCAGAGTCTTTTTTTGCCTTATGACTGCTCCCTCCCTTCTGTTTTATTTTATGTTTTTTTATCATCATCCTTTATTGATTTATGTCCATAAAAAGATTTATATCCATAAAAACTATTCAGTACTCTGCTACACAGGCTGATCCTGAGTTTCTCCTCTATTCTGTTCTGCTTGTTCAGCCTGTTTTAGCTCTGTTTGTTCAGTCTGTTTTGGTTCTACTTGTTCCGCCCGTTCCGCTTCCGTTTGTTCAATGTGTTTTTCAGTCGAATCCTCTGATCCACTGTCATCGCTGCTGTCTTTTTCTTCTGAACTGCTGGCAGAGCTTTCTGTTCTGCTGGAAGAAGGAGTTTTACTGGTAACAGGGGTGTCCTCCCTGGTGACTTCATCCCAGACACGCTGTAAATTGGATGATGCTTTGCGAAACTCTCTCACTGCTTTGCCAATTGATTTAGCTACTTCAGGAAGTTTGCCAGGGCCGAAAACTATAAGCACAACAACTAGTATCAATATTAGTTCTCCAGCACCTATATTCAACATCATGCTCACCTCAGATTAATTATAACTTCTCAGACAAACTCGAACAATAGCTATAGTTTTTGCGACAAAGAGCTTCTATAATACAGCGGGTTATTAATCTAAAAAAAGGTCCCAACCTTGCGGTAGGGACCTCTTGTTTAGAATGCTAATTATATTATGTTATTCTTTTTTTGCTTTTTCTTTCTTACCCTTGGCAACATGCACCTCTACTGGTTTCGTATAATAAGGTGTCCGCCATTTGTTTGCTGCAATTACGGCATCTTTCTTACACGCTTCAGCACAAACAAAGCAAATTATGCAGCGGGCTGGATAAAAGACTAACTCGTTTTTCTCTTTATTGATTTCTATTGCAGCAGCCGGGCATTGCCGAGCGCAGTTGCCGCAGAGAATACAGTTATCATCATTAAACTCAATATGCCCACGCGCCCCTTCAAAGGGTTCTCGCACCTGGACCGGATACATCCTGGTGGCAGGGCCCCCGAACAGGTTGCGTATAACAGTAGGCAGCATTACTGGCATAGTGCTCCACCTCCTTTAAATTTCCGGGCTACCTTTCAGTACAACTGATGCAGGGGTCTATTGACAGAACTATAACTGGCACATCAGCTAGTTCACTCCCTGGCAGCATCACAAGTAGAGACGGAAT
>DULM01000026.1 GCA_012840405.1 Syntrophomonadaceae bacterium | reverse complement strand
CCCGCAGAATAATACCGCCATTGAGAGGGATCGTGACCTCCACAGAATAGCTGTCACTTACTGTTGAAACAACTACCTGTGCTTCCTGGATGGAATCAAAATAGCGGGTTAACTTTGACAACTTCTTTTCCACATAATTCTTGAGGGCATCACTAACTGGTACATTCTTACCCCGAATAGTGATCTGCACCTGACATCCACCCCCCATAAAAAATTTTCCTGCATTTAATATTATTCCCCAATCCGCTTAAAAATCCTGCATCTTAAATTCAGCAAATTGGGAGAAGAAAAGAGCCCCCTTACTGGAGCTCACTGAATACCTGTTCATAAATCCAAGATTGGGAAATCTATAATAATCTATAATTTAACAACCTTAGAAGCCTGAGGTCCACGATCACCCTGCACGATGTCAAATTCTACTCGCTGACCCTCTTTTAAGGTTTTGAAACCCTCCTCTTGAATTGCTGAATAATGAACAAAAACATCTTTGCCTTCATCACATTCGATGAAGCCGTAACCCTTCTCCTGGTTAAACCATTTAACCTTTCCCTGCATTATGTTGCATTCCTCCTACAATGATATCCTCGTGTGTGTCCAGGATCAGGATCATCCCGGCCTCACGAAGTAGTTAAATCATAACATAAAAGATGATCACAGTCAATTAATAATAGATTAACTAAAAGTGTCTACAAAACGCAAAAACTGATCTTACAATATTGACAGTTATGATCCCCACCGAAAAAATTCTTTTATAGATAGATGTCGAAAAAACCCTTGGAGAAAGGACCAGATTATTCCCAAACCTGTGGACAATGTGGATAAGTCTGTTCATAACCAGCATTTTAAGCCAAATCCGGTGTGGATGAAGCTGTGGATGCGTGGCTTTTTGTCGGATTTTACCATATATACCCCATAATTTGTCATAATTTATTGAATCTAATCAAAGTGCTCCATAACCACCTCAGCAATATTAGTTGCATGGTCTCCTATGCGCTCCAAATTGCTGATAATATCGAGGAAAATAACACCTGAGGAGGGGTAACAGATCCCCTTGTTTAAACGCTCCATATGGCTTGCCCGCAGCTTTTTTTCCATCTGGTCGATCAGCGGCTCAAGCTCGATTACCCTGCGAGCCTTTTCTTTATCTTCTTCACGCAGCGCATCCAGTGCATTTTTATAAGCTTGAAAGACAATACTGTACATTCTTTCTAATTCTTTTAAAGCATATTCACTGAAAGGTAGATTCTCATCAATCCTTGCCTGAGCTAATTCTGCAATATTCACAGCATGATCCCCGATCCGTTCGAAATCTTTAACACAATGTAAAAGTCCTGTATGCCTGCCTGAGAGCTTCTGTGTTAAACCCTTCTGTGAAAGCTTGGCCAAGTAGAAAGTAATTTCTGTTTCCAGTGTATCGGTCATCTCTTCATTCTCATATGTTGACTTCAGCAGCTTGTCATCCTTTTTATGAAATCCCTGAACTGCGCTTTCCAGACTTCTCCCAGCTACAGCAGCCATCCTGATAATCTCTTTCTTTGCCAGGGACAGGGCAACAGCTGGAGTGCCAAACATTCTTTCATCCAGATAAATGGGGCCCTTTTCCTCGATTGTTACTGTTCCTGGCACAATTTTTTCAATAAATTTTGCGTAAAGCCCCACAAAAGGCAGGAAAACACATGTATTTAAAACATTAAATGAGGTATGCGCATTAGCAATAAGCCTGGCAGGCTGGTCGGGAGAAATGGCAATTACAAATTCCTTGAACCAGGGAAGAAAGGTTAAAAAAATCATTGTACCTATGACATTGAACATCACATGAGCTACTGCAGCCCTTTTAGCATTCAGATTGGTCCCAATACTAGCCAAAACAGCAGTTATACAGGTCCCGATATTGTCACCAAAAAGAACTGGAACTGCCGCAGAAAAGGTGATGATATCCTGGTTTGCTAAGGCGATAAGCATACCGATGGTCGCAGCACTGCTCTGAATAATACAGGTAGT
>DULM01000207.1 GCA_012840405.1 Syntrophomonadaceae bacterium | reverse complement strand
TTATAACACCCGTAGGATACAAAAAAGACTGGATTATCTTAGCCCCATACAGTGGCTGAGGCGCTGGGAAAACGGGCACCTTTCAAAAGTGGCTTAGCAAACTGTCCGAAAAAGTGTTGACTTCCCTAATTGCTTATGTACCTAGATTATATAGTGACAAAAAGCACTAAACAATTTTATTTTTTGACAAAACAACCAGCCTATTAGTTTACTGTTTTTGTGCTAACCGCTAGTTACTTTGAACAACCTGGTTCAATCCCTTACTGCAGTCGGGTTTACAAATTCACCATATATCTCCAGCCGTTAAACCAACTGGTTAAATATATATAGTCAGGATACAAAACACCAAGTTTCAGCTCTATCAGTTTTTGTAAATCTCACTGCTTTTTCTCTAAGGGGGGAAAAACGGGAATTACTGAAAAGAGATTTTCAGTAATTCCCGTTCTCTGTTATACAATGACCATCAGCTTAAGGTCATTAACATTCGTACCAGTTGCCCCTGTAATAATAATTTCACCCAACTGTTCCAGGGGTACAGATACATCATGTTTTCTCAGAGCAGCAAAAAGGTCAATCCCTTGGCTGCGGGCCTGCTCCAACGTAAATTTGTCAACCATAGCGCCGGCAATATCTGTGGGGCCATCTGTACCGTCAGTATCAACACTGGCAATGACAACATTATCCAAGCCATCCATCCGTAATGCGGCACCAAGAGCAAACTCCTGGTTCGGTCCTCCTTTGCCACACTCATCGGTTATACTCACTGTTGATTCTCCACCACCGATCAATACACAAGGGGCTTTCATAGGATTGCCGCTGTTCAGTATCTCTCTAGCAATGTCAGCAAAAGTGCCACCAACTTCGTGCCCTTGGCCTTCAAGAACAGTAGACAGGATCATCAGGTTTTTAATTCCCATTTCCTCTGCAGCCTTATAAGCCCCCATACAGGCGGCATTGCTCGGCACTAAAATAAAGCTATAGATATTGTGGTCAGAAAGATCTTTAGGTGTTTCCATCTCGGGGCCAGCTGTTCTTAAAAATTCCTGAATCGATTCAGGCATTTTCTCCCACAGTGAATATTTAGTCAAAGTATTTCTGGCCATCTCCAATGTGGAGGTATCAGGTACTGTAGGGCAGGTAATATAGTCGAGTTCATCACCGGTCACATCAGAAACTGTAAGATTAATGATATGTGCTTCTGGATTAATCAACTTGGCCAGTCTGCCACCCTTGATCCTGGATAAATGCTTGCGCACCGCATTCATCTCATAAATATTGCATCCACTGTAGAGCAGCACCTGAAAAGCCACTTTTTTGTCTTCAAGACTGATACCATCAACCGGATATGGCAATAAAGCAGTACTGCCTCCGGTAAAGGCCGCAAATACGATATCTCCCGGCTTCGTACTTTCTGCCAAAGAATAAATGTCTTTTGCTGCAGCATGCCCAGCCTCGTCAGGAACTGGATGGGCAGCCATACGCATATCAATTTTATCAAGTTGGCCTTCCTGGCCATACTTGCAGATGACTATACCCTTATCAATCCTATCTCCCAGGATCTCTTCCAGAGCTTTAGCGATGGGATATGTGGCCTTTCCTGCTCCCACAACATATATATTTCCACTTTTGCTGAGATCAAAGGTGTGGCTTCCGACAGTAAGAATATTATTGTCCAATGAAATCAGATTTTTAACCGCAAGATAGGGATCAGCTTTGGCCAATGCCTTTTCAATAAGTTCAACTGTAATCTCTCTAGCCTTTCTGCAGCCATGATCGATAAGCCGCTCCCTGTTCTTTATATAGCTCATCCTTTCTCCTCCTGCCTTAGATACTCTTAAATGTCGATTTATAGCGATGTTTTATGAAGGCTTTTCAGCAAACACCAAGAGTTCAACTCTTTCTGCTCAATTGGCTAGGATATGGGTACCGGCATTCCCCAAAACCGCATCCTCGATCATTTCCGGCAAGGTTATGATCGCTTTTCTTCCTCCTGACTCAAGGAAAGAAATCGCCGCCTCCATCTTTGGCCTCATACTTCCAGCTGCAAAATGCCCCTGTTCCAAATGTGCTTTAGCTTCATCCAGAGAAATATGATCAAGGTCAATCTGATTTGGTTTGCGGTAGTTCAAAGATACTTTGCTAACACCTGTAGGAATAATCAGCAGATCGGCCTGTAAAAGACAAGCTAGCAGACTGGCAACCCTGTCTTTATCGATCACCGCTGCTGCACCCTCTAAACTTTCTGAATCAACGATGACCGGAATTCCTCCACCACCACAGCATATAACAGTATATCCTTTTTCCACTAGCGCCCGGATCGCTTGGTATTCTACAATCTTTACTGGTCGGGGTGACGCAACAACACGCCTGTACCCCCTTCCAGCATCCTCTACCATATTCCACCCCTTTTCATTCATCAGCTTTTCTGCCTGCTCTTTGCTGTAAAAGGGGCCAATCGGTTTTTCAGGTTTTCGGAATGCTGGATCATCTGCATCGACCAACACCTGAGTCACTACAGTAACAACATCCTTATTGATTCCTTGGCGG
>DULM01000025.1 GCA_012840405.1 Syntrophomonadaceae bacterium | reverse complement strand
GGAAGCAAGAAGAACGTCCCTGTGCTTCCAAAGGAGGGGAAGATGAGTTTAGTAGAGATCAAAGGGCTGACCAAGAAGTTTGGGAATTTTACTGCATTGGATGATGTTAATCTAAGCATGAATAAGGGGGAGATATTCGGCTTTATCGGCCCGAACGGTGCCGGGAAAACAACAACCATCCGCATTATGTTGGGCCTGCTGAAGGCTACCAAAGGAGAAGTGAAGATCTTTGGTAAGGATGCCTGGAAGGATGCAGTGGAGATACACAAAAGGGTGGCTTATGTTCCTGGGGAGGCTAACCTCTGGCCGAATCTAACCGGTGGCGAGGTCATTGACCTCTTTTTAAAGATGAGAGGCGGCGGGGATAGGTCCAAACGGGAAGAGTTGATCAAAAGGTTTGATTTGGACCCGGCTAAAAAGTGTGGCACCTATTCCAAGGGTAACCGCCAGAAGATCGCCTTGATCGCTGCTTTTTCATCAGATGCTGATCTGTATTTATTAGATGAGCCCACTTCTGGCCTGGACCCATTGATGGTAAGGGTTTTTCAGGAGTGTGTAATGGAGGTAAAGGCAGCGGGGAAAAGTGTGCTGCTGTCTAGCCACATTTTATCTGAGGTTGAAAAACTTTGTGACAGAATAGCCATCATCCGGAAAGGAAAGATCATTGAAACAGGAACATTAAGCGAAATGCGCCATCTCACCCGTAATAAATTAACAATCAAGACCAAAGAACCGGTTGTTTCTTTAGATGAGATTAAGGGAGTGCATAATATCCAAGAGCATGATGGTGAACTCTCCTTCCAGGTAGACACAGAAGAGATCGATGGGGTTATACGCTTTCTCAGCCAATTTGGCATTGTGAAGCTGGAGAGCGCGCCGCCAACCCTGGAGGACCTATTCCTGCGTCATTATACAAGGGCAGAGCATGCTGATTCCCAGGTGGGAGGCAGGTAATAATGTACGCACATTTATTTCAACAAACAGGCACTTTGATTAAATTGATCTTGCGGCAGGAACGCTTGAAAATTTTTATCTGGCTGTTCAGTTTGGTTGCAGTGACGTTAGCAGCTGCTGCAGCATATCCTACTGTCTACACTGATGAACAATCAAGGCTTGCCTATGCCCTGACCATGAAAAACCCGGCGATGATAGCGATGCTGGGGCCAGGTTATGCAATAGAGGACTATGCCTCATTTGGCCCTATATTGAGCACCGATATGCTGATTTTTTCGGTAATCGCTGTGGCTGTGATGAATATTTTATTTGTCATCCGCAGCACCAGAGCAGATGAAGAGGACGGCCGTCTAGAATTGATCCGTTCCCTTCCTGTCGGCCGGTTGTCTTATTTAAGCGCATCAATCATTACTGCTGTGATCACAAATCTGCTGCTTGCCTTAATGATCGGGTTTGGGCTGTATGCCTTAAATATTGAAGGGATAGATCTGGCAGGCTCTCTTCTCTACGGTTTTAATCTGGGATCTGTGGGCTTGCTGTTTGCAGTTTTGACAACTCTATTTGCTCAGTTGGCGGAAACATCCAGGGGGGCGATGATGCTGTCTTTTGCGGCTCTGATCGCTGCATATCTTATTCGTGCGGTGGGAGATGTCAGCAATGAAACACTATCTTTTATTTCACCCCTTGGCTGGGCAGTGAGGACTGATGTTTTTGTTGGTAATCAGTGGTGGCCGGTTTTGCTGTCATCTGCTGCAGCTGTTTTTTTGATAGCTGTATCATTTTATTTAAATTCCATTCGTGATCTTGACGCGGGCTTTATACCGGCAAGGAAGGGCAGGGAACATGCCTCACCATTTTTACAGACCCTGTTTGGTTTTACCCTGAGACTGCAGTCTGTCAATATCGCTGCCTGGGGTATCTGCATTTTGCTGATCAGTGCTGCATTTGGTGCAGTGATGGGTGATTTAGAAAGATATTTTGCAGATATGGAGTTGCTGCAGGCCTTTTTCCTGGCAGAGGACCCGGACTTTTCGCTGGCTGACCAGTTCATTGCACTGCTGATGGCCATCATGTCATTGTTCTGTGCCATACCTGCGGCGATTGCGGTCCTTAAATTAAGGGGAGAAGAGAACAAAAACCGCACTGAACATTTCTATGGCAGGGCGGTATCACGTACAGGGATGTTAGGCGTGTATGTCCTTGTGGCTGTATTGGTGAGTGTTCTCATGCAGTTGTTAGTTGCGTTGGGGCTGTGGTCTGCAATGATTGCAGTGATGGAGGATCCAATAAGCTTTGAAACAATTTTCAGCGCTGCCCTTGCTTATTTGCCTGCTCTGTGGATAGTGGTCAGCCTTGCTGTTCTTTTTCTGGGTGCTGCACCAAAAGCAGTTGGGTTGGTTTGGTTTTATGTAACCTATTGTTTTATCGTGGTTTATCTCGGCGGAGTGCTGGATTTCCCTGAATGGGCAAAAAATTTATCGGTTTTTGAACATATTCCGCAGATACCATTGGAAGATCTAAGTTTCAAGCCGCTGCTTATGCTGACCCTGGGCGCTTCAGTTGTCTCTCTTGTGGGATTTCTCGGTTACAATAGGCGGGATATTACAGGATAATGCAATAAGTGTATATTTATAATGAATCTATTTTATTTTGCATGATTATGCTAGAATTTTGGTAGATGATAGAGTAATTTTAGGGAAAAGAATGATTCTTCAGCTTATGGGAAGGATGGATAAATGGATTTATCAACATTTTGGGTAGCGATGCTGCTGACGCTCTTTGCCGGATTGTCAACAGGTATTGGCGGACTGATCGTGCTGTTTTTTAAGCAAATAAATGCTAAGCTTCTGTCAGTTTCACTGGGGTTTTCAGCTGGGGTGATGATCTATATTTCCTTTGTAGAATTGCTGGCTGAGTCGAAGGTGATATTGGTTTCCACTTTGGGAGATTGGGGTTTATGGGTCAATATAATCGCGTTTTTCGCAGGTATTCTTCTGATTGCAGTTATTGATAAGCTGATCCCGGCTGCTGAAAACCCCCATGAAGCGCCGTGTAAGGTTGAGAATGGCTACAAATACGATCTATTCAGCGACAATAGACTTTTCAGGACCGGG
>DULM01000244.1 GCA_012840405.1 Syntrophomonadaceae bacterium | reverse complement strand
TTTGCTAAACGTGTCCTGCCCGACTTTTCTTCAGTATTCATATCGTAAACTACTATAACTTGGATATTACCACCACACTTTCATAGGTGAAAATGTTTCCTCTCCAAGCAGATGTTTAATTAGTTTGTAAAGATCAAGTCGTATTAAATTTTGATAACGTATATTGCGGTGTAGTTTTCTATGCAAAATTGTTTTCTGCATGAAATCGTCAAATTCTTTTAGGAAGATACGCCTTCCTTCTTCGGTCATATAAGCAAAATTAGCGTTAGAATCAAAATGTTTTTCCTGAATCATTTTCAGGTTTATCAATTTAAATATGAGTCTATCAACGAAAACAGGCTTAAAAATTTCTGCAATGTCTAATGCCAGTGAATAGCGTCTTTCTGAAGGTTCATGCAGGTAGCTAATGGTGGGATTAAGTGCAGTACGATGAATTTCTTTTAATACAGTTGTATATATCATGGCGTTCCCGAAAGAAATTAATGCATTAAGTGCATTGCCAGGTGGCCTCTTTATTCGAGCCTTAAACTCCCATCCTGTAATGTTCTCCCACAGTGAATAGTACGTTTTATGCGCATGAGCTTCTAAACTCATTAATTCCTCAATGGTATTAGCTTTAGGTAATGATTTCCGGATGTCATCCAGAGTTGTACAAACATCTTCATATTCTCTTTTTTCAATATTACGACGAATGTTATGGATAGCACCTTCAACTATTGAACGAGCTAAAACCAGGCGTTGCTCATAATGAAGATAATGTTCTACCTGTTTAACAACCAAAAACCCTGATAATAGTGCTTCTTTTGGTATGAAACTCCCTGTATAGTGTCCATAATAATTAAAAAAGTGAAGGCATACTTGTTTCTTTGCTAATAGTTCCAGCAGCCTGCTATTGATATCCATTTCGGAAAAACAGTAAATTTGATCTATGTTCTCAATGGGGATTGGTTGCTTACCCTCGCAGGTTTCTAGCACTAGTGAATTATCCTGACGGCGAAGGCGACCAGATGAAAATAGGTAATATGTTCTGCTCAGGATATTCACCCCCTCTATGAAAAACAAAAATCAAAATAGGCACAGCGATAACAAAACTTTTTGCTCAATCTTTTTGGGGGTTTGTTTTGATTGATTATTCTCTGTATTTCGGACGATACCTGTTCAATCATAGCTTCATCCTCTTGGGTATATTGAACATCCACCTTTCGCATACTTGCAGGATAATGTATTACACCTGCTGAGCAGTTGATTCCCCTAGCCCGCAAGTTGTAAATATAGTATTTAAGCTGCCATATATGTGCCTCCTCAAATTTCTTGCTCTTTTTTATTTCATGTACGTATACCTGATCGCCAAATTTTATGAAATCAATCTTAACTCTGTCAAACTCAAGTTCTTTATTAACCTGACGCTTAAATCTACTCTCATGCAGCAGTTCGCCCTTCACAACATCTGGATTGCCGGAAATATTCTCCTGGTTAAGTCCTTTAGCAAATAACCACATCTTGCGATGGCATATATAGTAGTAGGAAAATACCACCCCTGTCACATTCATCCTTGCATTAAGATTTGATTCAATATTACTCATAATAAATTAGACCCTTTTCATGACAGTAAGGTAAATCAAGCACATATATGTCCGATAGCCATCTTTCTAATTTATTTCTAACCTTATAATCTGTTTTTGGCTCTAAAATACGGTCTATGTCTACATGAGTTAATGTTTGGTCTTTTATTGCTATGTTATAAGGACAACCCACAGTAAACTGCGGCAAAATTTCAGTAGCTAACTTTAAATAGTTAAGTTTCCCATTGCTCTTGATAACCCATTCCCTGACTTTATCGTAAAACTCATCAACCAGCTTATTAGGTATGCCTGTTATCTCACAAATATTGCGGAAAAGTTTCATAGCATCTCTTCTTCTATCAGAACAGTAACCATGGTCTAATATGCTCAAGGTATCATAGTATTTTTCCAGATAGTTACCCAAATTTAATGGATAATCCGGCTGGCTCCCCTTTTCAAGTGCCATATAGCTATATGATACCCAGTTCATTTTCTGCCTTTCAGAAAAAACTATAGATTTGTTGTTGTTTGCAATAAGATCACACAAATACTTGTTAGGATATGCTTTTTTATTAGTGTTTTTTCGCTCCCGGAAACACTGTGACCACGGTGTATTTAGCAAAAAACCCATGTTTACTCCAGTCTCACCTTCGTCAAGTGCAATAACGCCATCCATTGCTGCTAATATCATTACCAGAGTCATTGCTGTTAAATCTCTATCATAAACTTTCCCAATTCCGGAAGCTAAAAGCGTATCATCTCCTTTTTTCTTGCTGCTATCAATAATAAGAACAACATTTGCTTTTTCCGGAGCATTATCAGTAGCACTCCTTGCATAACGCCTGAAAACTCGCCCCATACGCTGCACTAAACTGTCCGCAGGAGCAGGTTCAGTAAAAATAATATCTGCATCAATATCCAATGAAGCCTCCACAATCTGTGTTGCTACTACAATACATGGAGTTTCATCACGATCAGTTCTGTTAGGCAAGTATTGATCAACCACTAGTTGCTCAAGTGCTTTTCTTCTGGACTGAGTAAAACGCGAATGGAGAAGAAGTGTATCTATTAGCTGTTTTCCGGCCTGTAATTTCTTATTCAGCTTGTCATAGATAGCACATGCAGCTTTAACAGTATTCATAACAACAAGTACTTTTTTATTATCACATGCAGCATCTATAATATCTTCTGCCACATTGTCATAGTCTCCATTGTAAATTAAGAAACGCAAACGGTGCCTGGTTGAGGACGCAACTTTTTCAAAATCTTTTTCATCAATTAACCGGATTATTTGATTTTTATTTAACCCCATTCTACGCTCAATTTCTTGTAGGATAAAAGGAGGCATTGTAGCAGTCATTAACAGGGATTTTCCCCCTAGTACGGCGGTCTGTTGTATCAAATGAGTCACAATAGCAGCAGCATTCGGGTTATAGGCCTGAACTTCATCAATTACCAGAAACCCATTCATAAGGGAAGCTAGTATACGCTCATATCCTGGATATCTCAATGCTGCTGGTGCGATTTGGTCAGCTGTCGCTATCAAATAAGGTTTTGCCAGGTGATGAGCCATATCAAGAGCCTTTCTCCGTTCGCTTTCGCTATTCAACTGCCCTTTCTCTTTACTGTAGGAATATAGTTCTAAATCAGCGTTTCCATGCAGCAGAGCAACTGATTCATCGAGTATATTATTTTTTTCTATCAACTCTTTTGTCCTTTCCCATATTTTATTGACCGCCACCTGCATAGGTAGCACAAAATAATTCTTTTTTCCTGCACCCCAAAGGTATGCAAATTCTGTTTTCCCAAACCCTGTTGGAGCTATGAGCACTAGGTTATCTCCACGTAATTCCGATTTTTGTTCAAAAAAGGTCTTTTGCCAATAATTTGTTAGGCCAAAACGATTTGTCAGAGTAACGTCAAATTCTTCGAAGGGCAATGGACGCCCCCATTCTATATCACTAATGTTGTAACTATTTCTATCATCCTCCACCAGGGAAGCAAAGTGGTCTGCACGCATTAGATTGCCTGTTATAAAAAGACGAAGTTTTTCCCAATCGTCCTGTTTGGCAGAACTGCTGATTTGTTCAGGTAGAAACACCAGTGTATACGGGGGAACTAGTAATCCTGCTGACCCAAGGTTGTTATAACAAAGATACTCAACCAATACATCGTTAATCCTGATTACATCAGGGTTCAGGTGAAACCGCTCAATTAGACACTGTAGTTCATTCAGTAATCTTTTTGCATACCCTTCCCATTCCCCGCGAGAATTTAACACCTTATCAGCCTTTTCTTTGATTTCATTCGCGCGGAAACCAAGCATTAAATCGGGAAATGACTCTCGCCAGTGATGAAAAGCCACCGCCGATAAAACAGCTTTTGTAATGCTAATATCTGAAAAGGAAAAAGCAGCAGGATTAATAAAAAAGAGTGACAGTAGTCCGTGTGGTATATCTATATCATTTTTAGAATTTTCAAGTTTCTCTTTTTTTAGCATCGCTTGAAAAACAGGATCTATTTTACCTAAATCATGCAGAAGGGCAGCATACTGCAAAGCTACCCACCATTCTTGAGGTACACAACTTTGTTGTTTCTCTCGTAAGATATCAATCGCTTGCAAGACATCCTCTGTGTGTTGAACCAGAGATGTGCCATTACTTTTAGCCCATATAGTATCATCAACCACAGCAGAGTCCCTCCTTTTTAGCAGTGGGATCTAGGCGACACATAAATACAGGTAGATTCAGATTTTTATCAGTGAGCAAATGTGGTAGAGAAAGATCGTCTAGAAAAGGGATTTGGCAGCGACACAAACGTGCAGGAACATGATTAAAATTTCTGATAACTGCTCCACCTACTTCGACTAGTTCATAAAATGAAGTAACAAGTACTGTATTGCCCTGTATTTTTTTGTATAGTTCTTCATAATCATTACGTTCGATTAAACCCTCTAACCCAAAGGCATAATCAGGTGACGGCAACCACTGGTAATAACTGGCGGCTTCACTAAAAGCGCTAGGCTGATTCGCGAGCATTAGTTCTGTTTTCTCAATATTGTCAATTATCGCCCAATCTTCAGCTCTTCCCATATGTATATGGCTTAGCCATTTTTCCG
>DULM01000196.1 GCA_012840405.1 Syntrophomonadaceae bacterium | reverse complement strand
TCAGAATAAGCCCCTTAATAATTATTCTCTTTCAGCTTAAGAATCCCTTTGAATATTTTAATTCTGTGCCTCAAGTGTTTCTTATATTTATAAACACTGGTATAATTAGCATGTGCTTTGTATTGGATTAATGTAATAAAAACAGCCTGGAAAGGATGGTGAGGAAGGTGTTGAAGGTTTACCATACTGTAGATGAACAAATTGTAGAATTGGACCACATCGATGAGAAAGGGTCATGGCTTTGCTTGATTAACCCTTCTGAGGAGGAGATCAAGCGGGTAAGCGTTAAAACCGGAATTACTCTTGATTTTCTTAAACATCCCCTTGATAGTGAGGAAAGACCCCGCATTGAAGTGGAGCCTGGGCAGTTTTTAATTATTATCAAGGTGCCGGTAGCTAGAGGAAGTGAAGGATCGGTTTTTTATGATACTATCCCACTGGGGATTATCATAACCAAGGATTATCTGGTAACTGTTTGCCTTGATGATCACCCTATTTTTAGTCAGTTGCTGAATGAGCCGGTTCTATATACATTCAAGAAAACACGTTTTTTACTGCTTGTGTTGATCAAAACAGCTACCCTATATCTAAACTATCTGAGGATACTGGATATCCGGAGTACCGAACTCCAGCAGCGGCTTTCTCATTCCATGAAAAATGAAGCTCTTGTGGAACTGCTGAATATTCAAAAGAGCCTTGTATACTTTACAACATCATTAAAGGCCAACGGAATTGTGATGGAGAAGCTTACCCGTACTCAATTGGTAAAGGCTGAAGAAGCGCCGTCAACTATGCTGGTCAAGATGTATCCGGAGGATGAGGACCTGCTGGAGGATGCCATCACAGAGAACAGACAGGCTATCGAAATGAGTTCTATTTACAGTTCGATTTTAACGGGGTCTATGGATGCTTATGCTGCTATGATCTCCAATAATGTGACTGTAGTGATGAAGTTCCTGACCTCTGTTACCATTGTACTATCTCTGCCAACAATAATTGCCAGTATCTATGGAATGAATGTGGGCCTGCCTTTCCAGCACTCACCATTTGCCTTTTTGGGCATTATAGGTGTAATTGTAGGTATGTGCGGTATTGCCGCCTATGCTCTCTATCGTTGGAATATGTTTTGATACAGGTACAGTGGTACGGTGGTACCATCACTAGATATTTCCGCTGTCAGCTTATGGCAGCGGTTTTCTTATTAATGGGGATTTTTCAAGTATGTTATTTTGTAATAGGTTATATTAAGGAGGGAATTTTGTGGATGAAACCGGAGGGGGTTTGAAGAGCACTGCTGATCCGCCCTCAGGAATAATTTGATGAAAATGGAATAAATGTCCACCCCCAGGCATAGGGTTATTAAGGAAACTAAACTAAATTAAGGGGGTGGTGTGCAATGTCATGGAATTTTCATCAACTGCAGGAAAAAGAAAAGGAGCAGCGCAGAAATCACCTTTATATTCTGGTTTTAGCTATTTTGGTATCTGCTTTATTGCTGATGGGTGGATGCAGTCTTGCTGAGAAATTGGGTTCAGAGGAGGATCGTACTCCCACTATAGAAGATGAACTGAACTTTCAGGAGGATGAAGTAGCAGCCCCAGAACAAGAGATGACCAAGGTGACCATCTATCTCAAAGACCAGGAAAAGAACTGTCTGGTGCCGGTGACCCGGGAGATCCCCAAAGTCACTGGTATCGCTAGAGCAACACTGGAGGCATTGTTTGAAAGTAAAGAAGAAGGCAATCTCAGATCACCATTGCCAGTTGCTGCTAAGGTAAAGGATCTCAATATCAAGCCTGATGGAACCTGTGTTGTTGATTTGAATTTGGATGCCACCAAACTGCCGGAAGATGATCCCAAGGAAGAGGCATTGGCTGTTTACTCCATTGTCAACACCCTGACTGAGTTTTCAACTGTGCAAAAGGTTCAGATCATAGTGGAGGGTCAGGTAAACAAGACTTTTTCCGGGCACATCCCGGTGGACCTGCCTCTGATGCGCAATTTATCTTATGTTGCAAGCTGAGAGATGCCAGTGATAATTTTACAGCACAGTGGAGAATAAAAGGAACCGGTTGCATCCACCCCGGTTCTTTTTTTTGCAAAAAAATCCCTGGTTATGGAACCAGGGAATACTGATTTATTTATCTAAAGGAAAAACAGGGAGTATAGTCCGTTTATATACAGTATTAATAACACCTGCAGCTGATGCATACCAGGCAATTGCAGCTGTGATAATTCCCATGATGCCTCCGGGAACAGAAGATATAATGCCGAATTCCGCTAATACAAGCAGAATAAATGTTATTTCTAGAGTAGTGAATACCCCGCAAACCGCGCCATTGGTACGGAAAGAGGCCAACCACATATAGGTGTTAAAGATGGTAAAGCCTAAAAGGAAAATACCCAGTGCTGTGCCGCCATGCCCTCCCCAGTTGATCACTCCCAGTGCTTCAAAAACAACGAGGGTTGCCAGGGAAAGCCAGAAGGCACCATAAGTTGAAAAAGCTGTGGCCCCAAAAACGTTGTTTTTCTTGAACTCTTGCATTCCCGCCAATAACTGGGCGAGACCTCCATAGAAAAAGGCAAGGCCAAGAAATGCTGGTTTTGCTTCTGCTGGTATCAATTGGGCATTGGCAATGCTGAGAACAAAGGTGGTTAAGGCAAACCCTCCCAATCCCAAAGGGGACGGATCTGCAGTAGCCAATACCTGGCTTACATCGGCCTTGATCTTGTTATTGGCTGTCATAGCGCCACCTCCTTAAAAAAAATACCTGTACAAATAGTGCGCAACAATATTTTGAAAACCTATAGATCACCCCCTTTTGTCAGGACGGTTTGCCCTTTTATTGAAACTATATGATCACATATTGAGTTTGATTAACAGGGAATGGTGCTAAATAAGGTGATATGAGGAGGAATAAAGCTTATGGAATGATTTGACAGTGTCTCCTGGGGCAATTAAAGAGACACTTTAAGTAGTATACTTTTAATAATTATATTGTTCTGGTATAAGCTGCAGCAAGCTTGAATAATAAGGATAATTGGCTAATTTCCTAAATTTTGTCTAATATAAGTATTATTACACAGAAAATCTCATTAAATATATCCGGTGATTTTTTGGATTACAGCAGTAGGTGATCGCTGAAAGGCGGTTATATGATATAATCTAGGAGATTCATGGTGATAACTCAGGTAAAGATGCCCGCGCAAAAGAAAAATGAATGGAGATGAAGATGATTGGAAAATAGCCAACCTTTAGGAGTCTTCGATTCTGGAGTGGGCGGTTTAACTGTTGTTAAAAGCTTGTGGGAACACTTCCCTAACGAACAGATTATTTACTTTGGAGATACGGCACACCTGCCTTATGGGTCCCGTGACCCGCAGGAAATCATTGCCTTTGGAAAAGATATAGTAAATTTTCTGCTCAAATACTCAGTTAAAGCAGTTATTGCAGCATGCAATACAAGCTCATCTGTTTCTCTTAGCTTTTTGCAGAAGGAATTCTCTATCCCGATCATAGGGATGATCGAACCCGCGGTGCGGGCCGGTATTAAGAGAACTAGAAATAAAAAGGTCGGTGTGATTGCTACCCGTGCTACAGCAGACAGCGGTGCCTATGAACGCACCTTTAAAGAATTGGCTGCTGATGTGCAGGTCTTTGTCCAGGCCTGTCCTCTTTTTGTTCCTTTAGTAGAGGAGGGAAGGATTGAGCGCAGGGAAACATATCAGATAGCCAGGTCATATCTGCGGCCGCTGCAAGAAGCGGGGATCGATACCTTGATTTTTGGCTGTACCCATTATCCTTTTTTGTCTCCAGTGATCAGGCATATTTTAGGTGATGAGGTTCAATTAGTTGACCCTGCAGAGGAGGTTGTTATGGAACTCAGCCCTTTATTGAAGACCGATGGGCAGAAAAAGACAGTTCCACAGCATCTCTTTTTTGCCAGCGGTTCAGTTACCTCTTTTTACACCATTGGTAAAAAATTTCTTAACAGCTACCCTTTGACCGTTAAGCATGTTTCCTTAGATGAGCAGGGTAGGGATGACAGCTTGTCGAGGAAGACTGCTTCTACCTGAAAAACAGCTGCTGCAGGGCCTTTATGTTTATTGAAAATTGGGGGATTAGTTTAAGGAGATGGTCTGATGCGTCCTGATGGTAGAAAACCTGATGAACTGCGGTTGGTAAAGATCCAGCGGGACTTTTTAAAGCATGCAGAAGGGTCTGTTTACATTGAAGCAGGGGATACTGTGCTGGTTTGTTCTGCCAGTATCGAGGACAAGGTACCAGCTTTTTTAAAGGGAACAGGAAAGGGCTGGATCACCGCCGAATACAGTATGCTGCCCCGTGCCACTGAAATGCGCACACCTCGGGACAGTACAAAGGGGAGGATCAGTGGGAGGTCCGCGGAAATCCAGCGGCTGATCGGGAGATCCTTGAGGGCGGTGATCGACAGGGACATTTTGGGTGAACACACCATCTGGATCGATTGTGATGTGATCCAGGCGGACGGCGGTACCAGAACCACTGCTATTACCGGTTCTTTTGTTGCTTTAGTGGATGCTTTGCGCAGGCTGAAGGAAAAAGAGAACTGGGAGAGGCTTCCCATCAACGATTATGTGGCAGCTGTAAGTGTGGGTAAAGTGGAAGGTGAAATTATCCTTGATCTCTGTTATGCTGAAGATTCCTTGGCAGAAGTGGATATGAATGTGGTGATGACCGGGAACGGCCGTTTTGTGGAAATACAGGGTACAGCTGAAGAGGCTACCTTTACCAGGGAGGAACTGCAGGATTTTCTCAGCATGGCAGAACAGGGGATCAAGCAGTTGATTGCATATCAAAAGGAGTTATTAGGTGAGCTTGATGATTGAATTGGTGATCGCCAGCAGAAATAGGGGAAAGGTTGATGAATACCGGGAACTGCTGCAGCTGCCTGTAAAAATTTTTTCACTGGCGGATTTTCCTGAGTTGCCGGAGATCGAGGAAACAGGAACAACTTTTCGTGAAAATGCCCTGATTAAAGCCAGGGCAGTAGCCGCGGCCACAGGACGAATTGCACTTGCAGATGACTCAGGGTTGGAGGTAGACTACCTCAATGGGGCGCCAGGTGTGTATTCCTCCCGTTATGCCGGATTACAGCAGAATGATGAAGCAAACAACAGAAAGCTGCTGAAAGCTTTGCAGGGTGTGCCTTTTTCAGAGCGGAAGGCCCGTTTCTGTTGTGTGATAGCAGTGGTTACTCCCAAAGGGGAAGAGTATTTGGGAGAAGGCACTTGTGAAGGGGTGATCACCACTGAACCCCGGGGAACAATGGGTTTCGGTTATGACCCACTTTTTCTCATCCCCTCACTTGGTAAGACCTTTGCAGAACTGGGTCCTGAGGTAAAAAACCGCATCAGCCATCGGGCGCAAGCGATGCGTGCTGTGCGGGATATCCTAGCCCATCTGCTGGAGGATGGTGGAGAGTCAGCTTGCGGATCGGTATCCTGAGTGATTCCCATGGCAAATTAGAAAAAGCGGAAAAGGCTCTGCAGGAGATGGGAAATATTGAACTGCTGCTGCATGCAGGGGACTACAGTGAAGATGCTTTAATCCTGGGCAGTACCCACAGGATCAAAGTTAAATCTGTGATCGGTAATTGTGACCGTTATGCAGCAGGCCCTGCTGAAGAACTGATGGAAATAAACGGTTTTAAGATCTATCTGACTCACGGCCATCTTTTCGGAGTCAAATATTCTCTGGATAAGCTAAAAAAACAGGCTAAAAGGCTTGGTGCCGATATAGTTATCTATGGACATACCCATCTACCTCATCAGGAGAAAATGAGCGGCACCCTTTTCCTGAATCCGGGGAGTATTAGCTGGCCGCTGATTCCTGGAAGGCACAGTTATGCTGTGCTGGAGGTGAGCACCTCCGGGTACAGTTGTGAGATATGCGAACTATAAAAGAGCATGATAAGGCGGTGGGAAAAAAGCTAAAGTGTTGATAAACCGTCTGCGGGATGTTTCCTGCCTTACAGAGGGTGCCTGCAAAATATTATCACAGCAGATTGGCTGAAATAAAATATTGAAAGAGTTTTGTAAACATGCTATACTTAATTTTGCGCAAAGAACGGGGTGTGGCGTAGTTTGGTAGCGCGCTTGGTTTGGGACCAAGAGGTCGGGAGTTCAAATCTCCCCACCCCGACCATTTTAAAATTAAACTTGTGATGATTATATTCTTATGGTA
>DULM01000195.1 GCA_012840405.1 Syntrophomonadaceae bacterium | reverse complement strand
TTAGTTGATTTCATCCAAGGTGCCAAACCTGTAACCCTGGGCTTTCAGGTCTTTAATGATGCGGTCAAGGGCTTCTGTGTTGCTCTGGGATACCGCATGGAGCAGGATCACATTCCCGTTGTGGACATTATCCATTACCATCTTATAGGCATAATCGGCACCCTTCTGCTTGTTGACATCCCAGTCATCATAGGCTGAACTCCAGAACACATTTCTATAGCCCAGATCACTGGAAATCTTCAGCGTTCTTTCACTGAACTCACCCTTCGGCGGGCGCAGATACCTCATATCTAGGCCTGTTCTCTCCCGAAAAGCCTTATTTAACCCCTCAATTTCATCTATTATCTTCTGGTTATCCACTTCTGGCAGACTGGGATGGCTCACAGTATGGTTTCCAACTATATGGCCTTCATTGACCATCCTTTCCACCAGTTCAGGATTCTTGTTTAAATAAGGCAGGGTAATAAAAAATGCTGCCTTTACATTGTTATCCCTTAGAATATCCAGTATTTTCGGAGTATAGCCATATTCATACCCCTCATCAAAAGTGAGATACACCACCTTCTGGGAGGTATCACCCAGATAAAAACCACCGTATTTGTTCACTAATTCGGCCATTCCAGCACCTGTTCCCGGAGTAGAATGATCGCTTTTTCTCAGCACATACCAGGCGTATTTTTTATTATCATATTTATTGTAATCGGTTTCGCCTGGTTCTTGCGACGGGTCTTCAGAGGGCTCTTTATCTTCGGGATCTGGCTCAGGCTCCTCTTGCCCATTGCCGCCGTTTTCCGCAGGGTCATTCTCAGACTCAGATTCATTCTTCTCATCATCGATAACAACTGGTGTTTTATCTACGCCATTCTGCTGTGAATCATCTGATAAGCGACAACCAATCCAAAATAGACCAGCTAGCACAACTAGAGCAATAAAAATAAACCACCATTTTTTCATATCCGTCACCTCCTTTTTTTCTGTACCTTGCCTTACCCTTCCCTTGTCATATTGTTATTGATAACCCTTCATAAATCCTGAAATTCTATTTTTTACTTCACTTATTTTTTATAATAATCTCTATTCTATTAATTTTCGGCATATAAATGTAATGACCTCTATTTTAAACTATCAATTCTATGAATTTTGAGAATAATGTGATCTTACTTTCAGATTCCCTTAATTCTATTGCCAACTGGAAAAAGACCTAACAATTATCCTTTAGAACCCGCCCGTCGTCAATGGAAAATCTTTTTCACCATAATTAGTTATGATAACATATGACTAAAGGAGCACAATGGTTAGCTTATTACCATAAGTGGTAATTATTTGATAGCCTATATTTGGGGGTGCATCATGCTCATAGGCTTAATTTTCGGTTTAATAGTCGGTTGGATTATTTCACTTTTTGGTGGAGATGCTCTACTTATTCAAGGGATTTCCGAGTTAACGGGAAAGCAAATCAGCACTGCGGGATATTATACTATTTTTGCTTTACTGGGTTTAATTGGAGGTTTTATTAAATATAGAGGCTGAGGAGCAAATTAATAAAAACCTCCCTGTCAGTTTGATGGGGTCATGCCAATAAAACTCAGCTTTTCGTCACACATATTCTAGGTTGAAAAATACCATCCATAATCAAGGCTTCAAGTATTTCATCAGGGGCTTACATATATTCTATAAAGAACACCTCAGCGAAAAATTTGAACCCCCTATACATAAATGGCCGCGATGCAGTACTGTTTTGATTTACCGATAGATGCAGAAACTCGAAAGGAGCAAACTCTAGTGCTAATTACCGAAAAAGAATGCCGTACAGCTCTCAACAGATGTGGTATTCCCGGGATTGATTACTGCCTTAATCCATATACAGGGTGCAGCCACGGCTGCCTTTATTGCTATGCAAGCTTTATGAAGAAGTTCTGCAATATCTCAGGTAAATGGGGCTCATTTGTCCAAGTAAAGGTTAACTTCGCCGAGCGGCTGCAGGCATCACTGAAAAGAAAAAAACAGGGCTGTGTTACCCTGTCCAGTGTGACTGACCCCTACCAACCGGTGGAAAGGAAATATAAGCTGACCCGCTCCTGTCTGGAACTGCTCACAGGCACAGACTTGTCGGTCAATATTCTCACCAAATCAGATCTGGTGCTGCGGGATTTGGATCTCTTGAAAAAACTGCCCCAGGTGAAAGTCGGCTTGACAATTACCACTATGGACCCCTATGTGGCAAAACTGCTTGAGCCCGGTGCCCCCTCCCCTGAGAGACGAATGCAAGCCCTTGCCCAACTGGCAGCTGCAGGGATCAAAACATGGATTTTTATCGCCCCGGTAGTCCCGGGAATTGCCGATACCAGGGAAAACCTGTCTTCTATAATAAGAAAAGCTGCAACAGCCGGAGTCCAGGAAATAGACTATGATCCCCTCAACTTCTACCCAGCGGCTGTATCTAACCTGAGAGCAGTGTTTAAAAAGCACTGGCCGCGTCAGCGTTCTATCTTTGAAGCAGCCTGCCGGGAGCCTTATTATTACAAACAACACCTGCACAGTTTAGCAGATGAGCTATTGGCTCGATATGGGTATGAATGAAG
>DULM01000209.1 GCA_012840405.1 Syntrophomonadaceae bacterium | reverse complement strand
TTTCAGTTCAGCCGATATTTTAAATGTTTCCGGCAGTCTTGAAATGAAAGGGATCTCTTTGTCGGACATAAGAGCAAGGTTGTCATTGGTAACCAGAGCTGAATCAGCAACATAGATGCTTTGGCCCTTATCAGAAGGCAGCATTGTTTGCAGTCTTTCCAGTACGTCTTTATTCCAGGTCTTATCGCTCATATTGCCATCACACAGTTCCCCAAAGATTGGGATGCCTTCACTAGTAGTGATGAGTCCATAAAGGAACTGTTTCAAATCAGGCCGGTGATCTTTGCTGTGTCCGTAGGTAATGTCGAGTAAATCATTATCTCCATCTGTTTGGTCATACTCTCCAGCAACAGATATGGATGTGGTATCAGCATGAACAGTTCTTGTGTTGACATTGTGTACATTTATAGCTGATAATGCTAAAGCCAGGTAAACTCGGTTGGGATGAGCTTTAGCCAGTTTGGTAAGGGCTCTGCCCAGGGCATCATCATTAAATGCATCAGCAGTTATCTTTTCATCTTCACCAAAGATTACATTGAGATTCATCTCACTATAAAATTCTTCTACACGGTAAAGCGGTTTTCTTGCTACCAGGATATTGATAACGAGTGCTTCCAGCAATGTTCCTGGCGACAGGCGGCATTGTTTAGGATCCCAGGTAACCATCTCATCGATGGTGTCTCGGAGTTTAATTTCACGGCAAAAGGCTGCAACCAGTGGAGCAGCGCCAGCACTTAAGATTTTAACTTTAGGTATCAGGCTTCTCATGCGAAATTCCCCCGTTTAATTTCATTAGGTGGGAATTCGCGACATATTCTGTAATTCCTCCTTAGCCTGATAGATTTTAATAATTATTATTTATGAAAAAGAAGGGTGCGGAAGATGGGTCTCACCTTCGTTTACATTCCAATTTCTACAGTATATTGGTTATTTTCATACTATTCGATAAATGAGGGGGGTATTCCTGTATAAGTAAACAATCTTTGATAAAATTATACAGTCCGGTGGCGGGCTTTCTATGGATGGTTCTATAGAAATAATTGACCGTTATGATCGTTTCATTGTTGGTTATGAGATTAAGTATCTTCGAGAGGAACAAGTCCGTTTGATATCGAATTAATTAGAGTCAGCCATATTCAACCAAATAAAAGGCTAAAAAATGTTGACATAAGAACAGATATCAGGTGATATAAGAGCGCAGCTGAAAGAAAAATATGCAATAGTCCGCTGCTGTTGCTGTGTTTGGCCTTGGTTATGTGGGACGGTCTTTGACTGTGGAAAAACCAAGGTGGGTTTTTGCGTGTTTGGTGTGGCTCAGAATCTGAGCGGGCTGGCGTGATCAACCGCGGGCCGGTATTCAAAGATTTGGGCAATAAGTTAGGGGAGTTTCCCCATGCTGAACGGGCAGCAGAGTGTGTGCTGTCTCTTTCTATGTCCCTGGGTTGACAGGGGGAAGAAGTCAGGTTTGTAGTAAAGACAATAACAGAATTTTATGGAGATGAAACTGGGTGAAGAAATTGAATTTTGGCATCATTGGCTGTGGCAGAATCGCCTATAAACATGCCGAAGCTATTAAAAAGAATGAAAAGGCAAATCTTCTTTATGTATGTGACATTATCGAAGAAAGAGCTGTAGATTACAAAAACAAATATGGAGCAGAAAGGTATTTTACTGATTACCACGAAATGCTGGAAATGCCTGATCTGGATGTAGTCAATATTTGCACTCCCAGCGGCATGCATGCTGAGATGGGTATAGCCGCGGCAAAGGCAGGTAAGCATGTAATAGTGGAAAAGCCCATGGCTCTGTCATCAATAGATGCGGATGCTCTGATCAATGCCTGTGATGAAAATGGGGTAAAGCTGGCGGTCTGTTTTCAAAACAGGTTTAACCCACCGGTACAAAAGCTGAGGAGAGCGCTGGAAGAGGGAAGGTTTGGGAAACTGACCCATGCCAGTGCTGTAGTGCGTTGGTTCCGCCCCCAGGATTACTATGACCAGGCACCTTGGCGGGGTACCTGGGCTATGGATGGCGGCTGTTTGATGAACCAGTCGATCCACAACATCGATCTTTTGCAGTGGATGATGGGGCCGGTTGAATCTGTTTTCGGCTACACTGCTAACAATTTTAGAAAGATCGAAGCTGAAGATGTGGGTGTGGCGGTTTTGGAATTTAAGAATGGTGCACTGGGGGTAATTGAAGCCTCAACAACGATTTACCCAGAAAACCTGGAGGAAACTCTGGCCATCTTTGGGGAAAAGGGGACAGTGATGCTTGGCGGCATAGCTGTCAACAAAATTGAGACATGGAAATTTGCCGATTCCCAGGATGAAAACCTAGAAATGGAGCAGCAAGATGTGCCTAATGTTTATGGTTTTGGGCATGATGCCTTGATTGAAGATTTTATCCGGGCGGTTATTGAAGATAGAAGGCCTTACATTGATGGTAGAGAAGGGATAAAGTCTCTCAGGATTGTACTTGGTATCTATCATTCTGCGGTATCACTATAAGGGGTCAGGCTTGAGTAATTTCGGGCGTGAGTGTCGGAGCCGATCCCTAAGTTGTAAGCAAGCTCGAGCTCGGGGGGTAAGCATTCCCCTCGCAACGGTACCGTCTACCACCCGACTTTTGTCGAATACGGGCGTACGGAACAATATGAACTAGATGAACTAGCCAAAAGTACCACTTGGAGTCATTAACAGACCAGCAAATCGCATATCTTCTCTGCTGTCTTCCCGTCACCAAAGATATTTAGTTGTTTTTTATTTGGTTCAAAGGTTTTCGCTGCATGGATGATATTTTCACTTATTATTTGTTGATGATTAATTTCTTGCCCAACCACTACATTCCATCCATTCTCCACCGTTTCCGGCCAAGCGGAAACTATATCCAGAGTAATACATGTTTCTCTTCAAGAAACAATGCCTCTAGTTCAATCATCATCTGTCCAGTCTGCCGGGCATGTGTATCAGACCCAATCCCTAAGTTGTAATCTGGTTGGGTTATGTTCATTTCATCAAAGAAAATATCTGAAAGCTCACGGTTATAATGCTGTCCAGTGTGAATAATGATCTCCTGATGTTCTTTGCGGAGTTCTCTAGAAACCAGCGCCGCTTTGATAAAATTATACTGCCTGGTGGAGGGCCTGCTTTATTGCTCTTATAGCAGGATTGATGAGGTTGCGGTGGGGAGGTAGGCTTGGTTTTTTTGCAGCCACCTGTGGGAAGAGTTGCAGCAAGCTCGGGGAGAAAAGCACCTCCCCTCGCAACGGTACCGATACCACCCGACTTTTGTTGAATGCGGTCATCAATTCGAAACTGATTTACTTTATCATTGAGTGTGCACTACTTAGTGAGTGCCGATGGTACTACCACCTAGTCCGGTTGAAACTTTCCACGTGTTCCGGTTCAAGTTCAAACTGGCCACCCACTAGTTCCGGTGATTCGACCACTCAATCAGTCCCCACACTCTAACACTGTGTTAAGCGAGCAAGGTGTGGCTCATGTAACCATATCAAAATCAGTGCCTGCATTTGGTAAATAATGAAGGATATAACGAGTATGTGTCGAAATATAAAATATATAAATAAATGTTCTAGTTCCAGCTCAACCTACCAAACAACTTCCTTTTTTTATTTCCTATAGTTTCAGCAACGATATTAAGCGATATTTAAAATATGAGATCAAGCGAGTTAAAGCTAAGGTTAACTTACCTGATAGCGTGTCCCCAAAATCTGAGAGAATATTAATGTATCTCAGAAAAAGATGGTATCAAGATAGCTCAATATCTAATAAAAGAGGACGGGGCGACTCGTTCATATTGGAAACGAGTCTGCCCCGACCATGTTAAGTGAAGGCTTAAATGTTTCAAACATTTATAGAGGGAGGTGATAAAGTGAAAAAGAAGTATGAACCTGGTGAAAAGCCTCCGGACTCAGGGCAGTATGTCGAAAAGGGACCCCGTGGAGGAAAAGTATCAAACACAGAAATAACAGCAATTGAAAACAAACCCCTTCCTCCCACCTCTAAGCCAGGTAACGTATGGGTTCTGGTAGACAAGACTAAGCACAAGAAAAGATAACCTTCAGTAACGCAGCTCCCATTAGGGGGCCATTTTTTAACCAAATAGAATAGTATAATGCTCCCTTGTCAAAACGGAAAAACGGAAGTCTGATTCTTAACAGCAACTTATTCAGCAAACAAGTATGTTGCTGTGATATATGTTTTGGACTATACAAGCCTGCGCAAATTCCCCCTATGTGAAAGAGTAGGCATAATTTTATTAATAATTAATTTCAAAAACACAGAGAAAGTGGGTGGAATAGTGAAAATTAAAACCATTTTGGTTTCTGGATATAGACAAATTAAAGAAGCCAAGATTAATATGGAAAAAAATATCACTATTATTGCCGGGGCAAATAATAGTGGTAAAACTTCATTAGTTGAACTATTTAATTATGTTTTTAGCTCATCACATGGAAAATTTAACGTTGATGATTTATCAGTTGATAAATGTCAAAAATGGAGTTCAGATGTTTTTCCTTATATGCAGGCAATATTTAATTCCGGAGAAACTAAAGAAAAAGTCATAGATCAGATAATGAATTTTCTATTTCCTGTTGATGACAATGTAAAGGCAAGATTAATTGAGCCTGTACAAGTAAAAATTCAAATTGATTATGACAAAGATAATGATGATATTCGTAATTTTGCTGACTATATTATGGATTTTGATCCAGATAAGAATAGCTTTTATTTTATATACGAATATGCTGTCGATCCAGAAATATTCAAGAAAAACCTTGCTGATGAATACGATAAATATAACACTCGTTTTAAAAATCTGTCTGATAAGGGGGATGAAGAGGTTCAAAATGGCTCCCGAATAATAAAGGAGATGTTAATTGATTTATACGGCAATTCTTCAGTGGAAGCTGCTTATTTTGCAGATGAAATGTATGAAAATAAGGTAAAAATGGAAGTGAGTTCATTTAAGAAGCTCTTCAATTATTGTAATATAATGGCAAACAGATATTTGGATGATGAAAGCTCTGATGGCACTCATCTGATAAGTAAAAATATGATGGAAATTGCACGCAGTGAAGAAAACTGGAATGACTTGATTGCTAAGTTACCAGATGAAATTCTCCGACCAATAGAGGAAGCGGGCATACAAGAAAAAATTAGAAGTACTTCTCTTGATACACTTAGTGAAACAATAAAATCAATTTCTAAAACAGATGGTGGACATACAGGAAGTATCATGTTAGATATGGTTGTAACCGAAAGTGCAATTGACTCATTACTGAGACGTATTACAAGTGCTAAGTATTTGTTAGATGAATGCTATTTAAAAGAATCGGCACAAGGCTTGGGCTTTAGTAACTTAATATATATACATCTTCAGCTTGAAAAGTATAAAAAATCTATAAATCCTTTAATTGTTAACCTTTTTGTAATTGAAGAACCTGAAGTACATATGCATCCACAAATGCAAAATGTATTTACTAAGTATTTGTTTGATTATTATGATGAGCAGAATAATATGCAGGGTTTAATCACGACTCATTCTAGTCAAGTTGTAAGAGCTGCTGAAATGAAACAAATAAGGGTATTACGTCATAGTGCAAAATTTGAATCAAAGTTGTATGATTTTCACGAATTTTTTAATGAAATCTCGGGCAAAAAAGAACTTATCGAGTTTTATAACTGGTTTTACACAATTAATTTTTCTGATATCATCTTTGCAGATAAAATCATTATGTACGAAGGTGATACCGAGAGAATGTTGATAAAAAATTTACTTGACCTTGATGAATTTGAATCTTTAAGGGGACAATATTTATCATTTGTTCAAGTTGGTGGTGCTTACGCATACAATTATAGACCACTGGTTGAGTTTCTTGGTGTTAAAACAGTAATAATTACAGATTTAGATTATGATAAGGATGCTTCTTCTTCTGATCAAATTCTTGCATCAGAAACAACAAACTCAACTATTAATAATTTTTATAAAATCTCATTTCCGGACGAAAGTAAACCGCCGACTGTTAAAGACTTATATGATTGGCAGACTAGTGCTAATATTGTATTAAATGAGGGTCAAATATATTTAGCCTTTCAAAATCAAGAAGATGGTTATGCTCGTACTCTAGAAGAAGCAATGTTATCAAAGCATTACAACATAAATTCATATGAGACTAAATCCAGAGACGAATGGAAAGAACTTAGAGAAAATGATAAGTTGAAATATACAATTCCTCGTAATGAGACATGTAATATCCGTGATATCGTATTACATACCTCAAATAATAAAACTGATTTTATGTATTCAGTAATTTTGAATAACTTAGCAGAAAGTATGCTTCCTGCTTATATAAAGAAGGCGTTAATATGGCTAGCCAAATGAACAATCTATTTTTAGTTAATGCTCCTGCTGGCAGTGGTAAGACAACTCAGATTAAAGCGATGATGCAACAACTGCTCATAGACTCTCCTAATGATAACATTTTATGTATTACTTATACCAATCGTGCAGCAGATGAGATATCTAAAGAAATAACATCGCCAAATATTTTTGTGGGAACGATACATTCATTTTTTCATAAATTCATTGGTCCGTATTTATCACATAAAAAAATTCTTGATTTGTATTTTTCTTTATATGAAGACGATATAAAAAGCCGTATTGAAAATCCAAAAGGAGATAAACACATTACTGAAAGTAATAATAGATATATTGAAGAGTTTGGTGGACTTTCTTATGAAATTGTAAAAAACAACATTGATAGACTCTTTTATAACGAATCTCCTTTTAGCTCTTTATATTATGGGGGGTTATCACACGATGATTTAATAGTATTTTCAAAGCATATTGCTGATAGATATCCTGTTATTAAAAAGAGGATTAGCTCAAAATATCAAGTAATAATTATCGATGAATATCAAGATACAATTGCATGTGTTTTAGATTTATTTTTTGAAAGTGTTAAAAATACGGATACACAGTTATATCTGTTTGGAGATAAAATGCAGCAAATATACAAAAATTATGATGGATCGTTTGAAGATAAATTTATATTATTTGATACAAGTAAATCACTAGGTATTAATTATCGTTCAATTCCAAAAATTGTTGACATACTAAATAATATTTATAATGATCCTACATACAAACAGCAATACTATGATGAAATGAAAAAAGAAAGACCTGACTTTGATCCACAAATAATTATATCTGAGAATATTAATTTAGAACTGGAAAAATTACAGTCAGGTTTTCCTGAATCTTTGGTTTTATATTTATTAAACAAAGAAAGGTTTTCCGCAATTGGCTCAATAGATCTATATAATTCAATTGATAAAATGGAAAAGTACAGCTATGGAAAAACCTATTCTGCTGTTGACGTTTTAATAACAGAATCTGTTGACAACCCAGATCCCCTTATTAAACTTCTGTACATTATCGCAGGCATGTTTCATAATTATAAAAATTCGAAATTTGGTCTGATAATACAAGAATTTAGAGCCAATAAATCAATCTTTAATCAAGACAGCTGGAATATTGTTCATCATAAAGACAAATTGGACTTGCGAAATAAATTAATTAAAATATTTAATATTTATGATGATGGCCAAAACAATATCAGAAATCTTTTAGATATCCTTAATAAAACTGAAATAATTACACCAGAATATTTGAAAGGTATTATTGCAGACGGAGATTATGATAGTGTTCTGAATGTTTCATTAGATAATGTACATGCAATTATAGACTACTTAAATAATCCTACAATATCAACACAACATGGTGTTAAAGGTGAAAGCCATGACAGTGTTATATTTGTCGCAGAAGACAGTAATAGAAATCCAGTGGTACATATGTATAAATTTTTTGATATGTGGTCCAGGATCGATATTTCTTTAAATTCTTTTCAGCAACTTTATTATTCGTACTCTGCTAAGTTATCCCTAATGGAAGAGTCAATTGGAATGAAAATAAATGATTTGAGGAAGGATACCTATCAGGCAAATGAATCTTTTTTAATATCTGAGGCAAAAGAAATTCTAGAACAATTTAAGGAAGACAGAGTATTTGATTATCTATGTGCCTCTAAGTATAAACGATTCTTAGAAAAACCAGGAGTTACTAGAGCTAAAGATTGTTTTAAAGAGAACTTGATATATGGGCCATTGAGTGCATATAAGCTTTTTTATGTTGGTTGCTCGCGTGCAAGAAAAAACCTGACAATTTTAGTGGATAAATCAAAAGTTCAAGGTGATTTAGACTTATTAATTGACAAGTTTAAAAAAATAGGCTTTACAGTAAAAAATTCAATATAAAACATTGGATCTAGCAAGGGTAAGAATACTTCTCCCCTTGCAAAGGTACCGTTACCGTGACACGTGACAGAGGGACGCATGACAGAGGTGTCAATGGCCATTTAAAAACCGGCACTTTTGGCCACGAAAAGTCGTCAACTAAATCCTGGAAACTCATCCCTCCTTTGCATCAGTCGGATTTGGTGGAACCAAACGGTTGCGAATTCGGTAGCT
>DULM01000223.1 GCA_012840405.1 Syntrophomonadaceae bacterium | reverse complement strand
TGTCAACAGAAAAACATACATACCGCTATAACAGATGTCAGGGAACTGATTGTTATGTTTAAACAAAGACACAACAATCATCACAACTTCTAAAACAATAAAAGTACCAGCAACACCTTTTACTCTGCTGACATTGTACTTATGAACAGCTAAAGTGAACTCTCTTTTGTAACGCTCAGAAACCGATATAATAAACAGTTTTTTAATAGATTGTAATAACTTAATAAAAACAGAACTCAAACTATTTGTTAGTCCCAATTTTCCTTTCCCTCATCCCAGAAAAGTTGCCGTCAGTAGGTTTATAATTAAAAATTAGGACTTTTGGGGCTGCTAATTTTGCCAAGGAAAGTACACAGATTAGTGGAATGGCTGATTATATACTATTTCTCCATCATATAAAAATACCCTTTTCCTACCCTAGTCCTAGATTAATAAAATTTACTCCTATCTTATATTGTTTCCCGCTGGTTTACATCGTTAATATGGGCATACAAAAAGCCCTCCTTGAAAGAGGGCTTAGGTTGATAAATCTCTGTCAACTGGCTGACTTTTCTTTTTGATTTATCGACTCCCAGATGGGATTTGCAACTTCCTTCCACTTTGCAGAGCGCTCATCTAAAAAAGCCGCAATATCTCCGTATAATACAGTTTCTGCTCCCACATGGGTGGGATGAGCACCACTTACCTCAACCATCTCTCGCAGTGCCTGAGGATTGTCAATAATCGGGCAGGGGCAGAGGTGGTTGTGGTAAAAGGGCATTCTTTTTTGATACTCTAAAAAGAGTGGGTTTTTCAAAACCTCAAATAGGCTTTTCTCCCGAATATTATCTACAGCAAAATGCACAAAGGCACAGGGCTCCACATCACCCCGAGCATTGATGTGGAAGTAACAATCTCCTCCTGCAATACAGCCATTGGTCCATTTTCCGTCATTCCAAAAATCCACAATCAAAATAGGCTTATTAGTCCGGAGAGCATTGATGCGCTCTATCAGGTAGGCCCGCTGTTCAGGCAACACCATCAAATCAGGGTTAGGGGCGCGTCCGATAGGTATATAGTGAAAACTCCAAATATATCTGACACCTTTATCAATCAAGAAGTCAATAAACTCATCACTTGTGATTTGCTCAATATTATTTCTGGTGATGGTAAATGATGCTCCAAAGATAATACCTCTTTCCTTCATCAGATCCATAGCGCGTATAACTTTCTTAAAAGTTCCTTTGCCGCGGCGGGCATCAGTTACTTCCTCCCACCCCTCTAAACTGATTGCAGGGGAAATATTGCCTAACTCCTGGAGCCTGTCCGCCACATTTTCATCGATTTTGGTACCATTTGTATAAACCATAAAAGCCATGTCATTATGCTTCTGGGCCATATCTAAAAGATAGGGATAGACAAAGGGTTCTCCTCCTGAAAGCACAATACCATAAATACCCAACTCCCTGGCCTCATTAAGGATTCTGTCCATCAATTCAGGTTCTAATTGGTCATGTTTGTTATATTCCCCTGCCCAGCAGCCCTCGCATTTCAGGTTGCAGGCACTGGTGGGGTCAATCAGAATTGTATAGGGGACATGTACCCCTGTTTTTTCTTCAACTTCTCTCCTGCGCGGATGGCTGAGCAACATAGTGTTAATTACAGCATTGCACAGCAACCTTTCACGCACACCATGGTCAATTTCAGTAAAAATATTATTAAAATAGGTTCTCATCGCGGGATTATTTTGATAAGTAGTGAGCACATAGCGAATATATTCTTTGTGCTCTGGTAGAGGTGTGATCTTCTCTAAAACACTAAGCAATCGGGGTATATTGTTATTCGGATCACCCTCAACATAATTAAAGGCCGTTCTCAGCAGACTTTCACCCACATACCGTTTGGCAAAGTCCCAGTTGAGCTTGGGTAAAACTCTTTTTGACATCCTCCAGTCGCCTCCTAAATCCCCCAAATTCCATACAACTGCGACACCCAAAATACCAAAAAATCACCCACAAAAAATTTACAGCCCATATCACCTCCAACAGATAGTTCTTAGTCTACTGCTTGAATCAGATCATCAAGAAAGCCAACCAGCAAGTTATACTGCCCCAATTCAACTTGGCTTAAGGCATCATGGTACCTCTCCAGCAGCCTCGTAAGCATACCTTCTTTTTCAAGATAGTGTCCCTTTGTCTGCGTTTCCCGTGATAAACTTCCAGCAACGGTTCCTGAAAAATGGGTAAGACGCTGTTCCGGTTTATTGATATTAATATACTGAACCAGTTTAATGGCATGCTCATTAAAGGTTTTCAAACAAGCCACAAAAACAGCTATTAAACAGGCGCAACGCATGGTCGGCCCCTGGGCTTGAGGAAGCAGTGCCACCAATTGATTGATCAATTGAGCACCACTTTTATATTCCGCAAAAATCTGGACCAGTTTGTCCCGCCAACTGAGCCAATCTAACTGCTCTGAATGTTTCTTTTGAACTTGATCTGTTGGCTTGAAAAGCACCTGGGAGCGCCCGGGTGTACCACCCTTAACAGTGACATCACAATAGGACTCCAAATACCCCTTCTGCTCCAAACGCCTCAGCATATCATAGGCAGTCCATTTACTGACCCCCATCCACTCAGCAACAGAAGTATAGTGCACCGGAGTGCCCATTCTTCTGTAGTGCTCAACTATACAGTTTAGAAATTCAGTCTGCCTTTGCGTCAAACTCAACCTACTAACTCCTTCCCAAAAAACCAAAAAACCTGTTTAATATATAATATACTTAATTGATGATTTCATCAAGAAATATGGTTATTATTCCACTTTTCTGGAATGGGGGAAGTGAAACGGTTTTGATTGCTTCCCTCTCAATTTTGACAGCAGAAAATCGAGAAACATCTCGACAGCGGGCAATTATCTGCTATTCATCACGGGCAAGTTTCACCAACTCATGAATGAAACTCCGTAAAGAAAAGCCAATGTCTCAAAATCGAAAAACCGGCCCGCGCCACCATCAAATTTTACCTTGATGTCACATGGGAATTCGTCATCTGCTTCATAATATATCACTTGCACAGGTATTTTGGGCAATACATAGAACTTCCAAGAATGTTCACCTTTCCGCACTTCTCCTTTATATTCGGCACCCAAAATACCCATTGCCTTGCTGATTCTTTCAAAGCTGTTTTCCATTTCACAGATTGCTTTTGAAAATGCCAGATCGCCGTCAGCAAAAACGCTTTTCCTTGAACGGTTCGGCAAAAAGTAATTTGGTAAAAAATGATATGGCAAATAAAATATATTTTCAGGATCACCGCTGCCTTGAGATATGACATATGCCTTGAGATATGACATAATGGATAAGAATACTGCGAACATTCGGATCAGAGGGCCGGCCATCCTCCGCAAACACTCCGTCTGAACGTATGGCATAATCTCTGCCCAAAAAGCGAACTGTTATCGAGCCATTTTCAGGAGGCTTTAAGCCGAGCCGCGCTGCTGCTTCCTCAAAATCGCAGTCGGCAAGCTTGGAAACCAATACCTTATAGTTGTACTCATAACCGCTTGCCAATTGCTCCCCTCCCCCGGAATTACATTCCTGATCATATTAAATTATCTAGCAAATTTATTGTATACCTAAAATCTAAAGAATGCTTCTAATTTTTTGCCGTCTAGGCCTAATTCATAAAGTTTCTCTGCTACTACCGGTATTTTCCTTATTCTAAATCCCTTGTAATATCCTGTACACCATCTTCTCTATACAATCATCATCTTCTAAAAAAAGTACATTTCTGCTTTCAAACTCAGTTATTTTAACCCCATAAAAGGCAGCAGCATCTGCAGCAGGTGTTCCGGACAGGATAAAGGAATTTAATATAATCTGTTCTTTACTATACGAAGGCTGCAGTTGAGCTTCAAGCTCTTTAATGGTTTTGTAAAACAGGATTTTGGGATTGTTGATATTTTTCTCCAGCATCATGATGCCTTTAGGGTCAATAAAAGTTATATACTGCTTGTCATCTCGAGCGATCCACATGATAAAATCGGGATAAAAATTTCCTGCTTCAAAAAAACCTATACCCACCTTGCTTTTATTGCGCAGCAAGTACAATCTATTTTCGGTAAAAAATGACGGATTATCATCACAATATGCCTTTAGTTTGTCAATAAACAACTTCTCATCTCTATTAAGGCTAACTGGCGAAACCTCAATACGGATTCCGTGATCAATAGAAATAAGAGGAGTATAGAGGTGGTTATAAAAATCGAAATAACGGAAATTCAAATGCTTACCCTCATAGTTATCTAAACCTCCGTTTTTTTCCAGAGCAACCTTAATTCCCTCAAATAACTCTGCAAATTCGTCAAATCTATCTTTGTTAAATAACGTAATATCATATTCATCAATGAAATTTTTATCGTTAGCTTTTAAGTCCTGATATTCTAAGTACTGGTCTTCAAATTGGGTTTTGTGATATTTAAAAAACCTGTCTAAATATTTTTTTAAAAGCATTCCGCAAATATCATTAATTCTGTTTATTTTATCAAAGCTATCGATTTCCATCAGTTGCCTGGGAACAAACAAAGTGTACCAGCCCTTCAGCTCGAGTATTTCCAGTAATAATGACTTGTCAATGCAAATATTGTAGTAAGTTTTTAGATTTTTGTATTGCAATAACTCCGCGTAAAGCTTATCAATATCCAAAAATGCAATATGCTGGGGCTCTAATACTGCTTCATTCTTTTGATGCTCGAAATTCTCACCATTGGTAGAGGTGATACTTTGCACAGTTGCATTATAATCGACTCTAATCTTGTTTTTAATTAGATTCTGCATAAAGCCATCTGAAGGAACAGAAAGGAGCAGCCTTGACTGTTTTTTAAAATCAACCCCATCTTTGACTTTAATCACCTTTAGCTTATCCTTAACCTCATAATAGCGGCTGACTACAGGAAGTTTAAATTCTTTTACGGAGTCATTCAAATCCATATCTTCTTTTTCAAGATATTCCTTGAATTGGGCCATATAATCAGCTTTCACACCAAATATGGTAAGTGTTTCAATTTTATTGATATACTTTGGTACAGCAACAGGATAGTCTAATTTGGAACTGCGCTTTAGGGAGTACTTATATCCCTTTAGCCTTACACCTCTGCCGAAAAGTTGTATAGCCTGAGCACCCTCCCCTTTGGCAAAGTTTATCAGGCCCATAGTGGAAACCCGCCAACTATTCCACCCTTCTGTAAACTTTTTAGAACCGATAAGTATGTTTATCCTGGAATTTTTATCATTAATTTTTTCAAATAATGACTGGTTCTCAAAATGGTTATCATCTGTAACAATACCTGTTTTACCCATTTCAATATTCTTGATCAGCGCTCTGTCACCACCGGTACCAACATTGATAACCCCAAAAAATTCATTATTACTGCCAATCCGGAGTCCGATCTCTCCATCCAACTGCTTAAAGTTTACCAAATGCAATCTACCAGTGGCTGTTGTCTCAAAAACTATTTTTAAAACATCATCATACACAGCATCAGCGTCTTTTTTGAACAGACTTTGCAAATACGAAAAGTCACCATAAAACAATTGCTGACCTTTTGCATCAAAGATCCCGCTGTTGTCATCCAGCAGCATTTGAATATGTTTTACAGCCTTCTCTTTATTAGAAGTAAAACCGTTAATAAAAGCCAAGACCATCTGCACATCGCTCAATTCCTTTTTGCTGACAATCTTATTTACAGTGTTCCCGACAAATACTAATAGCGGTTTTTCAATATTAAAGGGAGCAAAAGCCCCTCGATCACTCAGATAAATCTTCAACTGTTGATAAAAACTAAGCAGGCATCCTGTTAAATACAGCTCCTGCTGTTCTTTGTCAAGGGCATCCTTGAGGTTATAAATGCGGTATTCCTTACCATAGCCGTCATTATAGAAATACTTATAGGAATAGTCAAAGATAATGGCCTTGCCGTACTGATGTGCAAGAGCCTCCGCATTTGATTTTTTTCTTTCATCCTTGATAGCTTGTTTAAAAGTTGCTGAATACTCAAAGGAAAAACCGTCTTCAGACAACCGGCTCCGATAGTCATACCATACATTCCCGGAAAGACCTTTGTGTCCTTCATCAACGAGAACAAGGTTGTTCTGTTCGAAGCTGTCCACAGAGACAGTCTTCACCTTCCCCTGCTCCTCCAGTTTGTTGATATCGATCACCAAAACAGCATCTTTTTCCTGAAGGGTATCTTTCTCAAATAATTGGCAGCAAATGCCGGAAAGCTTCAATTCCTCGATGTGCTGGTGAGATAAACCCTCATTTGGCGTAAGGAGAATGATTTTGTTTAGTTTTAATTTTTTGTTATATTCCTGTGCTTTTTTAAAATAGTGCTGGAATTGAAGAATGTTGGCATGCATGATCAAAGTCTTACCGCTGCCGGTGGCACACATAAAGGCAAGTTTATTTAAACTGCCTTCCGTATAATCTGATATTTTTTTTCCTTCTCTTTCAGAATTGAATTCATGCAAGAATTTATTCAGATCAGCAACAAAGTTCTCTCTATCCAGAAAGTAACGGTCAAGATACATTTCTGTAAAAAGCAGGGCAAGATACTGAAAGTATTTCAGGGTAAGACCTCCCCGGTACTCGCCAATATGCCGGACATAACGAAAAATGTTTTCATCGTATTCTTTTAGCTTGTCTCTATCTAACAAGCCAAGCTTTCCATATTTACGCACAATAAATTCATAATAATAGGATGTATTTTCTTCGTTATACCCTTCCAAATCAGCGGACCGCATCTCCTCCGCAAGTTCTCTGAAATCTTTTTTGCCAAAAAGGGAAAGGAAGTATTTGTTTAGCACCAGGCAGTCATTGAGATCAATGCTATTATTTTTATTGTTCTTTTTTGCCCCCATTTTACTCCACCTCAAACATTCTCTGCTTAAATTCAAGCTCAATCAAATGAACCTTCCATGTCTCCCTATTACTGCGGTAGTTCTCGAGGTTGTTGTCTCCATTCACATAGATATGGTCAAATTCTCTGTCCTTTGTATCTGCACAATATTTAATAAAGAAAGCATCCAAAACAGCGTTGTCTGCTGCAAGATCATCTGTAAGATTACGCCAGATTACAAGGGCCTTTTCTCCATTAGGCATCATGCCTTCAATGGTTTTAAAGATATATTTACCCTGCTTGTCCTCTGTGAGTGTTACAGCATTTTTATATTTACTCTGAGTATCAGGCAAAGCGTTGTAACGGACAGCAGCTTTTTGTTTTGTAACAGTAAGACCAATAAGGTAATTAAATGTCTCAACCATGTCGATATTTGTTTCTTTTGTCTCGTTGTTTTCGGCAATTTTCATTTTATAGTCAAAAGGCTCTTTAAAGATGTCAAGGTTTAAGAGACTGCCCCTGCTTTCAATGTCTAACATATAGGAAATAAGGTACTCATTAAACAATTTTGTATCTATCATTAACTGGCGTGTTTGCTCAGGTGTGCGGGTAAGTTCAATATTATTCAGTGTATCCTCGTAGCTTTCCAGGCGGATATATTTGAATATCTGTGAAACACCGGTATTCCTGTCCTGTGGCTTGCCGTCTTTCCAGTCTTTAGCGTAGATAGCCTTTTTAATTCTCGGCTTAGTAACTGTATTGAAATAGTTACCCATTTCCACAAGGATGTATTTACGGTTGCCTCCGTCTTCACGGTTGAGGTTTATCACAGCGTGAGCGGTGGTACCGGAGCCTGCGAAGTAGTCGAGTACTATTCCTTCACCCTTATATAAAACTGACCAAATTAACTTTTGATATACACTTATAGGATGGTTGTAAGGAAACTCCATACCTAATGCTTCTAGATCTTTTTTCCCTTTATCTCCCGAATACAATAATGTTGATAACTCTCCATCTAAATTATCCTCTAAATAATATTTCCTTCTTGGTTGTACTGTTTCATCTTCTCCAAATACTATTTCATTTCGTTCAACAAGCATTTGCATAAATTCCGGTGTTCCACTCCACCCCCTGTCAGGTACAGGACAAGGTTTATTTGTAACCGGATGAATTAAAGGTACAAAAAACTTAGGATTTGTTCGTTGCTCAGGAGCTCCCATATGAACAGCTTGGTAGACTCTTCCATCATCATCTATTTCACAATAAGCTTTTTCGCCTCCGGTAAAATCTGGTTGAGATGTTATCCATTTCTTGAATTCTTTCCTGACTTTATCATTAACCTCTCCGTATTGACTTATCAATTCGTTTGCTTTTTTAAGAATTTTTAATCCGTTTGTTTTCTTACTCATTAACTTAATTGAATTTTTACTAAAACAGCAAATATATTCATGTTGAGTCGCAATTCTACTTGTTCCACTCACAGGATTTCTCTTGTCCCATATAATTGTTCCTTGGTTTATAAGATTAAAGTTTTGCATTTGGATAAATAGCTTCTCATATTCATTTTCATCAATATGAATTTGTATACAGCTTTGATCAGATAAGAGTTTAATAACCTCAGATATCCTATCATACATCATAGATAACCAACTTGAATGCCTATAATTATTTTTATAGAGAAAACCACTTGTATCTGTATTGTATGGTGGATCTATGTGAACACACTTAATCTTTTCTCGATACCTCTCCTGCAGCAGATTTAATGCCTGAAAATTCTCGCTGTGGATCAGCAATCCATCGGTCTCTTCATCTAAATTATCAATACTGGCAATCAACCTCTCCTTAAATTCTGTTGTGAAATGCTTTGTATCCAGCACAAGATTTTTATTCTGCTTCAAAAACTCTACAGACAACGG
>DULM01000194.1 GCA_012840405.1 Syntrophomonadaceae bacterium | reverse complement strand
TTTTTTCAATACAGAGGATGAAATTATATACTTTCTCGATGCAGTCAGAGAGATTGCCAGTCAGGCAGGGAGTGCCAGAGCAGTAAAAAGCGAAAAAAGTGATTATATCACTGGATACAAAATTCAGCAGACATCTCCCTGCTTTACCGATGGCAGCCGTGTCCGGGTGGTGGCCTCCCTGTCCAGAGATATTTCTGAGCTGTTTCCTAACCTTAATGCTGTATTAAGGGGAGATTTTGATCAGGAGAGGATGCTCTTTACCTGTTCTTACGGGGAGCGGCCTATTGTTCTGCAGGCACAGCAGGTGACTGTGGGTAAAACAGAAGACATGGCAACAGCCGGGGAAATCTTGGATGCAGTTGTAGCCATACTCAATAAAGTGGCAGCAAAACGGGAGACCATAGTTCCTACCACCTTGCCACAGTTTCAATTAAGCCCATTTGACATATACAAATATTTTCCCCGCACCAACTGCGGGGACTGTGGTGAAGTTACCTGTTTGGCTTTTGCCGCAGGGGTGATCCAGGGGCAGCATACTTTGGAACAGTGTCCCCAGCTCAAAGAAGAGAAAAAAGCCGTTCTTGAAGAAAAACTGGCTGATTATTTTGCCCATCTTTTGCCGAAAGGAGATGAGCTGGAGCTGTGAAAAAGGTTTTTGTTCTGGAACCAGAGGAGATTGTAAAACTGGAGGGTATTCTCATGGACCATGATGGTGAGGAGGCATGGGAGTACTTGCAGTTTGTTATCTATCCGAAGATCAAAAAAAAGGTAAGCTGTTTGGATGGGAAATAAGCAGCTATAATAAGGGGGAGTTTTTGATGGTGAATGGGTGCAATAACTGTGGACTTTATGATGCACATCAGCAGGAATGCTGCTGGTTTAGGAAACGGTTAACCTCTGAAGAAATCGCATTAAGTGGTAACTGTATATATTTCACAGAAATAGTCTATGAAGATGGTGAACCCCTAACACCTTTTCAGCATGTTTTATTAAAAAAGGGTGATCTCAACAGCAAAAAGATGCAGGGACCGGTATAAAATTTTTTATGGCTTATATCAAAAATTTTTGATATATCGAAGGGCAGGTGAGAAGGGTGAATCCAATGCCCCGTTCATCCAGTGAAGATTATGTTGATCGGTTTCTTGCAGAGTATGCAGCCAAGTTTCAGGTGATGGCTGATCCTCTGCGGCTGAAAATTATTATTTTACTCAGAGAGGGAGAGAAGTGTGTTTGTGAACTGGTAGAAGCTCTGGGGCAAAAACAACCGCTTATGTCTTATCATTTGAAGGTGATGAACGAAGTGGGTCTGATCCAGAGAAGAACTGAAGGTACCTGGTCCTATTACAGCTTGAATCAAGATGTACAGGAGTGGGTCCAGGGCTGCTGCAGGTTCCTCACTGCCAAAGATATCATCGATGAGCATATGAGAGGAGAGGATGAATAATGAATAACCTGGTGACAACGGGCAAGTTTTTTGTCATGATCCTGGGTGAGTTGGTTCTGCTTTTTATCGGCATTTCCTTCCTGGTGGCATTAATCCAGCAGTTTGTGCCGGATGAAAAAATACGAGAAGTGCTGGGCAAGCCCAAACGTGGATTGGGCAATATGCTTGGAGCTGCTTTCGGTGCCCTTACCCCTTTTTGTTCCTGTTCAACAGTTCCCATACTGGTTGGACTACTCAGCAGTGGAGCTCCCTTTGGTGCTAGTATATCTTTTCTATTAGCTTCACCCATTTTGAACCCCATCATTATCGGGCTGTTTTTGGCGCTTTTTGGCTGGCGGGCAACTGTGGTTTATGGTGTGATCACTTTTGCTCTGGCAGCTATAGGCGGTGCTGTATGGGAAAGAATGGGTATGGCAAATCAGGTGAAAGATCTCGCTCATATTCAAACATCCAGTTGCTGCAGCACATCATGCTGTGAAACCGAGGAACTGGCTGCTAATCCAGCTGTAGGCTGTTGTGAAACTGTTGAACTCGACCTATCCAACCTGGAGGATCTCTCCGAAGATGCTTTACCTTCAAGCAAGTGGGAGCAGCTCAAACCCAAACTTAGGGGTGCTGGGGTGCAGGCGATGGCACTTTTCCGGCAGGTCTTACCTTACCTGGTGCTGGGTACGGCCATCGGTGCCGTTATCTATGGATTTATACCCTCAGAGTGGATCGCTAAAGTGGCGGGTAGGGGTAACCCCTTAGCTGTTCCTGTGGCTGCCGTCATCGGTATTCCAATGTATATCAGGGCAGAGACCATCATCCCCATTGGCCTTACTTTGATGAAAAAGGGAATGGCTTTAGGAACAGTAGCAGCTCTTATTATCGGGGGGGCAGGTGCTAGTATCCCGGAGGTAACCCTCCTGGCATCGATTTTCCGTCCGCGTCCAGTGGTCGTTTTTGTAATTACTATCTTTGTTATAGCTGTTGTTACTGGTTTTACTTTTAATGTTTTATTTTAAAATCATTTAGCCTGTTGAGAGTGATGAGCAGGATGGGTAGAAGGAAAACAATAACCCCTGAGTTTTCAGGGGTTTAGTCATTTTTGTTTGAAATGCTTTATTATACTATTCCAAAGGTTCTTTGAATCATTGATGATCACCTGAGTGGTTAATACATTTCTTAGTTTTTGATAGCGTGC
>DULM01000193.1 GCA_012840405.1 Syntrophomonadaceae bacterium | reverse complement strand
AATTATGGTAAGACAACCTATCGCTAGAAAGGGGGTATGCGGCCCCGATCAAATTATGGTAAATTATATAGGGCAGTTTAATAATGTTTAAATAATTTTGTGTGTCAGATGCTGCAGTATAGTCTAAATGTGTAATGAGGCATTCAGCTTAACTGATGCTAAAGGGAGTCAAACTGTTATGACAGCATCAGGTAGTAAAAGGCAGTTATCCTGGCTAGCTTTTTCTTGTCGTTAATTGCTACAGCAGTTAATAGCAAAATACTTTATCTCTTGCAAAATCTCTTTCAAAGGGAATCCTCTAGCTGTGTTACGGGGAATTATAAAACTAGAACTTACTGATGCTGATCTAGTTCTCTTGGCATAAGATAAGCTCATTCAGCAAGATGACACTGAGGAGCCATTGATAAACTATTTAGCTAAAAAGCAGGGCATCTAAGGATGGGTTGGGGGCAAGAACCATTTTCGCAAAAAGACAACAGCCACTTTGTTAGAAGCTTGTATGTTCACTGGTCATTATGTGGTGTTAAAAATGGAGCACCCTTGATAAAAAAGGATAAGCTAAATTTACTTGACAGATGATAACAGCTAATCAGCAAAACCGTTTTTTCAATTTTTTCAATTATAGATTGGCAGGGAGTGTGTTGGAAATCGATAATAATGAGCGGGATATAAAGTTTATGCGGGAGGCCATCAAAGAGGCCTACAAAGCCGCCGCTAAACTGGAGGTGCCTGTAGGTGCTGTAGTGGTTCAGGGGGAGCAGGTGATCGCACGGGGCCACAACCTCAGGGAAGGGCTGGGTGATCCCACAGCCCATGCTGAGATGCTGGCTCTGCGGGAGGCGGCATTTAGGCTGGGCAGTTGGCGCTTGAACGGCTGCACGCTCTATGTTACCATGGAACCCTGTCCCATGTGTGCCGGGGCGGCAATCCAGGCACGGCTGGACCGGATAGTGTTCGGTGCCTATGACCCTAAGGCAGGAGCTGCCGGGTCCTGTGTGGATCTTTTAGGGGAAAGCTGTTTCAACCATCAGGTAGAGGTAACCGGTGGTGTGCTAAAGGAGAAGTGTGCCCAGATCTTGCAGAACTTTTTCAAAAAGCTGCGCTCAGGGGAATTGCCTGACGACTCAACAGTCCAAGAAAGGGAAGCAGGGTGCTATCCCGGCCCTGATGGGGAGTAAAGAGAAGGAGTGTGCGGTCTATCTACCTTTGACAGGGTGAGGGGGATCATTATATAATTGATGCGCATGATGCGCATATAATTGATGAGCAGTTTTTTTGTTGTAACTATACCGACCCTGTGGTCTATATAATACGGAGAGGTGGCCGAGTCCGGTTGAAGGCGCTCGACTCGAAATCGAGTAAGGGGTGCTGAGCCCCTTCGTGGGTTCGAATCCCACCCTCTCCGCCAATTTAGATAGATCAAGGGTTTGACGGCATACGGCATTAAGTAAAAGCCAGTCAACCCCTTTTTATTTGCTGTTGACATGATAGCTTTCTAGCTATATAAATTAAAATGAACCACTGAAAGTGCGAATGCACCGTAGGTGGTGTTTTTTATTAGTCCACAAGTCCACAATCAGCAAATAAAGCCGATAAGAAACAGCCAGAATCTGCATTATCTGTTCGTTCTGCTCCTGGTTCATATACTCCAATCTTTGTACGAAAGAGACTATTTAACCCTACTTTTTTATCTATCTTCTTTTCAATTCATTTGCCTAATTAATTAAAGGTACTGTTGTAATTTATGGGTAATAATAACTTTATGGGAAAACTGAACGGAGGTGGTGCCGTCAGTGTCAGTGTGAAATGCTGGAGGGGTTTGATGTCAAGGTTGATGGTGCGGGTTATGGCATCAAAATAGCTGCCGGTACCGGTATTTTTGCAACAAGGCTGGAAAAGCCTAAGGTAGCTGTTTGTCCTCAATGTGGTGAGATATCTTTATCTATCGGCATGTGGATAAAATAAGGAAGGAGAGGGGTTAAGATTTTTCAGCAAAGGGGTGTGCAGCATCAGGGTTGTCAGTTTTAAAATGACCAAACTGTTATTGTTCCTGATCACCTTTACCGGGGTGTTGCTCTTTCCTGCAGGTTGCCAGCCGCAGATGCAGGCTCCTTCCACAGAACAAACAAAGGAGAAAAGGCTTCCTTCATCACAGACGGTTTGTGCTTTTTATGTCAATGGCAGGGGTGAGGGGTCCTCTTTTAGTTCATTTGCTGAAAACAGAGGAGCAATTGATGAATTATCCCCTTTGTGGTATCGGCTGCAGGGGGATGGGACCATGCAAGAGGATGTGGACAGTGAAGCGCTGGTTTTAGCAAAGGAGAGCAACACTAAAGTGATTCCATTGATTGCTTTGGCAGGCAATAGGAGCAGAGAGGTGCTCATCAACCCCGCTGCCAGAAAAGCAGCAGTAGAAAACATCATTCAGCTTGTGCGAGACAATAGCTTTGATGGGGTCAATATAGATCTGGAAATTATCAGAAGTGAGGGGATGGATTACACAGAATATCAAGAAGGGTTAACAACATTTTTATCTGAACTGCGAGGGGAATTGCCTCAGAACAAAAGGCTGGATGTCTGTGTGCTCCCTCCTGTGAAACCCCCTTCCCATCTGGCAGAGATTTACGATCTGCAGGAGATCGCAAAGACGGCAGATAGGGTTGTTATGATGGCCTATGATTACAGCCATAGTGATACTGAGCCCGGCCCTGTGGCTCCCCTCTGGTGGGTAGAGGAGAATATCGAATATATAATAAAGATGGGACTGCCTTCTGAAAAGCTTTCTTTGGGGATCGCCACCTATGGTTATGACTGGCTGCCTGGCGGAGGGGCAGTTGCCAGGGGTAATGTTGAGATCAAAAGGATAATTGAGCTGTACAGGGCACAGGTGAATTGGGATGAGGAAAAGCAGGGGCCGGTCATTCATTATTCCGACCCTGAAGTCGGGGAGCGTGAAATATGGTTTGAAAACACTGCCAGTATAAATCAGAAACTGGAATTGGTTAAAAAATATCATTTAGCAGGTTGTTCCTTCTGGAGATTGGGCTTTGAGGACGAGGATTTATGGGATGAAGTGGGAAAAGCAATTAAATAAAATGAAAAAGGGGTTCAAGGTGAACCCCTTTTAAACCGGTTAACAGCTTATCTGCTCAGTGACCCTGCTGCTTTCACCCGGATGCGTGTAGCGTTCCCTGGGAGGTAGGCTAAAGGCACATCCTCCTGCTGTACAATGGTAACAGTATCCGGGTTGGCTCCAGCCCTGATCGCTTCCTCTTTTGCCAGCTTTCTGGCATCATCCATAGCCTGTTCTCTGGTCATATCAGAGAGGGAATAGATTTTATCCACTTCTCCACTTACCTGTGCGATGGCTGCACCCAGAGCATTGGCCACATCGAAGTTGTCAGGGCGGTGTATTTCACTTACACCTTCAAGGGTGCCGTTGATGATGATGCTGCCTCCCCCTACCAGGATCAGGGGGAGAGGGTCCTTGCTGACCTTCATTTTATCGATGGCTTCTGCTACCATGGTCATGATTTTTTCGTGAGCCCGCCGGGCAAATTCCATATCTATGCAGTTTACCTTTTCTTTATCACCGATATCAGCCAGGCCAAGGCGCACAGCAATATCTGTAGCTGTTATTGTGCTGCCTCCAAAGACTAAGGCCTCTTCAGTAATCCGGTAGCCCACACTGTCAGGCCCGATCTTGATTTCACCGTTATCTTCACGAATGATAGTACCGCCACCCAGGCCGATAGATACCAGGTCCGGCATGCGGAAATTGGTACGCACACCCCCGATCTCAACAGCTAGTGAAGACTCCCTGGGGAAGGAGTTGGTAATAACCCCCACATCACTGGTGGTTCCACCCACATCAAGAACGATGCCATTCTCCACATTGCTCAAAAAAGATGCTCCCCTAATGCTGTTGGTGGGGCCGCAGGCGATGGTGAGAATAGGGTAGTTTACTGCGTAGTCCACAGCCATCAGTGTGCCGTCATTCTGGCAGATATAAACCGTTGCATTTGTGACTCCCTCTTTTTTCAAGGCATCCACAAAGCTGTTGGCAGTGTTGCGGGCGATATTGATCAGGGCCGCATTGAGGATAGTGGCATTTTCCCTTTCCAGCAGCCCGATGGATCCGATCTCATGGGAGTAGGTAATAGGTATCGCTCCCATTTCCGATTTTATTATTTCCCCAGCCCGTTTTTCGTGTTCGGCATTAATGGGGGAGAAAACGGAGATGATGGCAATGCTGTCTACTTTACCCTTTAATTCCTGTGCTATTTTTCTGATTTCTTCCTCATTAAGAGGGGAGATTTCCCGCCCATCGAATTCATGGCCGCCTTCTACCAGGTAGTATCTGCTTCCGATGGCCTCTTTCAATTCTGGGGGCCAACCGGTTGTCGGCTCGATTGATTGGGTGGCCGGTTTGGCCAACCTGATCACTGCAACCCGGCAGAGCCGTTTTCTTTCCACAATGGCATTGGTGCAGTGAGTTGTCCCCAGCATTGTATAGCTGATCTTCTCCGGAGGGATGGCAGCCTCCTCCAAAACAGTGCGCATTGCTGTAAAAATACCTGAACTCACATCCTGGGTTGTTGGTGTTTTTACTTTGGCCACAAGATTAAGGTTTTCATCAATGATAACAGCATCAGTGTTTGTTCCTCCCACATCTATTCCCAGTCTGTAACTCATTTAGCGCACCTCCTTAACCCTTTTTTCTACAGGAATATAATCAACATCATAGCCAAAGTAGCGAGGGCCCACTGTTTCGATCCCTTTAGGGGTGCGCCATTTTTCATCACAGGGGATGCCCACAACAACCACCCGCTGCCCATAGCGTAAGCCTTCTGTTGTGATCGGGATGGCTGTTTCCGCATCAACTGTACAGATCAGATCAGGTACAGTGGCAGCGACCTTGCCGTCCTGTATGGCGATCAGATTTTCATTTTGGAAGTGAAGTTCCAGTTTGGAGCCCCGGAACTCATCAATGCCTGCAATGATCGCCTGGCCCCGCACAAAACCTCCGGTGGTGCGCCGTATCACATCCCCGATTTTGCCTTTAAAGAGGGGATAGCCCCCTGTCACCTTGATCAGGGCTGCTACCGGGTTCTGGTCATTCTGGCGGGCCAGCCGGATGGCTTTGCCGATTTCCGCAGAATAGGTGACTATATTTCTGATACCTGCTTTTTTGACATCCTTCCCGGTCATGGGGTAGATGGCGATCATCACTGAGCCACCCATCACCACAGTTGCATTCCGGGCCAAGTTTTCGGTCCAGAAGTTGTCTATTGTATTTAATAAGATGGTGTTTCCTTTTTCATCAGCGATCACCATTGGTGTGGCAGATATCCCATAGAGGTGGTAGGTGACCATCTGCAGCTCGGGAAAGGCCCTTCCCATGCCATCGGCATCAATCAAGGGGAGTTGTTGAGTCGCAGCAACAGCAATAGGGATCATGGAGTTTACTCCCCCTGCTTCAATGGGAATGGTGGCATAGATCTCTTTGCCTAGATATTCTTTCAGCATATTAAAGGCACGGAACACCTCTTCACCTGAAGGTATCTTTTCCACCAGTACTGTAGGGGCGCCCATCATGGCTGCAGGGACAATCTGGGCATCATCAGGTATTTGTTCCACATCGAGCAGTTCCACAGGGCCATATTTTTCAATGGCCTGCAGAGCCATCAGTTTGCCCACATAGGGGTCCCCGCCACCTCCAGTACCTAAAAAGGCGGCTCCAATGGCGATATCTTCAACCATTTGTGCATCAATGTAAGGCAATTTATTTCACTCCTATATTAAATATTGACGACTTAGGAAATTATTAGCAAATACTGGTTTATTTTTCTGCTGTCGAAGCAAAAATTAGGTTTCCTACCCAGTAAAGAACCGCAGCGGTAAATAGGGAGTTAAAAGCCGGGATCCCCCACTGGATAAAATAACCCACCAGGAAGGCACAGATCCAGCTGACAATAGCAATCGGGTTGATATTTTCCACAGTGTCAGGGAGCTTGTTCTGTGCCCGGGAAATATCCAGCACTTTACGGGAGCGTTTGAGAATAAAGTAATCAACAATAATGATTCCTCCTACCGGCGGCAGGGCCACACCCAACAGGGTGAGGAAGCCTACAAAGCGGTCCAGGATGCCCAAAACTGACCCCAGGGTACCCAGGATGCCGATCACCAGTGTGATGGTGGAGCGGCTCATCTTCATTCCGAATGCGGTGTCCAGGAAATTAGATGTGCCTAAGGAGGCTCCGTAAAGGTTCATGTCATTGATTTTGATGGTGGCGAAAATAACCAGGGATGCGGAGAGCCAGCCACCCAAAGTGAGCATGATGCTGACCACATCCGGGCTTTTTACTGCGTGTGCCATGAGCACACCGAGGGTGTTGACGATCAGTTCTCCTAAAAAGAGGCTGAGAAAGGTCATCCAGAATACATCTTTGATGTTGCGGTTAAAACGGCTCATATCTGGGGTAATAATGGCTCCTACCATGAAGCCTCCGGCAACCATGGTGACAGCCACCCCGAAAGGCATGACAGCACCGGGAGGTGCCATATTGATCAGATCGCTGAGATTGTAATCAGTTAGCATTT
>DULM01000024.1 GCA_012840405.1 Syntrophomonadaceae bacterium | reverse complement strand
TAGGATCCGTGCTTTAGAAAAATCAGGAAAGAAACCCGTATAAAAAAAGTTAGCATTTATGATGCAGGATTTTCATCGACAGTTGGCGAATTTAACAGTATTGATTTGGGAGAATTAGAAAGGGGGTTATTTTTAATGGCAGAGGAAAAGAAAAAATATAAATTTACTTTTAAAATTCTTCGTGACCTCTGCATGGACTGTGCGACCTGTTGGTATGTGTGTGCCAATGATGGCGGCAGTGGAGCAATTAATGTGAGCTATAATGGAGGAGCTTTCTACGAGATCGATGAAGAATCCTGCATAAGATGTGGAAGGTGCTATCGTGCCTGCCCGGTTGATGCTGTTGAGCGCATTAAGAATGCCTAATAGCATATAGTTTTTTGGTCTTATGGTTATCTAGACTAGTAAAATCCCCGTTTTTTAAATGGGGATTTTTTCTTCTTAATAAAGCTGTGCTATACTTGTAGCGAGGTGAAGAGAAAATGGCCTTAACCTGTGGGATTATCGGTTTACCCCTGGTGGGGAAAACAACACTGTTCAACCTCTTGACCCAGGGAGAGGAAGAGACATCCAGTTATGCAGGCCGCACAAAAACCAGTGTTCGTGTGGCCAAGATTCCAGATAAGCGTTTGGACTTTTTGGCGGAGATATATCATCCCCGTAAAGTGACTCCTGCGACCCTGGAGGTCACAGATGTGCCTGGTTTGAACCGGGGCTCAGGAGCAGCTTTTTTAAATGCGGTGCGCGAGGTCGATGCCCTGATCCATGTAGTCAGAGCCTTCAGGAATGACAATATACCGCATATAGATGGCGATATCAACCCGCTGCGTGATCTGGAAAGTGTTAACGCTGAGCTCATTCTGGCAGATCTGCAGATGGTGGAAACCAGGTTGGAAAGGATAGCCGCCAGCAAAAAGATAAAAGGTCAAACTTTAGTGGAGCAGGCAGCACTAAAGCGCTGCCAAGAAGTGCTTAATAAAGAGAAACCGCTGCTGGAAGCCGGCCTCAGCGATGAGGAGTGGAAGGCAGTGCGTTCACTGGGTTTTTTAACTACAAAGCCTATGATTCTCGTCATCAATCTGGATGAGGGCCAACTGCGGGACGGTCATTATGAGGGTGAAGAGGATGTCAGGAAATATGGAGAGGAAAAGGGATTTCCTGTTCTCCCCATCTGCCTTGAACTGGAAGCGGAGATAGCACAATTGGATCCGGGAGAAAGGGAATTATTCCTGAAAGAGATGGGGATCGATGAACCGGGTGTTGAGAGGGTTGCTAAAACAATTTACAAACAGCTTGGTTTAATATCCTTTTTAACTGTAGGATCTGATGAAGTGAAAGCCTGGACCATTAAAAAGGGAACAGCAGCTAGAGCAGCTGCAGGAAAGGTCCACACAGATATTGAGCGGGGTTTTATTAGGGCTGAAGTTGTTAAGTTTGAGGATATGGAAAAATATCGGGATATGACAAAGATTAAAGAAAAGGGGCTTGCCCGTCTGGAGGGCAAGGATTATATAGTACATGATGGAGATATTATCGAGTTCAGGTTTAATATTTAATTGTTGATTGTTGGCTGAGATTTAATTCAGAGCAGGAAATTGTCGGTATTGGTAGAAATATGAAGAGAAAGATTATTAATAGGGGGGTGAACCCCGGTAAGGGGCACAGATGACCAGTGGCGAACAGGAAATCCAATTGGTGATCTTCAGATTGGGTGCAGAGGAATATGGTGTGCCTATTACTCAGGTGCGGGAGATCAATTTATTAACCAAGCCGACAAAAATTCCTAACAGTCCGGCTTTCTTAGAAGGGGTGATCAACCTGCGGGGTCAGATCATCCCGGTGGTTGATCTGAAAAAGAGGTTTGCAATTGACCAGTCAGAGTATACAAAAGATGCCCGGATTATGATAGTTGAAGTTAATGAAAGCGTTATTGGAGTAATTGTTGATGAGGTATTAGAGGTGCTTCGTCTACCTGCCAGCAGCATTGAACCACCACCTCCGGTGATTGCAGGTATCACAGCTGCATATTTGGATGGGGTAGGCAAGTTGGATGACAGGCTGTTTATTCTGCTGAATATGGATAAGGTTTTAACAGTAAGTGAACAGGAAGAGCTTGAACAGGTGGAAAGAATGGCTGATGCCGGGGAAATCCTTGTTCAAGAAGGTTAGTTGATAAAATGGTTTTAGGGATCGGCATTGATATCATTGAAATAGACAGGGTGGAAAAGGCCCTGGCAAGGCGAAAAGGACTGCTGAGGCGGCTGTTTACCCAACAGGAGATCGCCTATTGCAATAGGCGGGGGAGGGCTGCGGCCTCTTTTGCTGCCCGTTTTGCGGCCAAGGAGGCTGTCAGGAAGGCCTGCAGTGCTGTGATGCCTGATCAAATATTCCCCTGGCTGGAGATCGAAATTGTTATGGAGGGGGAACGGCCCCAGGTAAAACTGTTGGGAAATAGTGCAGTGGAGGCAGAGAAGAGGGGGATTGCCGAACTGTTGGTGAGCCTGAGCCACAGCAGAGATTACGCCTGTGCCACTGTCCTGGCCCTTGGGAAGGCAACCGATCTTAACATATAAAGAGAAGGTGGTTGGCTATGCGGCTTGTCAAAGCGGCTCAGATGCGGGAAATGGATCTGGATGCCACAAGAAAATACAGCATTCCTAGTTTGATTTTAATGGAAAACGCCGGTCTATCAATAGTGCAGGTGATAGAGCAGCGCTTTCTTGGTGAGGAAGTGCAGGGTAAAAGGGTTTTTATTATCGCCGGCCCCGGGAACAATGGGGGAGACGGTTTTGTGGTAGGTAGGCACCTGTTTAATAGAGGCGCTTTTGTGAGTTTTTTAATCACTGTTCCAGCTGAAAACTACCGGGGGGATGCTGCTGTTAATTTAAAGATTGTCCAAGATATGGGATTACCCTACACTGTACTGCAGCCTGAAAATTTGGACAGTGTTGCTGTTGAATTAAAAAAGGCTGACCTGATCGTGGATGCTCTTTTCGGAACAGGCTTTAAGGGGGTTCCCCGGGAACCTATTGCCTCCTTAATCAGGATGGTAAATGAGGCTGGGAAACCGGTTGTGGCTGTGGACATCCCATCAGGCATGGAAGCTGATACAGGACGGATAAGTGGTGATTGCATCCGGGCCAAAGCCACAGTGACCATGGGAATGCCCAAGTTGGGGCTGTTCCTTGATCCTGGGGCACAGTACACTGGAGAGGTTATTGTAGGGGATATTTCCTTCCCTCCTGAGCTGAAGAGTGAAGAGGGCGGGGATTACTACCTGCTTGATGAAAAAATGGTAGCAGAGATGCTGCCTGAACGGCTGCCTACCAGTCATAAAGGGGACTTTGGCCATGTGGCTGTCATCGGCGGCACAAGAGGCTATACCGGTGCCGTTGTTTTAGCCAGCAATGCTGCTCTGCGTGGTGGAGCGGGCTTGGTGACTGCTGTAATTCCAGAGTTGTGCTACCCTATTGTTGCGACGAAGCTTACTGAAGCTATGACCTTCCCGGCTCTGGGGACTGAAAAGGGCGGTTTTTCCAGTTCAGCTCTGGATTCCATCGAACAGATTTTGCAGAGAGTAACAGTTGCCGCTATAGGCCCAGGGCTGGGGCAGGAAGAGGAAACAGCGGATTTTCTGGAAGATCTATTGAAAAATCTCGATATACCAATTGTGCTTGATGCCGATGCTCTCAATATCATTGCCAAGAGGAGTTATTTGTTATCAGATCAAGCTCTTGCAAAACAGAGAAGGAATTGGGTGCTTACCCCTCATCCAGGTGAAATGGCCCGCCTCTGTAATACGACGATTGCTGCGATCCAGGAGGACCGGGTAGGGGTTGCTGCAGAGGCCAGCAGAAAATGGGGTGTGGTTCTGGTTCTCAAGGGAGCGCACACAGTTATTGCAGCGCCTGAGGGTCCCCTTTATATCAACAGCACCGGAAATCCCGGATTGGCTTCCGGTGGCACCGGTGATGTGTTGGCAGGCTTGATCGCTTCATTTTTAGCACAGGGCTTAGATCCCTTACAGGCTGCTGTCTGTGGGCCCTTTATTCATGGTTTGGCAGCGGATCGGATAGCAGAGAGGTCAGGAGCGGCTGGAATGATCGCTGGAGATCTGCTTGCTGAGGTAGCTCAAGTGATCGAGTCACTCACTGCTTTGAAACGGGGGCGCAGTTAAATGGGGAGACCCGTTTGGGCAGAGATCGATCTGGATGCTCTAAAGAATAATGTACAGGAGATGCGCCGCATAACAGACCCAAGTGCACAGTTGATGGCTGTTGTTAAAGCCAATGGGTATGGGCATGGACTAGAGCAGACAGCAAGAACAGCTCTGCAGTGCGGGGCAACATGGCTGGGTGTGGCTCTGTTGCAGGAGGCTGTTACGCTGCGAGATAAGGGGATCACTGCTCCCATCTTAATTCTGGGTTATACACCGGTGGAAGATGCTGCTGAGGTGATCAGCCATGACATCAGCCAGACCATTTTTACTGTTGAAGATGCCCGGGCCTTTGCGGCTGTTGCTCACCGGCTTGGTAAAAAAGCGAAAGTGCATATCAAGATTGACACAGGGATGGGCCGGTTGGGTTTTTGCCCCCAGGGGGATACTCTGGACAAAATCTGCAGTTTGTCACAGCTGCCCGATTTAGAAATAGAAGGGATCTTCACCCATTTTGCCACAGCTGATGAAGCTGATAAATCATTTGCTGAAGAACAGTTTATGAGATTTCAGCAGTTGTTGAAACAGTTGGCTGTACGCCATATTTATATTAAGTGGCGGCATTGTGCCAATTCCGCCGCAGTGATAGATCTCCCCTATACCCACCTGGATCTGGTACGCCCGGGGATAGCTCTTTATGGATACTATCCTTCCCCATATGTTAACCGCGATCTAGTGAAGCTGCTACCGGTTATGTCCTTAAAGGCAAGGGTTGCTTTGGTCAAAGAGGTAGCAGGGGGGTGCAGTATCAGTTATGGCAGAAAATATATCGTTAAGAAGAAAACATCGATTGCCACAATCCCTCTGGGATATGGGGATGGATATTCCAGGTTGTTCTCTAACCAGGGAGAGGTGCTGATCAGGGGTAAGCGTGCTCCTGTTGTGGGTCGTGTTTGTATGGATCAACTGATGGTTGATGTTGGTCATCTTCCAGATGTACAGCAGGGGGATGAGGTTGTGCTTTTGGGCAGGCAGGAGGGAGAAGAGATCACTGCTGACGAGTTAGCTGGGAAACTGGGGACCATCAGTTATGAGGTTCTCTGTATGATCAGTGAACGAGTTCCCCGGGTCTACCTGGGCAATAATGATCAGGGTTAATATGAGGTGATATCCTTTGTGGCAGATATGCTCACACAGCACCATGGTAACTGAAGCAATAGGTCGGGAACTGGGAAAGCTTCTCTCTCCTGGTGATATTATCTGTCTTACAGGTGAACTGGGGGCAGGGAAAACAGTATTGGTGCGGGGTATTGCCTCGGGCCTTGGTGTTGAGGAGCCTGTTTCCAGTCCAAGTTTTTTGATTATCCAGGAATACCAGGGTAAATACCCGGTTTTCCACTGTGATTTTTATCGCCTGGGATCTTACCAGGAATTAGTGGATATTGGATGGGAAGAATACTTTAATAGAGGAGGCGTTATCCTGGTTGAATGGGGTAATCTGATACCTGACGCCTTTCCTGCAGATTTTTTGGAAGTAAAAATCCAACATACTGATGAGGAAACAGGCCGCCTTCTACAGTTTATCCCAAAGAGCCAACACTATAGAACTATTGTTGAGGAGTTGTCAAAAAGATGCGGATCCTGGGAATAGAAACCTCCACCCCAGTGGTATCTGTTGCTGTTGCAGAGGACGGCCAGGTATTGGGAGAGTTTTCTCTGACCACCAAGCAGGGGCATATGGAGTACCTGCTACCATTGATTGATCAACTTTTAACCAATCTCAAATTATCAGTCAGAGACCTTGATGGGTATGCGGTATCGGTGGGACCCGGTTCTTTTACCTCACTGAGGGTAGGGCTTGCCACCTGCAAAGCACTGGCCCATGCCGGTAAAAAATTTGTTGCCGAAGTTCCTACTCTGGATGTTCTTGCCTGGGGTCTGCAGGGAACAGAAGGACTGATCTGCCCGCTGATACCTGCCCGCAGAGATGAAGTTTATACTGCGGTCTATGTAAGCTCAGTTGGTGGAATAAAACGGTTGAGCAGTTATTTGGCTTTAAATCCGAAGGATATGATAGAGCGGCTGCGCGGGCAGCTGCAGGCTAAGATAACCTTTACAGGTGAGGGAGCACAGATTTACCAGGACCTTCTACAGCAGGGCCTTCAAGAGCATGCTGTTTTTGCTGACCCTGCTCGTATTTGGCCCCGGGCGGGTTTTACAGCAATTATAGGCAGCAAAATATTGACTGAAAAGGGGGGTAAAGAGCCCGGGGCGGTGCAGGCACTTTATGTCAAACCACCAGCTATTCGCTGCCGGAGGTCGTGATGGAAGAGATCAATAATGGGGTTTCGATACGCTTTATGGAGAAAGGTGATATAGAAGAGATTATGCTGATCGAACAGTGCTCTTTTCCTGCACCCTGGTCAGCAAAGGCCTTTCTTAATGAACTCCAAAACAAGTTTGCCAGGTATTTTGTGCTCCTAAAAGAGGGGAAGGTAGTTGGCTATGCAGGGATGTGGTTGTTTGCCCGGGAATCCCATATCACTACCATTGCAGTTCACCCCAACTATAGGAATCAGGATTACGGCAGGATGCTGATGAACTTTTTAATCGACTATTCCCGGCAAGAAGATGTTGATACCATGATACTGGAGGTCAGAACATCCAATATTCCTGCCATTAAACTTTATTCCAGCCTTGGGTTCAAAAAGATCGGCATACGCAAAAATTATTATCTAGAAACCCATGAGGATGCCATTGTTATGCTGCGAAAACTTGATGAGGAGAACTGCCTAGAGGAGGATGAGAAAGTTGCAGATTAGAGGTGTTGTGGACCGCATTGAAGGGGATCAGGTCGTAATTTTGCTTACTGACGAAGGGATAGTGGTAAACTGGCCGCGGCAGTTTTTACCTGATATAAATGAAAGCGATATTGTCTGTTTTGATGTCAAAATGGAGGTCCCTGCCAGTGAAGTTAAGAAAATGTCGCCGAAGAGCCTTTTAGAACGCATAGCCTGGCACCCTGATTATTAATTATGATTACTGCACATAATACCAGAGAAAACTTCTCTAAGGAGGTGGCTCTGGTTGGATAATAAAAAGATTAAAGTGGATCAAGGCAAAAGAAAGGTTAAACGGGTAGATGAGGAGTGGTCCAAGGACACTGAAAACAACCCTGATGACCTGGAAATCTATGATGATGAGGATCTATAGCTTTTTTGGTAAGGGAGTAAGGAGAAATGCCAGTTACCTGGATCTTAGGTATTGAAACAAGTTGTGATGAAACTTCTGCAGCTGTAATCGGAGATGGCAGTATTATTGCCTCCAATGTTATCTCCTCTCAGATTGCTGTCCACCGGCAATATGGTGGGGTTGTTCCTGAGGTTGCCTCACGGCAGCATCTGGAAAGAATAACAGATGTGGTAGAGAAAGCACTGCAAGATGCAGGCATCGGTTTTGGTGACCTAGACGGCATAGCTGTAACTGTGGGGCCTGGCCTGATTGGTGCTCTGCTGGTGGGGGTAGCAGCAGCTAAGGCATATTCTTATTATTTACAAAAACCGCTTCTCCCTGTACACCACCTGGAAGCACACCTGTATGCTAATTTCCTTGCCCATCAGGACCTAAAGCCTCCCTTCATCTGTCTTGTGGTTTCCGGCGGCCATACTAGCCTGGTTTTACTGAAGAACCACCTGGAGTATGAGATTTTGGGGGCTACAAGGGATGATGCTGCTGGGGAGGCCTTTGATAAAATCGCACGGGTGTTGGGGCTTCCCTATCCGGGAGGGCCTGCTTTAGAGGAATTAGCCAGTCATGGTGACCCTGAGGCAATAAACTTTCCTAGAGCCTGGCTGGGGGAGAATAGTTTAGAGTTCAGTTTCAGTGGACTGAAAACCGCAGTTTTGAATTATTTAAAGGGCTGTGAAAAAGAGGGGGTTAGCCCCAACTTTCCCGATGTGGCGGCAGCTTTCCAGGCAGCAGTTGTAGAGGTGCTGGTGGAAAAAACTATTAGTGCTGCAAAACAAACAGGTATCAATGATCTTTGTCTTGCCGGAGGTGTTGCTGCCAACTCCACACTGCGCAGACTGTTTCAAAAAAGGGCTGAGGAGGAGGGCCTCTCATTTTACTATCCTGAGAAGATATTATGTACAGATAATGCAGCAATGGTGGCCTGTGCCGGCTATTATCATTATCTGGCCGGGCATTTCGCCCCTCTCAAGCAGGAAGCCTGCGCTAATTATCCTCTGACCTGAAATAAAATGATTTCCCTTTTCGCTCATTTGTTCTGGGTGTTTATATGTTGATAATTTGACAGAGATATGGGGTCCTATGTGTTGACATAACAGAATGAGTTCCAGTTAATATTGGGGATAATTTGGGTTTTATATAAAATAACTGATAATATTGTCTACAATAGCTGTGGATAAACTTGTGGATATGTGGATTATTGCAACAAAAATCAAATATTTTCGTTTGAGGCGGTGTATATGCGGCCAATTTTGTTTGAAATAGGAAATTTGTCAATTTATAGTTACGGGTTTTTTGTGGCTTTGGGGATCGCTGTGGCCACCCTGTGGATGATTTATCACAGCAAAAAATGGAATAAAACTCCTGATCTTGTGTTGGACTGTGTTCTCATCGCTGTGATCAGTGGTGTTATTGGGGCGCGCTTATTTTATGTTTTTCTTTATGAAGCTGATTATTACCTTGCTCATCCGCTGGAGATTTTGTTTATTCAGCAGGGAGGGTTGGCTTTTTATGGCGGTCTGCTTAGTGGGTTGTTGGCTATAGTTATTTATCTTTTAATCAGACGTATAGCTGTGCTCCCTTTTTTGGATTTTGCCGCTCCAGCAACAGCACTTGGTTATGTTATTGCCAGGTTCGGTTGTTTTATGAATGGTTGTTGTTATGGAAAGGAAACAACCGTTCCTTGGGGAGTAGTTTTCCCTGCTGTTGATGGATTAACACGCCATCCAACACAGATTTATTCCATGCTAGCCGGGCTGCTGATCTTTATTTTATTGGTGTGGAAGTCGCAGAAAGGCATCCGTTTTCCTGGGCAGATTTTTTCTTTGTTCATCATCTTCTATGGATTGTTCAGGTCGGTTATTGAACTTTTTCGGGAAAACACGGAACTTACAGGTGGTCCTAGTGAGGCATCACTGGTGGCACTGCTGCTTGCTGTTATGGGTGGGGTCCTTTATTATGTCTTATCCAGGAGAGTGAAAGGAATTCCCCCGCAGGTATAAAAGAAGGCATAAAAGGATAAGAAAAGAGAGCCGTTAAGGCTCTCTTTTGAGATGAAATCATTTGTAAAATACGTGATTGCCTATCCGGCAGACATAGGTGAGTGTTTTAAAGAATTCGGTGCTCTGTGCAGTAGCCGGATTGCAGAAGTAGACAGCTCCATATACTGGATCCCAACCACTCAGAGCTGCATCTGCAGCCCGAATCGAATCTGCACTTGGGGGGAGATAGAGTGTACCGTTGAGTACCGGTTCGAACTGCCAGGGCTCATAGATCACATCTGTAATGGTGTTGGGGAATCTGGGATCTCTGATTCTGTTCAGAACCACTGCCCCGACAGCTACCTTTCCTTCAAAAATCTCACCTGCTGCTTCAGCATTGATCAGCTGTGCCAGTAGATATCTTTCTTCAGCTGTATAGTTGCTGCCCCGTGAGGGTGGTGATGTTCCACCTCCTGAGCCTGCTGGCACTAGCAGGACCTGGCCCGGATAGATCATTGTGCTGGAAAGGCCGTTCAGCGACATGATGGTGTCAACTGTTGTCCCAAAGGATTTGGCGATCAGATAAAGTGTGTCGCCAGCACGGACTGTATAACTCTGTGTGTTTCCTTTTGGGGCCTGTCCACTCCCTGATACCAGCAGGACCTGGCCCGGGTAGATCATTGTGCTGGAAAGGCCGTTCAGCGACATGATGGTGTCAACTGTTGTCCCAAAGGATTTTGCGATCAGATAGAGTGTGTCACCAGGCTGGACTGTATAATACTGTGTGTTTCCTTTTGGGGCCTGTCCACTCCCTGGCACCAGCAGGACCTGACCCGGATAGATCATTGTACTGGAAAGGCCATTCAGCGACATGATGGTGTCAACTGATGTTCCAAAGGATTTTGCGATCAGATAGAGTGTGTCCCCCGGTTGGACTGTATACTGTTTTGTTCCTTTATCAGGCAGTATCAGTACCTGTCCAGGGTAGATCATTGTTGAACTGAGGCCGTTGAGGGACATGATCGTGTTGACTGATGTGCCATTTCTTGTGGCGATTAAGTAGAGGGTATCTCCTGGCTTAACTGTGTAACTTGCTGCATAGCTGATGTTCCCAAATGCGAGAATCCCGACCAGCAGAACAGCAATGATCAGGCATAATTTGCGCAATGCTCTTCCTCCTTTCCCTGCCTCCGAGGTAAGCTGATGGGTTCGGTCGAAAGGATCGCCCTACATTTCCGTCTCCCCTTCGGAAATGATTCACCCCTGATGCGCAGGAATGCACATCGATTTGGTTCCCCCGTACCGTACTTAGGACAAAAGTACGGATTCGGCGCAATGTTGAGTATTTTTAGACAATTATGGCATCTCTGGTTTTTTAAATCAAGCGGTAATATTCGCCAGGGGTTTCGGTTAAGCGACCATGTAAAATATAGTTTGGATGGTGCTATGAATGAATGTATCATAACTACAAGGAAAAGCGGCGGCAATAAAGGGGTATTGGATGCGGTTAGAATGCATCATACTTAAGATGTGACATTAATCAAGCCCAAACGTTATTATTATTAGTCGGCCGACTGTGAAAGAAGGTGTGGATAGTTGCCAGATGACGAACTAACAAAGGCTGCTGGAGGTGATCTACACTCCATTGAACAGGTTTGCCTGAAAACATGGGAACCCCTTTATCGTTATATCTATTATAAAGTACAAAACCGCGAAGAAGCAGAGGATATTACCCAAGAAACATTTGTTAGAGCTCTGTCCTATTGGAAGAAGGAGAAATTGTGTTTAGATAAATGGCCAGGGTTTTTAAAAACAATAGCCCTTAATATCTTGCGGGATCGATGGCGTCAGAAAAAACGCAGGGGGATAGCGATTGATTTTAAAAAAGTGAATCCAAGCCAATTGGTAAGTACTGATGAGCAAAACACTGTTACCCAGCGCCTGCAGATTGAAAATGCGTTAGCGAAACTGAGTGCAGAACAGCGAAAGATTTTGGAGTTGCGCATCATCCAGGGTTATTCAGTAGCTGAAACTGCTGGCTTGGTGGGGAAAACAGAGGGGGCTGTGCGCACAGCCCAATACCGCGCCTTAAAGGCTTTGGCTAAAATTTTGTATAACAACGGCTAGGTCAGGAGGGATGGATAGAGATGGATGATCATGAAAAAAGGCTATCTGATTATATAGATGCCTTAAATGCGGAACAGGAACCTGAAAAACATTATGGGCCTGCTGATTCAGCTGAATTGGAAAAAACTCTGGCTGCAGCGCGCTTGGTTCGTACTCTCAGAGAACCAGCACTCCCTGATCCCGGTTATCCCCAGAGGCTGTCTCAGAGAGTGGCAGAGCGGATTAAGGTTCCTGTATTCCGTCGCAAATGGATTTTACCAGCAGTTGCAGCACTGGCAGCCTGTTTATGTTTATTTGTATTTTTTGATATCTTTACCCAAGATGTGGTTTACGCAATGGAGAAAGCTGTGACTAAGCTAAACAGTTATCACGGTGTGATGGAGATACGCGCTCACAATGCAGCAGGGGATGAATGGATGGTTCGCAGGGTAGAGCTTTGGTCCCAGGGAGAAAAATATGCCATTAAGCAGGATGATGGTACTTTGACGGTCAATAATGGTGAGCGAAAATGGCAGATCCGCCCACAAAGCCGGGAAGTGGCCATACTGCCTTTGCTGCCGGACCCCACAGGCAGTAGTTTTGATCTGCGGGATGAAGCAAAACAGGCCAAAAAATATCCTCATCAGATCGTTGGCACTGAGTTGATAGCCGGCCGTCAGTCGATCAAATTAAAAATATCCCCTCCAGGAGGAAAGCCCTATTATTTATGGGTTGATCAGGAAACTAATCTGCCTATCCAACTGCAGACCCCTATGGAAAATGCATTACAGACCACCTATACTTTTATAAATTTTGAACCTAATGTGAAGATTGAGGCTAGTGTTTTCGCTTACCAGCCGCCTGAAGGATATCAAGTAGTGGCAGATAATCCCGGGCAACTGGCAGCAAGCATTGAGGAAGCTGCTCTCATAAGTAAGATCAGCCCCTTAGTCCCAAAAGAAGCGCCACTCTGTATTTTGGCGTTTGCTGACCGGATAGTCTTGGATTATGGTGAAACAATTGTTGTTGAAAGCGCCGCCAGAGGAGTTTTTAGGCCAGCCCCGGAAGCAGCTCTGGGTACTGCTGCTGGAAGCCCGCTGGAAGTATTGGCTGACAAGCTGAGGTGGCAGCAGGGTAGCCTGGAAATACAAGTGGAAGGACCCAGGCGGGTGGAGTTGGCGCGACAGATTGCCGCTGATCTGGCTCTTCCTAAGACTGATGTCAAGCTAGCAGATCAGGCAGAGGTTAAGGTTCCGGTAGATATGGAGGTAGTAAAAGCCAATCAACAGCAGGTTGACAGAGGCAGCAGCCCCTGGCAACTGGATCCCGTACAGGTGGCTCTCACCTTTGTAAATTTAAAGCTGTCACCAGAAGGAATTGTCGGTGAACCGGAAATCAAAGAGGAGTCTTTTAAGCTCAAGATCAATAACGGTATTGAATCAATGGTAGAAGTGGCTGATGGCCCGGTTAAGAGAGTATATCTTAAACGACTGCTGCGTCAGGATGAAACCGGTATTTGGACAGTGGTGGGCTATGACCCCCGATAAAAGCCAATGGGGAGGTGTTATCATTTGAGGTCAAAAATATTTTTTATACCTCTGATTAGTCTGCTGCTGTTATGCTTGATCTTTTTAATGGAATGTGCTTTTGTATGAGGGTGTCGCCGCTCTCTTCAGGGAGGATAGAAGTAGGTAGCTAGCCCCAATTATTGATCAGGGACGAGTATGTTAAAGCATACGAGTCCCTTTTGTTTTGAAATACTCAAGGATTTTTTATTATTGCAGGAGGTTTTTTCGCTTTACTGTCGAATACAACTAATGTAAACTTATCGAATATCTTACTCTGTATATGATACCTATACCCAAATCGCTAGGAATTGTTCTACTGATTAGCTGTTTAATTCATCTCTTATTTTCCAATTGATTATGTCAGGTTTTATCCTGTTGACAGGCTATTAGCCTGATAACAGGTCATTTTAATGTAATAAATGTAATACAAGAAGGGAGGGGGATTGGATGCCTGAAGCTTGCTGTGCACAATCTGCCGAGGATCTCCAGAAGGAGAAACAATTAGATGAGCTTTTTGCACAGTGGCGAGGGGTAAAGGGGGCTTTAATACCAATCCTGCAGGGAGCACAAGAGATTTATGGATATCTGCCCAAAGAGGTGCTTCTGCGGATTGCGCGCGAATTGAAGCTTCCGCCAAGCCGTGTTTTTGGAGTTGCCACTTTCTATGCCCAGTTCCATTTACAGCCGCGTGGGCGTAATATTGTCAGGGTTTGTCTCGGTACAGCCTGCCATGTTCGCGGTGCCTCAAAGATATTTGAGCGCATGCAGCAAGAGTTGGGTGTTGGTGATGGAGAAACCACTGAGGATCTGCGTTTCACACTGGAAACCGTAGCCTGCCTAGGCTGCTGTGGTTTGTCTCCGGTTGTTATGATCAATGATGACACTCATGGCCGACTGGTTCCGGACAAATTAAAAGGCATTCTCGAGCAGTACGATTAAACAGACCCTTAATGAAGGGAGGTGAACTCACCGGGCTTTGCCGCGCTTAATAACGGGGCAGGCAAGGTGAAAATAATGAAACTAACAAGCAGGGAAGAGCTGAAGAAATATCGTGAGGAAGCCCAAAAGGAGATATTTAAACGTAATTCTGAGAATACCAGGATTATTGTGGGGATGGGGACCTGCGGTATTGCAGCCGGAGCCCGTGAAGTAATGGCCGCTATACTTGAAGAGGTTAATAAACGTAATCTTAATGTTATTGTAGATAAAACCGGCTGTATCGGGATGTGTGAGCAGGAACCGCTGGTGGATGTACAAAAACCAGGGGAGCCGCGCATTACATATGGTAAGGTTAAGCCTGCTGATGCTGCAAGGATCATTGTGGGGCATGTTATGCACGGCAATATTGTCGATGACCTTGTAATTGCACGCTATGAAGAGCTTTAAACAACATAAGGGAAGGAGGGAAATTCAAGGTGCAATTAGTCAGAGCTCATGTTCTGGTATGCGGGGGCAAAAACTGTTCCTCTTCCGCTTCTAAGCAGGTGCTCGAAGCATTTGCCAAAGAATTGGAAAGGAAAAAGCTTGATCAGGAAGTCAAATTGGTTGAAACCGATTGTCATGACTTTTGTGAAAATGGGCCTCTGGTAATCGTTTATCCTGAAGGGACATATTATGTCAGGGTAACACCGGAGGACGTTCCTGAAATAGTAGAAGAACACCTGGTAAAAGGTAGGGTCGTTAACCGCCTGATTTATAAGGCGCCTGTTAAGGAGGATGAAATTCCTACTTATAAACAACTTGATTTTTACAGTAAACAAAAGCGTGTTGCCTTGCGCAACTGTGGTTCCATTGATCCGGAAGAAATAAAGGAGTATATCGCTCGGGGTGGTTACTCCTCTTTGGAAAAAGCTGTTTATGAGATGACCCCGGAACAGGTGATTGATGAGGTTAAGCGTTCCGGGTTGCGTGGTCGTGGTGGTGGAGGTTTCCCAACAGGCCTCAAGTGGGAGTTCTGCCGCCGTTCGCCGGGGGACCTGAAATATCTAATCTGTAATGCTGATGAGGGTGACCCTGGTGCTTTTATGGACCGCAGTGTTTTAGAGGGAGATCCGCACACTTTAATCGAGGGTATGGCTATCGCTGCTTATGCTATCGGATGCCGTGAGGGTTATATCTACTGTCGTGCTGAATATCCCCTTGCAATTAAGAGATTAAAGATAGCTATCGCCCAGGCTGAAGAACTCGGGTTGTTGGGAGAAAACATCCTAGGAACCGATTTTACCTTCAATCTGCACATCAAAGAGGGAGCCGGAGCCTTTGTCTGTGGTGAAGAAACCGCTCTGATGGCTTCTATTGAGGGTAAACGCGGTATGCCTCGGGTAAGACCACCTTTCCCGGCACAATCGGGATTGTGGGGGAAACCTTCAAATATTAATAATGTGGAAACCTATGCCAATGTGCCGGTTATTATCGGAAAAGGCGCTGATTGGTTTGCTTCCATGGGTACAGAAAAGAGCAAAGGTACCAAAGTATTTGCCTTGACCGGTAAAGTGAATAATACCGGCCTTGTAGAAGTGCCGATGGGGATTACGATCCGAGAGATCATTTTCGACATCGGTGGGGGTATCGTCGGGGGTAAAGAGTTTAAAGGTGTACAGATCGGTGGACCTTCTGGTGGTTGTATACCAGCCAGCCTGATGGATACACCGGTTGACTATGAGTCACTGATCCAGGCAGGGGCCATGATGGGTTCAGGTGGTTTGGTGGTTATGGACGAAACCACCTGCATGGTAGACCTGGCTCGGTTCTTCCTTAATTTTACTCAGGCTGAATCCTGTGGCAAATGCACCCCCTGCAGGGAAGGGACCAAGAGGATGCTGGAGATCCTGACCAGGATCTGCAATGGAGAGGGTGTACCTGAAGATATAGAAACACTAGAGCGTTTAGGTCGTGTAATCAAATCAACCGCTCTTTGTGGTTTGGGTAACACCGCTCCCAACCCGGTGCTCTCTACACTGCGCTATTTCCGTGACGAATATGAGGCACATATTTTTGAAAAACGATGTCCGGCACATACCTGTTCAGCACTGCTGGTTTACTCCATAGATGAAGAGAAGTGTATCGGCTGTGGCCGTTGTGCGAAGGTATGTCCGGCAGGAGCGATAACCGGGGAAAAGAAAGAGCCGCATAAGATAGACCCCGAGAAGTGCATCAAGTGTGGCAGCTGTATTGAGCAGTGCAAGAAGGACGCCATCTTGCGCTTGTAAGCACATTACATGAGAAATAAAAGGGGAAAAAGGAGTGTGAGAAAAGTGGCTCTCGTCACCGTCACTATTGACGGCCAGACGGTCCAGGTCCCGGAAGGCACATCGGTGTTGGATGCCGCCCGATCCATTGGGATAAATATCCCCGCCCTGTGCCATGACCCGGACCTGACACCTGTCGGGGCTTGTCGCCTTTGTGTTGTTGAAATAG
>DULM01000202.1 GCA_012840405.1 Syntrophomonadaceae bacterium | reverse complement strand
TCACTATTTTGGTTTACCGTCTGCCTCTGCAGGAGATGCTGGCAGTACCAACCAGCACTGGAATTGGCATTCCCCCACTGGTTTGGGCTGGTATCTTTTTAATGTTGAGCGCTATTTTGGCTGCATGGTATCTCCTAGGAAAATCTTTGATCAAAATCATCAGCGGTAAGGTCATCATCATCCGCTAATGTTCTTTTATCAGAGATTTTTATCAGAGATTTTTATCAGAGATTTTTATCAGAACTATTGGTATATTTCATTTTACTTAACTCTTCCCGCGCCTGCCCGATCACCGATAAGCTTTGACTGATGTTTTTTTCCAATTTACATAAGATCTCATCAGCGTATTCAGTGGCTCCGCTTTTTATTTCTTTAGCCAGGCTTTTTGCCTGCGCTATAATCTCTTCTGCACTTTCTCTTGCCTGTTTTGCAACCTCACTTTCATCAGCTAACCGTTTCACCTCTGCCTGAGCATCGCTCAAAATCCTTTCCGCGTGTTGTTGAGCCTCCTGTAGCATGCGCTCTCTTTCCTTGTTCAACCATTTGGCCTGGTGGACCTCTTCGGGGAGAAGGGTTCTAAGTTTGTCGATATAGTCCAGCAGTGCCTCTTCATCAAGGAGAACCTTACCCAGTACCTTCTTGCTGCTCTGCACCATATCCTCAAGTTCATCCAAAACATTAAAAATATTCAAATCCATTCTCCTCACCCCTCATTGTTTCGTTGATCATATTTGGTTTGCAATCTTTTTGCCACATTCTGTGAAACAAAACCGCTAATATCCCCACCGAGACTGGCAATTTCCTTGACAATACTGGAACTAAGAAAAGAATATTTGGGTTGAGATACCAAAAAGATGGTCTCCAATTGTGCATTAAGCTTGCGGTTAGTCAAAGCCATCTGAAATTCATATTCGAAATCTGAAACCGCACGGAGTCCACGCACAATGGAGCGGGCATTGTTTTGCACAGCAAAATCAACCAGTAATCCGCTAAAATGCCTTACTTCTACATTTTTAATATGTTGACACTCAGCGGTGATCATCTCTACCCGTTCCTCAATAGTGAAAAGAGGTTTTTTGCTGCTGTTGACGCTTACAGCTACAATAACCTTGTCAAAAAGATCAGCAGCCCTTTCAATGATATCCAAATGCCCATAGGTAATTGGATCAAAGCTGCCGGGGTAAACTGCAATTCTCATTTCACCCCACCTTTCTTATCAGTTATACTTGAAAAAATGCAAAATGCTATCACCATACCGCTCTTCCCTGCAAGGCTGTTTGGAAAAATGATTCTCTTCCCCTTTTGCACTGCGGGTAATAATATAGCCCCCAGCAGCAAGCATGCCCAGTTCCCAAATCTTTTCTACAGTTGGTACTAACAGACCCTGCCTAAACGGGGGATCAACAAAAATAAGATCAAACTGATATCCCTTTTGATGCATTAGCTTTAGTGCCTGAAAGACATCCATAGTAAAAATTTCAGCTTGTTCCGAAAAACCTGTGATTTGCAGATTTTCCTTGATCAGTTTTGCATTAAGTGGATCCCTCTCTACAAAACAGACCTGATCTGCACCTCTGCTCAGCGCCTCAATACCTATGCTGCCGGTGCCTGCGAATAGGTCCAAAAAGCGGCTGCCTGGTACAGACAGCATTAAAATATTAAATAAAGCTTCTTTGACATAATCTGTAGCAGGTCGGAGATGTTTTACATTTCTGGTTTTCAAACGTTTTCCTTTAGCGATTCCGCCGATCACTCGAGGCTGTGACATCCTATCACCTGTAAAACTTTGATTAGTAACAAAATTATACCCTGATTACCCATCATTTACAATTAGTGTTTATTTATCTAATAAATTGGTATAAAATACCTGATTTTTTTATGCTTTTCGATGTATAAAAAATCATGATTAGGTAAAAATAGAAATGGCTAAAGGGTCTTCATGGAGTGAGCAGTCGAAACATAATGTAGCAGCATAAAGGCAGCACATAATGTAGTAGGCTCTACTCCATGAGCTCTTCCTCCAGTTTCTCCTCTCCCACGCCATTGAGATCGTTACCAATAGGTACGTCTCAATGGCGAGCAAATTAAGCCGTAAGTGAAGAACTTACGGCTTTTATTTTGCCATTACCTCCTGATAAAAACTATAAATCAATTGAAAGTCTTTCCAAACAGGCTTTTTCTTACTGGCATCCCTTAAAAGAGCTGCCGGATGATAGGTGGGAATAATCCGGATCCCTCCTTTAACAAAAACCTCCCCGCGCACAGCAGTTACCTGAGCGTCCTGATGCACCAAATAGCGAGTTGCCAGTGATCCCAGGCAGACGATCAGTTTAGGTTGAATCAGCTCAATCTGACGAGCTAGATAAACAAAACACCGATCAGACTCTTCTTTTTTAGGAAAACGGTTTTGAGGAGGGCGGCATTTAACAACATTGGTAATATAGACCTCCTCTCGCACAATTCCGGCTGCTTTTAATATTTTGTCAAGCAATTGACCTGCCGCACCCACAAATGGACGCCGCAGACGCTCCTCCTCAGCGCCAGGGGCCTCACCTACCAACATCAATCTAGCAGCAGGATTGCCTTCACCGAAAACCACATGTGAACCGCTTTTGCCAAGATCACAGTCCCGGCACTGAAGACAGTACTGTTTTAATTCTTCTAAATCACTGACCTGATCCAATTCAATAAACCATTCCATAATCCTCACCATTTTTTATATTCGACAAATTGCTATAAAACCTTTTCTTTTGAAACAAATCATTTTAGAACAGATTTAAGTCAGCGGCACAGAAACAAAAATGGAACAATATATAGGAGCGAGTAATATCAAAGACTTGACAGCTTAAATGGGAATCTATTTTTTAACAGATGAATAATTATTAAATATTTGATAAAAATAACTGATAAAATAATTGTTAAGATAAGGTTTTAAAAGGAGATTTAAGTTGGACAACATCGATTTTTCCTCTCAACAATATTACACGGACCTGGCTCTAGAGGCACGGGACCTGGTGCGGGGAGCAACCGGTAAGGAGATAGCCGGAGTAATTGAGGAAAAGCAAACATTTCCTTATGGCAGCATAACAATTATTAAGATTGTAGATGAAGCTGCAGAAAAGGTGATGGGTAAACCTCGGGGGACTTATATCACCATTGAGGCACCAGAATTAAAATACAAATCCCCTGAAGTTCAACTCAGTGTTGCAGAAGCCCTGTCACAGCAACTCAGCAACTTGCTCCAACTGAAAGGTCAGGAAACAGCCCTGATTATCGGTTTGGGCAATTGGCAGGCAACTCCTGATGCACTGGGGCCATCAGTTGTTAAACACACACTGGTTACCCGTCATCTCTTCAAACACATGCCAGAGGCGGTGCAAAATTACCTGTCAGTATGTGCTATCGCACCGGGTGTGTTGGGGATTACAGGTATCGAAACAGCGGAAATCATCAGAGGGGTTGTGGAAAAGGTTCAACCCAATGTGATTATTGCCATCGACGCCTTAGCAGCAACCAACATCAATCGGCTGGGTACAACCATTCAGATCAGCGATACCGGTATTGCTCCTGGTTCCGGCGTAAATAATAGAAGAGCGGAGATCAATTTCCAAACGATGGGTGTTCCTGTAATCGCTATTGGGGTGCCGACTGTAGTAAGTGCCGCGGTTATTGGCCGAACTGTTTTGGAGACTTATGCCAACAAATTTTCCGGTGGCAAACAGCACCCGGTTTATATCCAAGAAACCATTTCTGATGTGCTGGAACCATTTCAGGGTACCCTTGTGGTAACCCCCCGGGAAATAGATGACTTGATTGAAAATGCAAGCCGTACAATCAACAGAGGAATTACCATGGCTTTGCATCCCCGGGTACCGCGAGAAGAGTTGGATTCTCTTATTTCATAAAAATTTCGGCGGACATGTTCATTCATGTCCGCCTGGTGTGATGGGTGTATTCATGATAATTTGTTCTACTGGATTGTGGTTGTGGTCTGGGGTTGCTGATTAGCAAGACTCTGCTGGTACTGCTGAATCATACGCCTGACCATTGCGCCTCCGACCGCTCCACAATCCCTTGAAGATATATGTCCCCAGTAATCACCCTGAATTTGATTTGTGATACCAACCTCATTGGCCATTTCATATTTGAACTGGTACATAGCCTTGCTAGCTTCAGGTACTAACAATTTGTTCCTTTTTTGTCCTGAACCCATTTTTATTTTCCTCCTTTCATTCTTGTAATATATTACTGGTTGGATTAGCTAAGCTGAGTATTTGTGTTAGTAGCCGCGATGGTCTGGGAGGGGTTTCCTTGCTGGGCAATCTGCTGTTCAATGGTTTGGATCATATGCCTTACCATAGCCCCACCCACAGCACCGCAGTCACGGGAGGAAATATAGCCCCAATAGTCACCCTGGATCTGATTTTCTATGCCTACCTCCCGCGCCATTTCATACTTAAATTGATACATTGCTTTGCTAGCCTCTGGAACAAGGAGTCTGTTTCGTTTTTGACCTGTGCCCATTTATATCCCTCCTTTCTTGTGTGTTCTTATTATGTACAGCTAAAAGTTTTTTATCCTAGTAAGTATTTTCGATAAGCACCTTATTTATGCAGCTTTGCTGTAATTTTTTTTATTTCGTTTGTATTAACATTGTGAGCAAAAAGCATTTATCACATACAAGTAAGATCGCACCAAAAAAACCTCACTTCGGTTCAGTGAGGTTTTTTATTATTATTTGGATATATTTTGTTATATTTTAAAAATTAAATTTTTTATATTTTTAAAATATTAAATAATGAAGGAAAGCGAAAATTGATTTCTTCCCACAAATCATGCTGATATTTTATGGATATAATGTTATATTTTTTTATTTTTAAAAAATGTGGGAGATCCTTGATAATATCAACTACCCGAAAATCAGAATAACCATGCTGTTTGCTTCCCAGAAGTTCTCCTGGCCCTCTTAATTCCAGATCCTTTTCAGCAACCTGAAAACCATCATGGCAGTATACCATAATTTTGAAGCGCTCTATAGCCTCCTTGGTGTTGGGATTGCCGACCAAAACACAATAACTCTCATGGGTACCTCTCCCAACCCGTCCCCTTAATTGATGGAGCTGGGACAGGCCAAAACGCTCCGCCCCCTCAATGATAATCAATGAGGCGTTGGGTACATCAATCCCAACTTCAATCACCGAGGTGGCTACTAGGAGATCAATCTCCCCTCTGCGAAAAGCATCCATTACCTTATCTTTTTCATCAATTTTCAATTTTCCATGAATAAGACCCACATTAAAAGCAGAAAACTCCTGGCATAACTCCTCATATCTTTTAACTGCAGCTTCAACAGCAAGATGCTCAGATTCCTGGATCAGGGGACAAACCACATAGACCTGGCGCCCCGCCTCCAACTCCTTTCTAGCAAAGCTATAAACCCTTGACTTTTCCGCAGCAGGTAGAAAAAAAGTTTTTATTTTTTTTCTACCTGGGGGCAGTTCATTGATCATTGTCAGATCGAGATCACCATAAACGGTCAAGGTTAAGCTGCGTGGTATAGGGGTGGCAGTCATAACCAAAACATCAGGGGCTGCAGCCTTGTTCAATAACAGATCACGCTGTTGAACCCCAAATCTGTGCTGCTCATCGATAACCACCAACCCCAGATGGTTAAAAACAACATCATCCTCCAACAGAGCATGGGTACCGACTACAATATCGGTCATGCCGCTTTTAATTGATTGGAGGCATTGTTCCTTTTCCTTTTTACCTAGGGACCCTGTAAGCAAATCCACATTGACCCCAAGGCCGGAAACCAATTTGCTGATACTTAAGAAATGCTGCTCTGCAAGAACCTCTGTGGGAGCCATCAAGGCCCCCTGAAAACCTGAGGCTACAACAAACAGCAGTGCATAAAGGGCTACAACAGTTTTCCCACAACCCACATCACCCTGCAGTAAACGGTACATCCTTTTCGTACTGGAAAGATCATTTCTTATTTCAATCATTGCTTTTCGCTGTGCTTCTGTAAGGGTATAGGGGAGTTTTTTCAAAAAGTCCTCCGGCAGTGTGGTCTGGGGGCGGCGGGCCACACCCTGTCTGCGGACCTGTTCATGAATTCTGTTCAAACCTGTTTGAAAAAGGAATAATTCTTCATAAACCAGGCTCTCCCGTGCTTTCACTAGAGAATCTTCATCCTGGGGAAAATGGATATCCATTAAAGCCTGTGAAATGGGCACTAAATTTAATTCTTTGATCAATTCCTCTGGAAGGTGGTTTTTTATATTTTGTGCGTACTTTCTTACACATTGGTAGATAACTCGCCTTAAGAATCGCTGGCTTAAGTTCTCTGTGGTGCTATAGATGGGCACAATACGTCCTACATGCACCGGATTTTTTAAACTTCCGGTTTCATAATCGCTAACAGATATTTCGCAGCCATAAAGATTTCGCTCCACCTTCCCTGTGACAGCTATCGGCAAACCCCGGCGCAGGGATCTCTTTAAAAAAGGCTGGTTAAACCATAAGGCTGTACAACTGCCGAAACTCCCTTGGATGACAACCCTCAGCAAGCTCAAATTACGGCGCAGTTTTAGCTCTTCAACACTTATAATCCTGCCCCAAACTGTAACTTGCTCACCGCTGGTTATCCCATCCAGTCCTTCAGCAAACCGCCTGTCCTCATAACGTCTGGGAAAATAGTAGAGCAGATCAAAAAGATTATAAATTCCGATTTTATAAAACAGCTCTGCCCTCTTATCCCCAATATATGGCAGAGATGAAAGCTTTATTTCAGCCAGTTGTTTTCCTGACAACAAGCTCTTCCTGTTGATTGGACCTTTCACTCCTATTCCACACTGATCAGGTAATAATACAGGGGTTGTCCTCCATTATGTGAATCTACTTCCAGCTCAGGATATTTCTCCTCAATTTGTTCAATAATCTTTTCTACAGTTTCCTGTTCCACATCAGCACCCCAATAAATGGTTATCAATTCATCATCCTCATCGATCATCTTATCCAACAATGCCAAGACAACACTCTCCTGGGATGAACCGGCAGCAGCTATTTCCCCCTGGTAAAGCCCGATCAGTTCACCCTTTTTAATCTCCTGTTCACCAAGCATAGCATCCCTGACAGCATAGGTCACTTCTCCAGTTTTGACCTCCTGCAACTGCCTTGTCATTCGGTCTTTGTTCTCCTCTAGGGTCATGGAATCATTAAATAGCAGTAAAGCACTGATCCCTGCAGGAATGCTTTTCGAAGGGATCACCTCTACAGGTATATCCACCAACTCTTTGGCCTGTTGTGCAGCAAGAATTAGATTTTTGTTATTGGGCAGAATCAGTACCTGCCGCCCATTAGTCTCCTTGATTGCCCGCACAAACTCTTCCACAGGGGGATTCATTGTCTGTCCCCCTTCAATTACCTGCTGTACCCCAAGATTGTAAAAGAGTTGCTTGATGCCTTCCCCACATCCGACAGCAACAATACCGATATCCACCACATCTGATTTGTTAATAGCAGTATCTATTTTATTAACAGTTGTCTGACCTGTCTGTTCAGCCTTCCACTGGTCGTACATATTATCAATTTTTATATCATGCAGTGTTCCATACTGCAGGCAGTAATCTAAAACCTTTCCCGGGTTGTTGGTATGGATATGAACTTTAATATATGAACCTGCACAGCCTGTAACCATACTGCCTCCCATACCGTTTAAAAAGGATTTGATATCAGCCTCTACAGCTGGATCAGCCTCCAGCAGAAACTCTGTACAATACAGATAAGTAAAATCCTCTTCTGCTGTAGGCTTTTCCTCGATGGTTTCTATCACCGTTTGTGTCTTGGTTTCCTTCTTCTGCACAGTATAACTGCCATTGCTGAGGGCCTGAAGCCCTCCTTCCAAAATGACCAGCAGACCTTTTCCACCTGCATCTACAACACCTGCCTTTTTCAAGACAGGAAGCATTTCCGGTGTCTGCATCAATGTATCATAACCCTCTTTAATAGCCTGAGCCAGAGCCTCTTCCAGTGTGTTACTGTTTACAGCCGCCTTTTTCATCCCGCGAGCAAAGCTCTTGGAAACCGTCAGCATAGTGCCTTCAACAGGCTTGATTACCGCACGGTACGCGCTGGCTACAGCTGCCTCCCAGGCATTGGCAAACTCCTGTAGAGTTATGGTTTCTTTACCTTTCAAACCATCGGTAAGACCCCGCAGCAGTTGAGATAAAATGACACCTGAGTTTCCCCGGGCACCCATCAATGAACCCTGGGCAATAGCCTCACCTACTTTTCCTATATGGGAGGTGGTTGCGGTTTCCAACTCTTTTACTGCTGCAGCCATGGTCAAATACATATTACGTCCTGTATCACCATCTGGAACAGGAAAAACATTAAGACTATCAACTTCCTGTTGATGTTCTTCTATTGCTTCCAGTCCACCAGTGAACAAACACCTCAAGTGTTCACCGGTTACAATACACCGCTCCAATCCGGTTCCTCCTTACAATTACTTGAAGACTCTGATGCCTGTAACATTAACATTTATTTCTACTGCACGCAGACCTGTCATTTTCTCTATTTCATAACGGACAGTCTCCATCACATTTTGAGCAACCTGTGCTATGTTCACCCCATAGGCCATCACAACATAGAGGTCTATGATCACATCGGACCCATCTAGTTTGACTTCAACTCCCCTGCTTGCCGCATCCCCTCCTAATATTTCTGAAACTCCCTGTCGAAATCCTCTGGGGACCATTCCCACAATACCAAAACAACGCACAGCTGCTGCACCTGCAATTGCAGCCAAAGCCTCAGTAGTGATCTCAATTTTGCCATATTCGGTCTGCTGGGTGTTACTCATGGTCTTTGCCCCCTTCCACCCATATGGTACTTGTACGACAGCTTTATTATACTATATGTTCCAGCTTCAGGGTACTGATAGCAATTATTTATGTCAATTCGGCGAATATCGGGGGAAAATACTGTTGTGCACCATTTTAAATTCAATAAAAAAAATAGACAAGGAAAAGGTAATTCCTTGTCATTGCTGTGCACTTTTGTTAGAATAGGTGCTGTAGGAAAGGAGGATTATAGATGGCAAAGTGCGCAATCTGCGGAAAAGGTGTTCATGTAGGCATGCAGGTTAGTCACTCCCATGTCCGCACCAAAAAAGTTTGGGCACCAAACCTGCAGCGTGTAAAAACAGTGATCAACGGTAAACCAACTCGCCTTTACGTCTGCACCCGCTGCCTTAAAGCAGGGAAAGTAAAGCGAGCACTATAATGACAAACTAGCCTCTTG
>DULM01000192.1 GCA_012840405.1 Syntrophomonadaceae bacterium | reverse complement strand
CAAAATACTGGGGGCCAGAAGAGATCATCAAAAAGAAGAAGGAGTATATCATACCCTGCCTCTACCATTTCTATCAGGATCCTCCCCAGATGGTAAAAGGGGAAGGGCAGTATCTCTATGACAGCACTGGGAAGAAGTATCTGGATTTTTACGCCGGTGTTTCGGTGATCAATGCCGGCCACTGCCACCCGGAAATAACTGAGCGTATCTGCCAGCAGGTGAAAACCTTACAGCATGTGTGCAATATTTATCTCACCCAGCCGATGCTGGAACTGGCGGAAAAGCTGGCAGAGATCACACCGGGCCGGCTGAAGAAAAGCTTTTTCTGCAACAGCGGTACTGAGGCCAATGAGGGGGCTATTCTGCTGGCAAAAATAGCCACAGGCAAGAGCGAACTGATGGCCCTGCAGGATGGGCTCCATGGCCGTACCTATTTGACCATGAGTTTGACGGGGATGCGCTTCTGGCGTACTGACCCCACACCGGCCGGGGGAATATCCTTCGCACCAAATGCCTACTGCTACCGCTGCCCTTTGAACCTAAGTTATCCGGCCTGTGACCTAGCCTGTGCTGAACAGGTGCGCCGGGTGATCGAAACCTCCACCTCAGGTGAAGTAGCTGCACTGATCGCTGAGCCTATACAGGGGAATGCAGGGATCATCACCCCACCGCCTGAATACTTCACACGTTTAAAGGAGATCCTCCAGGAGTATGGAGTCTTATTGATCATCGATGAGGTGCAGACCGGATTTGGACGCACCGGAAAGTGGTTTGCTATCGAAAACTGGGGTGTAGAACCGGATATAATGACCATGGCCAAGGCTCTGGGTAATGGCGTGCCGATCGGTGTTTTCATCTCCCGTCCGGAGATAGCGGACCGCTACACACGCCCTGGAGCCTCCACCCTGGGGGGTAACCCGGTCTCTATGACAGCTGGCCTTGCCACACTTGAGGTTATTGAAAAAGAAGGGCTTATCCAAAACGCTGCTGAACTTGGCCCCTATCTTAAGGAAAAACTGCTGGAACTGCAGGACAAGCACCCATTAATCGGTGATGTGCGGGGAATCGGCCTGATGCAGGGGGCAGAACTGGTCAAAGAGGGCAAAGAGCCTGCAGCTCAAGAGGTTGACCGAATTCTGGAGATCATGAAAAACAAAGGGATCATCATCGGCAAGAACGGCCGCTCCAGGAATGTGCTGGCTTTTCAGCCGCCCTTGGTCATCACAAAAGAGAATGTGGATGAGATGATCACTGCTCTAAATGATGCCTTAACAGAAGTAGAAAAATAGTTTTGAACTTGATTGAAAGAAGGTGGCGTTTGTGCCATTGGGGGCACATATGTCAATCGCCGGTGGTTTGCATCAGGCTGTCTGGCGAGGGCAAAAAGCCGGTTGTGACACAATTCAGGTCTTTGTAAAGAACGCCAACAGATGGAAAGCTAAAGATCTTACCGAAAAAGAGATCAACGATTTTCAACAGGCCCTTAAAGAAACAGGGATTGATCCTGTGGTGGCCCATAACTCTTATCTGATCAATCTGGCCTCCCCTGATGAGGATCTCTGGCTAAAATCTCTGGAGGCCATGGTAGTTGAGGTGGAACGCTGCACCTCTTTAGGGATCCCTTATCTTGACCTGCACCCAGGTGCACACTCGGGAGCAGGTGAAGAGGTAGGGCTTGCCCGCATCACCGCTGCACTTAACGAAATTATTAAACGGACTGAAAACTCCCAGGTGATGCTGCTCTTAGAGACCACTGCCGGGCAGGGTTCTGTTTTAGGGGGGCACTTTGAGCATTTGGCTGAACTGATCAGCAACTGCTTTTATCCCGAACGGTTAGGGGTCTGTCTGGATACCTGCCATATCTTTGCTGCCGGCTATGACCTGCGCACAGCAGAGGCCTGTGAAAAAACCTTTCAAGAGTTTGATGAGATTATCGGTTTGGAGAAACTCAAAGCAATTCATATCAATGACTGTAAAGGAGAACTGGGATCACACCGTGATCGACATGAACACATAGGTATGGGGCAGATCGGATTGGAAGGTTTTCGCTGGATAGTCAACAATCCGCTGCTCAAACCCTTACCTATGCTTTTAGAGACCCCTAAGGGGCCTGACTTGAAGGAAGATATGGACAATTTATCACTCTTAAGGAGTCTAATAGAGGAATATTAATCTTACTTATTCAACTACCCAGGCGGTCTTTACTGCCTGGGAATTTATTAAATAATAGGAGGGTCTTACTTGCTGGCACTGACCAATGGAAAAATATTAACCATGGCAGGACAAATTTTTGAAAAGGGCACTGTTGTGGTTGATCAGCAAAAGATATCCGCCCTCTCTGGAAGTCCGGTTCCACCTGACGGAGCGCGAGTCATTGATGTTTCTGGAAAATATGTTTTACCGGGATTTATCGATGCCCATACCCATCTTGGCATCTATGAGGAGATTTACACTGAGGGAGATGACACCAATGAAATATCAGATCCGGTAACCCCCCACCTGCGTGCCATAGATGCAGTTAATATGGAGGATCTGGCATTTACCGATGCCCTACAGGGCGGTGTGACCACTGTGATGACCGGCCCGGGAAGCGCCAATGTGATCGGTGGTTTAAGTGCAGTATTGAAAACCTCAGCCAAAACTGTTGACCAGGCTGTCATCAAAAATCCAGCCGGCCTCAAAGCAGCTTTTGGTGAAAACCCAAAACGGGTTTATGGAACTCAAAAAAAGATGCCCGCCACCCGTATGGCAACAGCTGCACTGCTGCGGGAAACACTGGTCGCTGCCAAAAACTATGCAGATAAAATCAGAATGGGTAAAATCGATCCTGATAAACTCCCGGACCGTGATCTGAAAATGGAAGCCATGCTCCCGGTAATAAGCCAGGAGATCCCCTTGCTGATACATGCTCACCGGGCAGATGATATCCTCACAGGGCTAAGAATAGCAGCTGAATTTGATTTAAAGGTTATTCTGCAGCATGCTACAGAAGGATACAAAATAGCCGAAGAACTCAAAAAAGGAAATATACCAGCTGTTGTTGGCCCCGCATTGACCTCCAGGGCTAAGGTGGAGCTGAAAGACAGCAGCCTCAAAACAGCAGGTATTCTTGCCCGAGCCGGTGTCAAAGTAGCCATCATGACTGACCATCCCATTGTGCCTATTCAATATCTTCCTCTGCTGGCAGCGCTGGCTGTAAAAGGTGGCATGGATGAGGAGGAGGCACTGAAGGCCATTACCATCAACCCTGCCCAGATTTTAGGGATAGCAGACCGGGTGGGAAGCCTTGAACCGGGAAAAGATGCAGATATCATAGTTCTCAGCGGCCACCCCTTTGACTGGCGCACTAGGGTGGAACTGGTTTTGGTGAACGGAGAGATCGTTTACAGTAGTGGGGATTTGGGGAAAGGAGAACTTTGATATGGAAAATAATTATTCAGAGTTGACTGTATCACGCAGCATCATCAAGATCGATGAAGGCTGTGTACGGCATGAAGAAGATTTAATAGTCAGGGAAACAACCCTAACCGTTTATATCAATTCAACTGAGGTGGCCACACTGGTCTGTTCACCTCGGGACCAAAAATATCTGGCAGTAGGCTTTCTCTGTGCAGAGGGGATTTTCACTAAAAGGGAAGATATCATTGCAGTGGATTTTGATCAAGAGCAGGGAGCGGTTTATGTTAAAACCAGACCCGATCTCTCTCTTGCTGATCGATTAACTGTAAAACGCCGCATTACCCCCAGTGCAGGGGGTAGTGGAACCACTGTTTCAGCTGATGGGATCAACCTCCCTGCACCGGTTCGGTCACAACTGCAGGTGAGTGCGGAAACAGCATTAAATCTTGCCAATCAATTACAGGAAAGGTCTCAGCTCTTTCAGCGCACAGGTGGAGTCCATAATGCTGCCCTGGCCAAAGGGGAAGAGATCTTGATTTTTCAGGAGGACATCGGCCGCCACAACACCCTGGATAAAATCCATGGCCAGTGTTTCCTGGAGGGAATACCAAGGGATGACAAAATGATTATCTACAGCGGCCGCATTTCCACAGAGATACTGCTTAAGGTAGCTCGAATGGGAGTGCCGATCCTGATCTCCCGTTCGGCTCCTACAGATCGGGCTTTACAGATGGCTGATATGCTGAACATAACTGTTCTGGGTTTTGTACGGGGAAAGCGGCTCACTATCTATGCCGGTCAGGAACGGGTGATTTTTTAAGATTTTTTGAAGGGATAGATTTCAACTCTATGGGCAACAATATCTTTTGAACCCTAAGCTGGAAAGGACTTTTGCAATGGAAACACTGCGGGATAAGCTGATCAGTATTATCAAAACACTGCCTGAAGACCGGTTACAACTCATCCTCAATTTTATCAACCAGATGAACCAGCCCAACTACCAACCGGAGGATTTCGATGAACTGCAGATGGAATTGGAGCAGTAAAGAACCTCTGAACAGCCATCAGACTCAACCCAATGTTAAAACTGTTAGCTGCTGTTGACTCCTTTGGGGAGAAAACAGCAGCTAACTATTGATCTGCTCAACTGTTTATTCCTCTCTAGCCAGCAACCCGGGAACTGTAGTTCTCACTGCAGGGAATACAGACAAACTTCCCATCTCTCACCCTTGCCCTCGGTTCCATCACCATTTCACCACACACGGCACAGGGCACTGATTTAAAGATGCGTGCTTTCTCCGGCAAATCCACCTGGATTTCCTGCACCTGCAGCAGTTCATCCTGTGGAGCCTGCAGTATATCAGAAACCACCTTGAGCTGCAGCTTTTTCATCTTTTCTTGATCTTCCGGGGTCAGCTCACCTCTGCGCCAGCGATCCCTTAAAGTCACAAACTCCTCAGGAAACGACTGCTCATTGGGTGTCACT
>DULM01000191.1 GCA_012840405.1 Syntrophomonadaceae bacterium | reverse complement strand
CTGCTGTGATTACCGAAGAGTGTGAACCACCGTAACAATGGTATATTATTTTAGCCATCCAGCTAACCCCTAATGCCCCACAATAACCATGACCCCATTATCCAAATCGTGGACCATAGCATCCATTATTCTACTCAGATAAAAAGCTACTTTTTCCTGTTCTTCCCGACTGGAAGCAATAAAAATTGGTGCTCCTCCCCCTGCTACAAGCTCGGCTTTCAGAGTAATCACAGCAAGGATAGTTTTTTTGGTTTCTATTTCCAACAGATCTACCTCACCTTGATTATAAATATCTTGATAGTGAACAAAGGACCTTTGTGGCTTTGCACCCCGACTAATCTGCAGCAATACGCCCTGCCTTAGTATCAAGAGGTTTCCTTGATGCACTTTCTAAGACAGGTGTTCTCTCGATAATTTTGCGCAGACATTCAAAATCCTTTTCCAGCGGTAAGATAAACAATCCGATCTCCCCTGTGTCGATATTCTTTCTCGCTAGGGGAGTAAATTCAGGTTCACCGACCTCCTTTTTTGTTCCCAGCAAGGCTGCCGCAGTATGCACAATTGCCTGACGCTGCCCAAGATTATGGAGTATAGCCCGCCCGTTATCATCCTTTGGTTTGATCAGAACCCCCATACCCTCTGCCAGGATCTTTTCCCGGTCAGGGGGATAACCAACATTCATCAGATAAATGTCACTGATTTTCAAGAAGGGGCCCTCAAAATAGAGTTTTTCTAAAACCACTTCTGCTATATCACCAACTACCTTACCGGATTTTAAATAACAGACTATGATCAAAATCAGAACAAAAACAGCCGTGGCATAGACCCAACCCAACCACAGAATACAACCACTCACAAGCAGTGCGGTAAAAATTGTTAAATAATTTCTGGCTTCAAATGTCCTGGCAATTCCTTCTACATAATCAATACCCCTTGGCACAATTTCATTTTCTTCTAATTTAGTCAGGGTCTCTCTTTCCATATTTCTCACATTTCTGAACTGCTCTGCCGCTACAGCCAGAAATGTTACCGCGGTATACTCTTTGAGCATCAAGGCCGGGATAAAGACCGCGCCGATCAATGAAGCAATAAACCCCAACGCAATATGATTTATCAGATCATGGGGATAGGTCGGGTATTGTCTATAATCTAGCCGCAGCATTATAATCCTGGCCAGCACACCAGCAACAAGGCCGCCTACAATAGCTGTATGGTAATCCATTTCATACTACCCTTTTCTTTTAAGTAATCTGCCATACAAGTTGCGCAGTTGATCAAGGGCGCCTTCCAGGCTTCCGGTGTTTACGTAAAGGTAGGCAAGAGCAGCAGCAGTTACCAGCAAAACGATCCAGAATATTGTCCAGGCGCTGCTGCGATTTTCAGCATCAGGCAACTCTGTTGAAGGAGGTGACCCCGGTGCCCCCAAAACTTTGGGCAGTGCTTCCGCAAACATAGCAACACCCCGTTCCGCTGCTTCACGGGAATTGGTATGAGCACCCACCTCCACCAACATGGCTCTTGGGGCCAGATCCTGATTAAAGTCACTGTTAGCGATCAGAATACCCTGAACAACACCTGGATGAGTTTTGTCAACAGCAGCCTTCAGTTGTTTGGCAAATTCCAGGTTGCTCTGAAAACGGGGGTTGGCGCGGCCAACCACAAACTTAACTTTTGTTATTTCCTGTCCCTTTACATTTGCTGCATAGACCTGTGGTGGCACAGCATCCCTATGTATATCAAAGAGAGCTGACAGGTTTTTTTGCAGCAGTTGGGCGGCTGTACGCCGGGAACGATAATAAGCATTCACATCATGGGGATCATGAGCCCTTGTACTATGGTATACCTGATAACCCATCTCCTTTAATTTATTTGCAAAAACCTTGCCCACTTTAAAAATTCCGCCATTTGCATAAATACTCTCAGTTCCATCTGAGGGAACATAGGATTCATCACTATGGGTGTGGTATATACCAATATTTTTTTCTCCCCCCTGGGCTAATAAACGGGACCAAAAGGAGTTCTCAGAGGAAACATTCAACTTCGCTTCCTCTTCTTTTCCTATCAAACGGGCATAGGCGTAGTCGCCCTTAACTTCAGTGATTCGATAGCGCAGATTATCTGCGGTGATCAATTCATCACCCTTGGTCAGCATGTGAGCTGTTTGGTGAAGTACCTTCCCTTTTTCATCTACAATGGTGTAATATCCTTGATCAGTGCGCTCATGGGGATTTTTCACCTCAGAACTCTGGGGAGCTGCCAGAGCATCAGCGGTAAAAACTGTGAGCAAAAGGAGATATACAATTGTCAGTGTCAGAAACCTAACTATTTTACCTTTCCTCATTATGATCACCTTCTTCTTGCTGCTTTGGAGATAAGGGGCGCAGGCGTTTTAACAGAGCTGGAGCTTTGCCTCGCTCAGTGGGGCCTCCTTGCAAGCGCTCCCTGCTTTCTCCAATGAACTCAGCCAGGACAACAGCCAGAATACCGGCAACAATTATGGCATCAAAGGCCCCTCCCCCTCCAATCAACACCGATCCGGGAATACCCAGCAGCATAAGACGCAGGTAGCTGACAACATCAAAGAGCAGAATACCCATCGTGGCTGCTATAAAAGCGCTGCGCCGGGACCTGCCGATCAAGTAAGCGATGACACCGCCAACCAAAGGATAGAGATAAAGAGGGTCGATGGTCATAGCCTCCGGTTCAGCTTCCAGAAACAAACCTGCCAGATAAATTGCTGTAGCTGTTGCAATGATACCGGCTGCAGCTCGCAGCCTCTCAATATTGGTTGTTTTTGTAAGCAGATATCCAGACAAAAAGAGAGGAACGATCCCCCCTCCTACATTAAGGGATGCCTCGATGGAGGGGCCTCCAGGAAGAGGAATATTGATAAATCCTCCAATTATTAAAGCGGCGATGGCAGCCAGAGCAGCTTTATCAGAGAGCCGCAATCTGTCCAGCACCCGCTGAGCTACACCGAAATAGATAAGCAAAGAAATAATTAACAGCAGAATCGTACCTATTGGTACACGGGGCATATGATTAACAGCTCCTTTCCAGTTAAATGTTTACTCCCCTTTTCCCCGATGCTAATTTTGTGCTCATTATTGTTATTACCTGGTATTACTGTTAAAATATAAGCTTCAGTTTGTTAGCTTGTTGGACTTTTCAGTTATAAAATCTCTCACCTCAGGTAAAAAGATACCTGTCAACATTAGCCATCAGAAAAATAAAAAACCCGGCTGCAATCAGACGGGCTAAATTACAAAATAATAAACTATAAAATTATCAAATAATTACTTAATCTTCTTCTCCATTTTCAAGGCAATCTTCAAATCATCCATTGTGTTGATATTGAAAAAAAGCTTTTCTCCCCCAAACCCCAAAAGTTCCTCTTCTGGAATATATTTTATATTAATATATTTATAGAAAGATTTTACCTGGTAGAGATCAGCCATAATGACCTTTTCAATATATTTGATACAGGTGCGTCTATAGACAGCAGTAAGGGGTTCAGGATAGCCACCGATCACAGGGACCACAGCGTCATCATCCACAGCAGCCTGATCAACCAGATACTTAACCAATTCCTTGTTGATAAAAGGCATATCACAGGCTGTAACAAAATTTAGTTCAAAGGGGGATGCTATTAAACCTGCATGCATCCCCCCCAGAGGACCCCGCCCTGGATAGATATCTATCACAATTTCTGCATTAAATATCTGATAATCTTCTGGTGTATTGGTTACTATGATAATTTTGGGAAAGACCGCATCAAGTACATTGAAAACTCGTTCGATCAACCGCTGAGATGATATTTCGGCAAAGGCTTTATTCCCTTTAAAGCGTGAACTCTTTCCTCCGGCCAATATAATACCCGCCGCACTCATCTCTTCACCTTAAGATGGGGGCATTACCGGATTTTTAGCATACTTGCCGCAACCGTAACGCTTAGCCTGCACACAGTTGTTGGCCGCATTACACCCCGGGTTATATTTTTCGGTTATTCTCACAAAATTAAACCTGCCAAAAATTTGCTTTAAATCATCACACCCACAATCAGGGCAGGTCAGCTGGTCCCTGTCTTTGATGGCTACCAGTTTTGTGAATTCTTTACCGCATTTTTTGCAGGTAAAGCTATAAACCGGCATTTGTTTCGCCCCCCCCAAAGTGTTTACTTTTGTTCGGCTTTGGTTAATAAATCTCCAAACACCTCACCTAGATTGACCCCTACACCGGAATTATTTTTTTCTTCCTTTTCAATTATTTCTGGTTCACTTTCCCTGCTGCTCTTATTATCAACAGCATCTTTAATGCTCAGGCTGATCCTTTGGTCTTCCTTGTTAATATCCAAAATCTTAACCTTCACTTCATCACCGGCATTCACAACATCCTCCGGTTTTTCAACATGGAAGTTTGCCATGCGGGATATATGAACAAGGCCCTCTACACCAGGTTCCAGTTCCACAAAAGCACCGAAAGATACTGTACGCATTACTTTACCGGTAACAATCTCTCCCACCTGAAAACGCTGATCAACAGTATCCCAGGGATTGCCTTTTACCTGTTTAAGGCTCAGAGAAATGCGCTTATTTTCTTTATCTACTGAGAGCACATAGACCTCGATTTCATCCCCTTCTTGGATCACATCAGATGGGTGTTTAACCCTACCCCAGGATAACTCAGAGATATGCAACAGTCCATCAACACCACCAAGGTCCACAAAAGCACCAAAATTAGTCAGGTGTCTTACTATGCCCTTTCTTATCTGTCCGGCTTCTATTGTTTCCCAAAGCCTTTTCTGGGCCTCGATAAATTCCTCCTCCAGAATTGCCTTCTGGGAAAGCACTACCTTAGTTTTACTACGGTCTAACTCAATTACCCGCAGACGCAAAGTGGTTCCCAGGTATTTTTCCAATTCTCCTGCATATCCCCGCTCTATCAGTGAAGCAGGAACAAAACCCCGGATCCCGCATACATCTACCAGCAGTCCACCTTTTACTACCCGAACAACTTCACCTGCAAGCTCAGTCTTATCCTTCATGGCCTGCTCAAGATAATCCAAAGCTTTGATCCTGTCTGCTCGTTTCTTGGAGAGAATTAAATGCCCCTCATCATTATCAACACGCAGCACATAGACATCAAACTTATCCCCAACTTTGATCTTCTCTGAAATATTTTCAGTATCTTTGAGGGATAATTCACGGCGCGGAACAACTCCCTCCGATTTGCCACCAATATCAAGCAGAACTTCATCATCATTAACCTGAACAACAACTCCACTGATCAGATCACCCTGCTTGATTTCGCGGAGAGTTTCCAACTCCAGATTCATCATTTCCTCCTGGCCGGGTTCTGCTGAACCCTGGCTGGCTGCAGGAGCTTCATCAACCACTTCATCCGGTTTTTCCTCCGGAGTGGTTGTAATAGGCTCGTCAACCTGGGCCTCATTAATTTTTTCCATTTCATCAAACATCGTCATTCTTTCAATAACCTCCTCAATTATCCAATCTGGGGTTGATGCCCCAGCAGTTACCCCCAACACAACTGCTCCCTGCAGCATTTCAGGAGTTAACTCTTCTTTGTCTTCAATATGATAGGTTTTGGTATAATTTTGACAGATTTCTACAAGCTGTTTTGTGTTTGCACTGTTCTTACCACCGATAACCACCATTAGATCAGCATGTTTGGCGATCTCCGCCGCTTCTTCCTGCCGTGCCTGACTGGCATGACAAACAGTATCAAAGATACGCATTTCCTGTGATTTTCCCAACATCTCTTTAGCAACAGCAAAATAATGTTCCCTGTTTTGGGTAGTTTGGGCAAGAACACCGACCTTTTGCTTATTTAGCTCAATCTTGTCTAAGTCATCGATCCCTTGAATAACAACTGCTCCTCCCCTTGCCCAACCTAAAATACCCTTTACCTCAGGGTGATCTTCCTGTCCTACAATCACAACCTGATAGCCTTCACAAACTAAATCCGCTGCCTGTTTTTGAATCCGTTTAACAAATGGGCAGGTGGCATCAATGATTGTAATCTTGCTGTCAGCAGCCTGCTCAAAAACATCTGGTGCAGCGCCATGGGACCTAATTAAAACCGTTTCTCCTGGGACTGATTGTAATTCATCGATTACTTTAATTCCTCGTTCTTCCAATAAATTAACCACATGGGGGTTGTGGATCAAGGGCCCCAGTGAATATATCTGTTCCTTATTGTCCAGCGCCTTTTCAGCAAGTTCCAGTGCCCTGCGGACACCGAAACAAAAACCTGCTGTCTGGGCACGACGAATTTTCCTCTTAATTATTTTTACCCCTTTCTTATACTTTTTTCGGCAGATAGATAAAGATTCCTGCTAGTTTATTGAAAAATCAATTAAACCACGGACCTTTGCCCTCATTTTATCAGCATCTTCCTTCAAATCTCCCTGTTTTTCCTTTTCAATAATAAAAGATCTGCCTATATTAACGATATAATGCGGAAAAAACTTGTTTCCCCAAAAACGCCTTTTCTTCTGTAGAGCTATTGGGATGATAGGTACAGAAGCCTTCCGTGCTATAAAAGCCGCCCCCGGCAAAAATGGAAGCAGGTCATCTTTTTTGTTGCGAGTTCCTTCCGGGAAAATGCATACAACCTTTCCCTCACTCAGCAGTGCTAAGGCCCTCTTGAGAGAAGACCTGTCTACCTGCTTTCTCGAAACAGGGAAGGCCCCTAAACTTCGAATTAAAGCCCCAAATACCGGGTAATTAAAAAGCTCTGCTTTAGCCATAAAATAAACCTTCCTGCTCATTACACTGCCTACAACCACCGGATCCCAGTAGCTGATATGGTTGGCAATAATTAATAAAGGGCCTTCTCTGGGAATATTCTCTAGACCCTTTACTTCCCAATGGCAGAATACACTAAAGAAAAAACGGAACAGGCTGCGACAAAAATTATAAAACACTGTGCAAACCTCCTCCGCATATTTCAATCATCTTTTCTATCACTTGTTCAAGAGTCAAATTAGTGCTATCTATGACCACCGCATCAGAGGGTATTGCTAAAGGTCCAACCTCTCGCTTACTGTCCATCTCATCCCGGTAGGTCATTTCCCGATAGAGCTCTTCCCTACTAATGGTTTTATTTGCTGCCTCTAATTCCTTTCTTCTGCGCTCTACTCGCACATCTATCGAGGCAGTTAAAAAGAATTTATATTCAGCATCAGGCAGAACAACTGTACCGATATCTCTGCCCTCCATAATCACTCCACCAATGCGGGCAAAATTGCGCTGGCACTTCACAAGATGCTCACGCACTCCAGCTACCTCAGCAACTCTCGATACCCTCTCTGAAACTTCCCTTTCCCGCAGATATGGTGATACCTCCTCCCCATTACACCAAAGGGTCACAGTACCATCATGGAATTTGCGAACTAAAGAAAACTTCATTTTTTTCGCTAAGGACACCAGTTCCTGATCATCATTTAGATTAATTCCTTTTCTCAAAGCAAAAAAGGTCACTGCCCGGTACATGGCACCTGTATCGATATAAAGATATCCGAGCCTTTGAGCTAACAATCTGGCAACTGTACTTTTGCCTGACCCAGCTGGTCCATCAATAGCAATATTCCCTTTGCGGGGCACTCCTCTCACTCCCGCCCTATTTTATCACAACTTTCACCGTCTGACTAGCTTTCAACCCTGATGCTTGCTCCCAAAGCCTTCATCACATCAGGAAAATCAGGAAATGATATATCAATACAAGCAGCATCTTCAATAATAGTTTCACCATCAGCTATCAGACCTGCCACAGCTAGAGCCATAGCCATTCTGTGGTCCCCCCAGGATTTAACCCGGGCAGCACGCAGTTGACCACCCTTGATGATTAAACCGTCGGATTTTTCTTTAACCTCTACACTCATTTTGCGCAGTTCTGATGCTAATGCCTTCAGGCGATCTGTTTCCTTCACCCTCAATTCAGCGGCGTCACTGATCACAGTTTCTCCCTCTGCAGCAGTTGCTGCAACTGCCAGTATAGGTATTTCATCCAGCACCCTTGGCAAAAGCGGGTTCTTTATCTCTACTCCTTTTAGTTGTGAGGATCTGACCATCAGATCTGCTACCGGTTCGCCATTCCATGATCTTTGATCAAGGACATCAATCTCAGCACCCATCATCCTCAACACATCAATGATTCCGGTTCTCGTGGGATTGATTCCCACATCCTTGATGAGAACCTGGCTGCCGGGCACCAGTACAGCTGCTGCCATGATAAAGGCAGCAGAGGAGATATCACCTGGTATCTGGATCAACTGTCCCTCGATTGGTCTTTTTCCCTGAAGGCAGATTATATTATCCTTAATAGTCAAAGCTGCACCAAAATACTGCAGCATGCGCTCAGTATGATCCCTGCTGGGTAATTGTTGGATCACTGTGGTTTGCCCTTTTGCGTTCATTCCTGCCAATAAAATAGCTGATTTAACCTGGGCACTAGGTATAGGAAGTATATACTCTACAGGATGAACATCCTTTGTTCCTCTGATACAAATGGGAGGCAGTGTATTATCACAGCGGGCCCGGATCTCTGCTCCCATTTTCACTAGTGGGTCAATAACCCTGCCCATAGGGCGTCTACGCAGGGAAGGATCTCCGGTGATTATCGAAAAAAAGTCCTGTCCTGTCAACAAACCAAGCAAGAGGCGCATGGTGGTCCCCGAATTGCCGGCATCTAATAGATCATCAGGTTCACAAAAACCATTAAGGCCCCTACCAAGAATACAGAGCTTCCCATTTTCCTGCTGGATTTCTACACCAAGAGCCTCCAGGCATTGCAGTGTTCTGCAACAATCGGCTCCTCTTGAAAAATTGTGTATCACTGTCTTCCCTTCAGCCATGGAACCAACCAGTGCAGCCCGGTGGGAGATAGATTTATCTCCCGGTACACAGCAGGAACCATTTAATTTTTTATCTGGTGTAACACACAGTATCAACTGCTATCACCTTTTTTTTATTACTGAAATACTATAGTTCATAGGCTTCTTCAGACTCTTGTTAAACTTTAAAACGATAATGGCAATCATCATGCTTACACCTGAATCCGTTTTTCAGTGGGACTGGGAAGGGACCTGCCTATGGACAAAGCCACCTCCTGTACCTCTCTGACCAGTTTATAAAATTTTTCCGGTGTGAGAGACTGCTCTCCATCAGATAAAGCCTCAGCAGGAGAATGATGAACCTCTATCAATAGGCCATCTGCTCCTACCGCTACAGCAGCACGGGACATGGGAGGCACCAACCACCACTTGCCAGTACCGTGGCTGGGGTCAACAATAACTGGGAGGTGGGAAAGGTGTTTAACAATGGGTACAGCGCTCAAATCCAGGGTATTCCTGGTCTGGCTTTCAAAGGTCTTAATCCCCCGTTCGCAAAGTATAACCTGGCCATTTCCCTGCAGCAAAATATATTCGGCAGCCAAAAGCCACTCTTCAATTGTAGCACCAGGACCCCTTTTTAGGAGGATCGGTTTCCCGCTTGTGGCCACCTCCTCTAACAGGGGAAAGTTCTGCATATTGCGCGCACCGATCTGCAGAATATCAGCATAACGGGCAACCAGCGGCACCAACCGTGTATCCATCACCTCGGTCACAATAGGAAGGCCTGTAGCAGCACTGGCCTCAGCTAATAACTCCAAACCTTCTTCCGCAAGTCCTCGAAAGGAATAGGGCGAAGTACGGGGTTTATAAGCTCCACCACGAAGAAAGCTCGCTCCCCCTTCCTTCACTGCAAAAGCGATTTCCATAAGCTGAGATCTGCTTTCTACAGCACAGGGACCCGCAAACAGGTGCACTTCCTTACCACCAATCAATTGATTACCCACCTGAATTATCGTGTTATCCTGCTTATACTCTCTACTCGTCAACTTAAAAGGGCCCAATTCCTGTACCACCTTTTCGACACCACACATTGCTCTAATGACAAATTACAAGCTCTGATCTGGTCACCGATTGCACCGAACATAGTGCGGGCAACTCCCTTAGTAACATGTACAGTAAACCATTATTGGATCAGTTTCGACCGAACTGCTTCTAATTCCTTCCCACATGCCTTACCGTCCATAATAATTATCACTTCACTTGACATCTTTAATTAACAGAAAACAAGGCAACAGACAAAAAGCACTCCTGGCAAGAGTACCATTTTAAGTAACCCTTCCTGCCATGCTACCACCCTGCACTCATTTTGTAATAGTATTAACCGGGCCTGCCAAATAGAAAACATCCTTCATTCCCCAATCCCAAATATTCAACTTAAGAGCAGAATCAGGTACAAAAAAACACAGCACCATCAGGTGCTGTGTTTTTAGTTAATCAAAATTGTCCTTACTCCAAAGTAATAGCTTCTTCAGGGCACTCATCCACACAGGTTTCACACTCTGTGCAGTCATCAGGACGTGCTACTACGCATTTATCATCTTCAATATCAAAAACTTCGCTGGGGCAAACGTCAGCACAGGTTCCACAACCGGTGCACTTATCCAGATCTACTTTTGGCGGCATATTTTATCCTCTCCCTTTATAATTATTAAAGTATAATATAACTATTTGAAATCATACAATTCCATTGTGGGAAATGTCAACCGTTTTTTTCATCCAGATCAGGCCTTAGCTGTGCCGCATCACCAAGATAAACATGTTTTACTTCATTCTGTGAACAGGGTAGATAGGCATGCATCAGCACCCGGATACATCTTTTAAGTGATCCTGGTACAGCTATCTCTAATGTACAGAAGAGGGGCACATTTAGCCATCCCAACTCCCGGGCAGCTTGAGCAGGAAAAACCGCATTAAGGTCCTCTGTAACCGAAAAGATGATACTGATCATATTTTCCGGTTGCAAATTATTATAGCTGGCGATGGCCTCCAGCAGTTCCTTAACAGCACCCAGTATTGCCTCAGGGCTGTTCTCCGGGACAGTGACCGCACCCCTGATACCACGCACCCATAATTTTTCCTCCAAAGGAAACCACCTCTTCTCTTATGAGATAGCCCGGTGCCCCAGCCCAATGGCTACTTCATCAAGGTGCAGCAGTCCGATTCCAAAGAAAACCGCCACACTGATGTGATCATGATAGCGGGCAATACCGATTTTACCCCCCACATTAAACCCTACAGCTTTTAAACTTATTTGGCTCAAAGCCTCACGGGTGGCACCAGCTACAGCCCCCTCTTCACTGTGAGTTTCTTTGATAACCCCTTCCCTTTTTGCTGCAACAACCGCCCGTTCAACAAATTTTTTTACTGAACTGATAAACTCACCACCACAGTCAACTGCAGCTGTTTTAATACCCTGCTCAGCAAATACAGCCTTTTTTTCAATCTCCTCTTCCCTTGTTTTGGTGATAGCCATCTCAATAGCTACAGAGGATATCTGCCTACTTCCGTAACCATACACATTCATCCCTCCGTATTCTTACTTAGCCAACTTCACCTTCCCCAAACTGACCTGGGATCCTTCAGTGGTCACCTGCTGATTTATTGGCGGCCAGCTCACATTTTCGGATACGGCACTTACCTGAAAAGTTAATGGATACGGGTAAGCAGTACCATCAACTATGATCTCATCACCTGCTCTGACCGTTAGCAGCACTTCCCTATCCTCAAAACTGGCAGCCTTTTTATCATTGATATAAACAGCTGCTTTAGTGTGTATGATGTAATTGCAGAGTTCAATCTTTACCTCTCCCACCGCTTGTCCCGCAAACTTGGTCACCATACTACTTCCCTGAGGCCAAGGGATCCCTTCCATTCTCTCAGCAAAACTTAAATAAAAACGAAAGGGTTCCCTCGTCATGACAACTTGAAAAACAACCATCAGAGAGAAAAGAATAATAAGCAGCAACTGCAACCGTTTTTCCCAGCGCTCTAATCGTTGGAATAATCTTCTCACTTTCCAATGCCCCTCCTGCAAAAGATCAACTATCCATCTATTACGCAGAAAGGGGCATTTTTATGCAAAGCAGGGAATATCAACTGTTTTTATCTGCTGTTCATACGTTTCTCCAAATATAAACGATAAGTGCGCAGTTCCTCATTCATCTTATAAATAATCCGCTCTACCTGGTACTTGTCCAGTGAGATTCGGGCTGGGGACAAAACTTCCACCTTGCGAAATTCATCCCGCAAAAGAAAAGGAATGACATCTTCGATGGTATCTGCTTCTAAGACAAATTCAACAGGCGCATAAGCAACCTCACGGCCGCTGTTCTCATCATATACAACATAAACTTCCCCATTGGTGTTGATATCTTCTATTTTTACCCCCTGAATCGGGATATTGCGCAGTAAAATAGCTCTTTGTTCCCGGATCTCCTCAGCTACCTCCTCGCCGTCCTTCCATCTTGAAAACAGCCTGCCTTGTTTACCTTCACCCCGGTAATCGAAGCGAACCTTCAAGCGCAGTTTTGTCTCCTCTGAAAAATCCATTATACCATCTCCGCCTCCCTTGTTGTGAATAATGCCTCAATTCGTCGAAAGACCACAATATTCCTCCCAGGACTTAATACTCAATTCCTCTTCTGCTGGGAATTCCCTTTTCAAAGGGGTGTTTTATCATTTTCATTTCAGTAACCAGGTCCGCCCGCTGGATCAAGGCCTGATGGGCATTACGCCCGGTGAGGACAACTTCCACTAATGGCGGTTTCTTATCCAATAACTCCAGAACCTCATCTACATGGATAATACCCACGTGAACAGCTTGATTGATTTCATCCAAAACAACTATATCGTATTCACCGGAAAGAATCGCTTCTTCAGCTGCCCTAAACCCCATGCGCACCAATCTTTCATGTTCAGTGTTGTCACCACCTTCACTGGGAAAACACTTACCACAAGCCTTGCATTGTTCATCACCCTGCCTGATCAATGCGCTGTACGGACAGGTGATCCCGTACTGACGGAAAGTGATGTTGGGATAAAGTCTTTGGGCAGCAAGTAATTCTCCGGTATAGGCTCCCCCTTTTAAAAATTGAATAATGCAAACCTTAAAACCGTGCCCTACAGCACGCAGGGTCAATCCCAGAGCAGCAGTGGTCTTCCCCTTGCTGTCTCCGGTATATAACTGTACTAAGCCGTTAACTAAGCGCGGCCTTGTCACCACTCTTCACCTTCCTTAAATTCTGCACAGTTCGCAAAACACCCAGTTGATCGGGTAGCAAAAGAAGGCCTTTCTCCTGCAGTTGCCGCACCAATCGGCTGACCTCTCCTCCGGTATAATCCCGCTCAGTTAAATGTTCCGGGTCTACTAGATAGCAGGGTTTCCCGGAAGCGAGGAGCGGCTCTAAAACCTGGAGATTAGGTAGATTCCCCCGACCGAAGGGTGTATCCAGAAGAAAAACAACATCAGCATTCATGGCCAGTTGGAGATTCTCCTCATACTTCTCCTGGCTGATGAATGAAAAGGGTTTTTCTTCCACAATCCTCAGTCCCAGTGCTCGTGCTACCTCCCAATCGGTATCATGGATATTCACCACCCCAACTGTAACCTTATACCCCTGTCTGCTTAGATGGCCCATCAAACCACCGCCAACACCACCACCACAGATCAGATGTATATGAAGGGCAGCTGGGTCTGCCTTCCTTTCATCTGTTGAGGGTAGAACCACGATTTGAGGGGCTCCTGTTATCGGATGCCTGATCACCAAAACCTCGGTTTGATAAACCATTCTGATATTTTCAGCGGTCAATACCTTTTCCGGGAGGCCAGCAGCAAAAATTTTTCCCTGATGGAGCATAATCAACTGCTCACTGAACTGTGCTGCCAGGTTCAGATCATGGAGAATGGCAATAACGGTAATACCATGCTTCCTGTTCATTTCTTGCAGCAGGGTAAGTACTTCCAGTTGAGCGCTGAGATCAAGGTGAGCAACAGGCTCATCCAGCAGAATGATGCTTGGTTCCTGAGCTAGTGCCCTAGCTAAGATCACCCTCTGCCGTTCCCCTCCACTCAACTCCAATATACTGCGGTCCTTCAGGTGCCAGCAGTTGGCTTTCTCCATAGCTGAACGGGCAATTTCATAATCATATTCACTCTCTTGTTCAAAGCGGCCTAAATGGGGGTGCCTCCCCATCATCACCACTTCCATAACAGAAAAGGGAAAGCTAACCTCAGTTTCCTGTGGCACAACCGCCATCTGCCGGGCTAGATCCCGTCGGGATACTCTGGTAAGATCCTCCCCTTTAAAGTAAACAACCCCTTTTGTTGGCTTCAAAGTTGCATCAATGGTTTTGAGAAGTGTTGATTTACCGGCAGCATTGGGTCCAATAATACCCAAAAAACTACCGGGAGCAACCTCAAGGTTTACACCGGACAGGACATTATGTGCTCCATAACTGAATTCAACATCATGTATTTTAATAGCCAGTTCTTGCAATACAACTGTCACCTCTATTTAAGCAATAGTTAAACAACACTCCTTAATGACCACTGCGTTTTCTCTTGCGAAGCAGGTACAGAAAAAAGGGAGCACCCAAAAAGGCAGTAACAACACCTACTGGAAGTTCAACAGGTGCTGCAGCAACCCTGGCCACCAGATCAGCCCAAATTAAAAAAATACCGCCACCCAGTGCACTGACTGGCAGCAGCACCCTATGGTCAGGCCCCAACATAAGGCGTACCAGGTGAGGAATAATCAATCCTACAAAACCGATGGTACCCGCCAGGGAAACCGCAATACCGGTCAAAAGTGCTGCCAGCAGCAGTATGATCCTTTTTGTCCTTTCCACAGATATACCTAACTGCCCGGCCGTTTCTTCACCAAAGGTCAGAATGTTTAAATCCCGACCGTAGAAGCAGAGCAGAAAAATACCAGCCAGCAGTAGGGGTAAAGTATAAATAAAATACTCACTCCCCCTCAGGCCAAGGCTTCCCATCAACCAGTAGATAACCTGCTGTAGATTTTCGCCAGCTAGGGTAAGCATATAAGAAAGAATAGCTGACATAAAGGAGCTCATCACTACCCCGGCAAGGATTAGGGTCTCCACAGCCATATGGCCGTTAATTAAAGCCAAACGATATACCAACAGGCCGGTGAGGAAGGCACCCAAAAAGGCTGCAAAGGGAAGCAAAGCAAATCCAAACAATTCCCCACCAATAAAAATAATCACCAAAGCTGCCCCTACCGATGCTCCAGAGGCAACACCGATGGTATAGGGCTCAGCTAAAGGATTGCGGAGCAAACCCTGAAGTGCTGCTCCTGCTGTAGCCAGGGCAGCACCCACAAACAAAGCCAATATCACCCGCGGCAAACGGATTTTATAAATAATTGCGTCAGCAGCAGTTTCTGGTGCGCTGAACCAGGAAGATACCACTGGGATGTGAGAAAGCAGCACCTTGACAACCACTGAAGGAGAGGTAGTTGTACTGCCGAGGCTGACTCCAAATATTACTGAAACCACTAGGAGAACTAATAATACAACAATAAATTTCCCCAAATGGGACTGCTTATTGCCAGGCATCATCTTCATCCTTATTTTTAGTCTTTGAATATTTCAGGGTATAAAGCTTTGGCAATCAGTTCTACAGCCAAACCACAACGAGGCCCAGGTCTTGTCAGGAGATTATTATCCAACTCATAAATTATCTTTCCCTCCTGAACAGCCTTGATCTCATCCCAGCCTGCACGTTTTTTGATCTCCTGTTTGATATCCACATAATAGCTATCTGCAGCCAAGATAACATCAGGATTATTTTTTACTACAGCTTCAGAGCTGTACATCTGATAGCCCTTGAGATCATCAGCGATGTTAATACCTCCAGCCAAAGTAACCAGTTCATCCACAAAGGTCTCTTTTCCAGCCGTATAAAGGGGGTCACTGCCTGCCTCAATAAAAACCCTCAGCCTTTCTGCTTGTGGGATCTTTGCCACCTTTTTTTCAACATTGTCGATCTTTTTTTCTATTTCTGCAATTATTTCCTCGCCTTTTTCACTGGTTCCGGTAACCTTAGCTATCAGTTTGATAGCCCTATAGACACCTTCAATGCTTTCCGGATCCAGACAGAGAACCTGTATATTTAATTTGCGCAGTTTATTAACAGCATCATCATTAAGTACTCCCTTAGCCAATACCAGATCCGGCTCTAAAGCTACAATCTCCTCTACATTTCCTGTCAGATCGCCGATCTTGGGCTTGTTCTTTGCCTCCTCAGGGTAATCACAATAGGTAGTAACACCCACTACCCTTTCACCCAGGCCAAGGGCAAAAAGGATTTCAGTGTTGCTGGGAGTAAGTGAAACTATTCGTTCAGGATAATGATCCAGTTTTACTTGGTTGCCAAAATCATCTGTGACCACAATTTCAACAGCCTGCTCACCATTTTTAGACTGGTTCTGATTATCTGCGGTCCCACAGCCTCCTATAAAAAAAAGGAAACACAGCATGATTAAAAGGTAAATTATTCTGCTTCTCTTATACAACATCCAATTTCTCCTTTCCTAGCACTTACTTATCCTAATTTCTCCGCCGGCTATGGGTTTCCTGCCTGAGTGCCATTGTTTTTAATTTTTGTACCTCATCACTGGTAAGAAAACGGTATTCCCCCACCTCCAGCCCATCAAGATTCAAAAAAGCAAGGCTCTTGCGCTCCAATTCCACAACTGGATGGCCTATGTACTCACACATTTTACGGACCTGGCGCTTTCTTCCCTCTCGCAGACTGATCTCCAGCAGACACCTATTGTTGGGCCTCATCCCCAGCAAACTTACTTTGGCAGGCGCTGTTTTCCCTTCGGGTAGGGGGACCCCCCTTCTCAGCAACTTCAGAGCATCAGAAGATGGCTTCCCCTCTACAAGTGCATGGTAGGTTTTCCAAACACCAAAACGGGGATGGGTCAAAAGATAGGCCAATTCTCCGTCATCGGTCAGCAGCAGCAACCCGCTGGTTTGATAATCCAACCTTCCTACAGGAAAAAGTCGAACCCCGGATAGAGGTACCAAATCTGTTACCTTTGGCCTACCCTGAGGGTCCCTAACTGTGGAAACATAGCCCTTTGGTTTGTAGAGCAGCACATAAGTGTGCTTTTTAGGAAATTTTATCTCTTTACCATCAACCAATATTTTATCATGCTCTGGATCAACCTTCATTCCTAGTGCAGCAAGCTGATCATTGACCTGCACCCTTTGGGCAAGGATCAATTCCTCACAGTAGCGGCGTGATCCTATTCCTGCCTGAGCTAATACCTTTTGCAAACGCTGTAATGTGATTTCTGCCTCACCACCTCACGAAAGTGTTGCTAAAGTGTGAGCTACATTCTCCAGTTCCCCGGCCAATCTCCCCAGTTCAGAAATGGTCTCAGCTACCTGTTCGGTTGCTGCCGCCTGTCCAGCACTTACTGCCGCTGTTTCATTGATCCCTTGAATAATTTCCCCCACCGATTTCTCTATATTCCCCAGAATTGAACCGATCTGTTCAGCTGATACTGCACTATCCTCAGCCAGTTTCCTGACCTCATCTGCTACAACAGCAAAACCGCGCCCATGCTCCCCTGCTCGGGCTGCCTCAATGGCAGCATTAAGCCCCAGCAGCTTGGTCTGGGTAGCAACCTTTTTAATAAAATTGAGCACCTCTCCAGTAGCTGTAACATGAGCTTTAGCAGCATCAGCAATATCCCCCAGGTTCTTTCCCTGGGCAGCCAGGTTCTCAGCTCCAAGTGCCAGAGATTTAGCTGCTGCGCTGATCTGTTTCACATTCTCATGTATTTCATCAGACATAGCTGCAAGCTGTTGTGCCCGTGCATTCAGTTCTTTAATCATCTCTTCCTTAGACTCCACCAGGGTCATCATCAGTAAAGCAGCAGAAGCATCGATAATAGTTGTTTTCTCCGGCTTGTTCTCATGAAGCAAGCTCTGAACCTCTGGTACACCTGTTGCTTCAATAACAATATCAGGCTGGTGCCGCCGCACCATTTCTAAAAAATCCTTGTATCTATTCACACCCAGTTTACCCGCAAGAACCATTCCGGGAGCACTCTCGCTAAGATCAGCAATACCAACACAGTTAACACCAGTTAAACCATGGATTGCGGCAAGAATCGAGCGGCCCCCCCGTCCTGCCCCAACGATGGCAATATTCATAATAACACCCCCTTGGGCTTTATTATTCGACTTTTTCTTTGTTTTTCCTGCCAAATACTATCTATATTTCATTTTTAGACCATTACTATAATCATTGATAACCCAAGGGGTTAAACTCATGAAAACATCAGATGACAGATAAACAAAGATAAAAACAGACCTGTGAGATCAGCTAACAGCCCCAAATGAACTGCATGGCGGTAACGCTTAATACCCACAGCTCCGAAGTAGACAGTCAATACGAAAAAGGTAGTATCGGTAGTTCCTTGCATTACAGATGCCAGCCTGCCGATAAATGAGTCAGGGCCATGATTTTGAATCAACTCGATAGCCAACCCCAGAGCACTGCTGCCGGAGAGGGGCCTCATTACGGCAAGGGGAAGCACATCAGGGGGAAAACCGATCACTCCCAGAACAGGTGAAAAAAGCTGAACAAAAAGATCCATCGCTCCAGATGCTCTAAAGACCTTGATAGCTACAAACATAGCTACTAAATAAGGGATAATGCGAACTGCGATTTGAAAACCTTCTGCCGCCCCCTGAATAAATGCCTCATAAACCGGAATGCGGCGCAGCCAACCAACAAGGAGAAAAAGAAAGAACAAAAATGGTATTGCCCAACGGGAGACCTCATTTAATATCTGTTCAATCATCTTCCCTTCCTCCCACACCTAGCTCTGAGGAAATTGCGCCAGCAGTAATCAACAAAAAGGACCAGCAGCATGGAAAAACCAGTGGCAATAACAGTGGGTCCCACGATCTCTGTGGGGTTGGCAGAACCTGCTGCTACACGTGCTCCCACAATAGTGGCAGGAACAAGGGTAATACAGGAGGTATTGGCTGCTAAAAAAGTACACATAGCATCGGTTGCTGTATCAGGGCGGGGATTAAGCTTCTGCAGTTCCTCCATGGCTTTTAGTCCAAAGGGTGTGGCAGCATTCCCCAATCCCAGGATATTAGCACTGATGTTCATCAGAATGGCACCCAGAGCCGGATGGTTGGGAGGCACTTCGGGAAAAAGAAGGCGAGTTAGGGGCTGTAATAAGCGGGATAGCAGCCTGACCAGCCCTGCCTGTCGGGCAATTTCCAGCATCCCCAACCAAAGGGTCATCAAGCCGATCAGATCCAGACAAACCTGTACACCTTCGTTAGCAGCGGAAAAACAGGTTTCGGTAACCAGATCGATCCTGCCATTAAAAGCAGCAGCAATAAGACCGGTTAATATTAAAAAAAGCCAAATCAGGTTGAGCATTTATTTTCCCTCCTCCAGTTGCTTCCTCTTTCACCTTTATGTAGGAGGGCAAATAAATAGACCTGAGCTTGGCTTTTCATTTAATACCAGATAATGTCAGAATGCTCTTAGGAAAAAATTGATTTGAGCCAGTTAAAAACTCTTGTCCAGATAGGGGGTTTTTGAGGTATTGTTTCCTGAGCCAAATAGTTTATTTCTGTTAATTCCTTGCCATTTAAAAAGACCTTGCCTTTCCCCACTACTTCACCCTTTTTTACTGGCGCTTCCAGTTGATCAGCAATTTCCACCTTATATGACAGCTGTTCCTTTTCCCCAGGCAGTACCGCCACAACAACCTCCCGTTCCGGTTTGATACTGACTGATGTTTTGGTTCCCCCTTTTACTTTAACATCGGAAACCCGTTTTGCTTCTTCAACAACTACAGCTTCATAATTATTGAACCCATAATCCAACAGTTTTTGAGTATCATGATAGACATTGGGGGAGTTCATCACAGCAGAGATCAGCTTTAAATTCCCACGCTGGGCAGCTCCCACCAGGCACAAACCTGCTTTGCTGGTATAACCGGTTTTGACTCCGCGGGCACCTTTATATGTTGTAAGCAGTCTATTTTTGTTATAAAGGTAGCGATCCCACGGGTGACCTGACCAGGGTACAGACTTTTCTATAGTTGTCACCACATGGCTAAAGAGCTCATTGGACAAACCCTCTCGTGCTAAAATTGCTAAATCATAAGCGCTGCTGTAATGGCCATCAGCATCAAGGCCATGGGGATTAACAAAATGAGTGTCATTTAACTTTAACTCTTTAGCCCGCTTATTCATCAACTCAACAAATTTTTCTTCACTTCCGGCAACACTTTCCGCTAGGGCTACAGCTGCATCATTGGCAGAAGCCAGCATCAGGGCATAGAGCAGGTCCTCTCTGGTCAGAACCTCCCCTTCCTCCAACCAGATGGAACTCTCTCCTGTTTCCGCGGCATATTTGCTGATCTTGACTTCCTTGTCTAAATCCCCATTCTCAATTACCAAAAGGCAGGTCATCATCTTAGTGGTGCTAGCCTGGGGCAATCTCAGATGGGGATTTTTTGCGAAAAGCACCCGGCCAGAGCTTTCATCAATTAAAACAGCGGACTTTGCTTGTATATCTGGCTCCCCGGTACTAGCCTCCACCTGAGGTAAAGGGAAGAGTTGGACAACTAGCAGAAAAATTAAAAAAAACAATAGACAGTATCTAGTATGAGAAAGCCTATGACCTATCATCTTCCAGTTTCACTCCCAAAAATGTATAATTCGCCAAGAAAAAAAAAGTTCCCTGCTATTGACCATAAAAAACCCCTTCAATAATATGAAGGGTTTTTACTTAAATAGATTCTATTATATTGCTGGATTTTACTGTGGAGGTTGTTGTTCCTGCTGTTGTTTCTGCTGCATCATTAAATGGATCTTATCCATTATTTCAGGTGCAAGGTCAACCAGACGATCCGCTAAGGCATTACCATCAACAGGCAGCAAGCGAATCTGATTTTGTCCTACCACAAGAAAACCAACTGGTCGAACTGATACACCTCCACCACTGCCTCCGCCAAAGGGCAGTTCTCCCTGGCCACGCCCCCCTTCTCCATTGGGTTGGTAATCTGCACCACCGGCAGCAAAGCCGCAGGATACCCGGGAAACAGGCATAATGACACTGCCATCAGGTGTTTCGACAGGATCGCCAACAATGGTGTTCACATCAATCATGTCCTTAATGCTCTCCATAGCAGTTTTCATCAAAGTTTCAATGGGATGGTCCGCCAAATCCTGTCACCTCTTCTTATTTTCCCATATAGTTTTAAGCAGCCAGATCAAGAAACGACTTAAGGTAACTATAATATGACCCAAACGGCTTTTAAATATACAGTGGAAACAGCTACTGAGGCAACTCTTACCAAAGCGGGGGATCACATTGACACGCACATTATTCTGTTCAATCCTCATCGAGCGGGACATGTATCCCAAAACTGCCCCTTTTCCGGCCCAGGTCAACCCTACAGCTACACCAGTCAGCGCATAATCCTGGAACCCCACTTCCGTTTCCCAATGAAGCTGTTTGCAAGAAGATCTTTCTATAAATCCCTTTAGATAATTGAGCAGTTTCCGATAACGGTAATAAGCTCTCAACATCTCAGCTGATGTTCGGGGAAAGCGCAGCCGCTCTGAAAAAGACCTTTGCCAAGGAGTACCAATTTTTGTTTTTTCCAGTAAAGCTAATCCCTGTCCCCCATCATCACTGCTCTGCCCCATTGAAATTTTTCTACCAAAACCTACTCTTCCCTCAAAGAATTCTAACCTGATTAAAAGTGAGTGACCACTTATCCATCCTTGATAAAAAAAACGGACCTCCACAGGCAAGATCCCCAAAAATAGTATGATCAATATAATGATTAACAAGATAATAAACTGGTGCATTTATAACACCCCACAACTGCCTGCATGGTCCTTGCTATTAACTTTTGCGCTCAAGCTCAATAATATACTATTTTTTTATATTGTTCCCGTTGTTTGCCAGCTCAGGCAGAGGAGGCAGTTCGCTTAAATCATTCAATCCAAAGTATTCTAAAAACTTTTGTGTGGATCCATAGAGCACAGGTCTGCCTGGCCCGCTCCCACGCCCAACCTCTTTGATCAAACCTCTTTCTATTAAATTTGCCAGAATATGATCCACCCGCGTACCTCTCACAGCCTCGATTTTTGCTCTGGTCACAGGCTGGTAATAAGCTATGATGCTCAGTGTTTCCATTGCCGCCTGGGAAAGTGGTGGTTCTTTGGTTTTTTCCTTTAGCATTTTTTCAACATATGGTGAGTATTCAGGACGGGTAACCAACTGATAACCACCTGCAACTCGGCTCAATTTCAACCCATGACCTGGCTGTTCATAGAGCTCTGCCAGCCGGTCAAGAAGCAGTTCCACATCCTCTTCAGAGTAACCGGTAATCCGGCTTAAAGTAGCAGCAGTTACCGGTTTGGAGGAAACAAAAATTAATGATTCCAAAACAGCCATAGCTTCTTCAGGAAAGATAACAGTCAATCTTTAATCACCCTCCTGCTCAGGAATAAGCAGTACTTCCTCTGCAACATCCTGCCGGATACTCACCTTCCCTTGATAAATTAACTCTAATACCGCTAAAAAGGTAATGATCAACTCTTCCTTACCTGAGGTTGTTTTAAAAATATCTTTAAAACTAAGACCATCAGGGTTAGTTTGGATCCTGGCGAAGAGTTGATCCATAACTTCATCAATACTAAAGGCGATCCCTTCTACAACATAGGGTTCAGGAAATGAAGCTATGCGCTGGAGCACCCCTTGAAAAGCCTTTACCAACCGGGTTAGATCTTCCCCAGAACACCTTTCCACAGGAATTCTGTTTCTGACAACAGGTCTCCGATAAGACCTTCTCCATTTTTCAGCTCTCTTCTCCAGAGAAGCTGCCGCTTCCCGAAAGACAAGATATTCATTAATAGTAGACTCTGACAGCCCCTGCTCATAGTCATCATCCCATATATGCTCCTCTTCTTTTTCCTCATCCCCATGGTAGGGGAGCAGTAGCCTGGCTTTCACCGCGAGAAGAGCAGCCGCCAGGTACAAAAAACGGCTGCCCTCTTCTATATCAATAGCTATACCCGATAAATATTCAACAAACTGATCAATAATTGCACAAACAGAAATCTGCTCTGCAGGCAGTTCTTCCCTGTTGACACGCTTTAAAAGGAGCTCTAAGGGCCCCTTATAGATCTCCAGTTGAACCTGGTATTTCAAATCCCATCGCCGCCCGTACTTCTTCCATGGTCTCCCTTGCCTTCCGGCGGGCAGATTTACTACCCTCATAGAGAACATCCCAGACATAGTCGGGATTCCGTTCCAACTCATGCCGCCGCTCCCAATAAGGAGATAAATAATCAATCAATGCTGTAGCCAGACTCTTTTTACACTGTACACAACCGATCTTTCCCTTTTTGCAGTCCTCTTCCATGTCCAGGAATGCAAGTTTATTAAATATTTTGTGAAAAGATGAAACAGTACAAATATCAGGGTGCCCTGGATCAGAGGCATGGATCCGCTCCGGATCTGTAATCATCATCCTAACCTTAGATTGGATCTCTTTCGGGTTTGAATAAAGAGGAATCTCATTTCCATAGCTCTTGCTCATCTTCCTGCCGTCAATCCCTGTGATCAGGGCCACCTCTGAGAGATAAGCCTGCGGTTCGGGAAAAACCTCCCTTGAATAGAGATGATTGAAACGGCGCACCACCTCTCTGCAGAACTCCAGGTGAGGCAACTGGTCCTCTCCTACAGGTACCAGGTTCGCTTTATAAATAATGATATCCACAGCCATCAGCAGAGGATATCCTAGGAAGCCATAGGTAGTAATATCTTTACCCTGTTCCTTGAACTGCTGCACCTGATCCTTATATGTAGGGCAGCGTTCCAACCAAGATGTAGGTGTGATCAAGGAAAGCAGCAGGTGGAGTTCGGCATGTTCCTTTACTTCAGATTGGACAAAGATGGTGCTCTTCTCCGGATCAATACCCACCATCATCCAGTCTAAAACCATCTCCCTGGCGGCATCTATGGTCATAGCAGGATCATCAAAGGCAGTGGTCAGGGCATGCCAGTTGGCTACCATATAATAGCAGTTGTATTCTTCCTGAAACCGTCGCCAGTTTTCCAGAACACTCAAATGCCCCAGATGCAGCCTGCCGGTAGGACGCATCCCGCTCAAAATAGTATCCCTTTTCATTACCATCCCTTCTTCCATGATATTCCTTTAAATCCCTATAAAAAGAAACCTACAAAAGGTGCGGTGATCAGGTGTGCAATCTTGAATAAAAAACTGATCAGTATATTGGACAGCGGCAGAAGCACTACCCCCACCACATTTGTCACGATAAGAACCAGCAGAATAATGGGACCATACTTTTCCAACTGATAGCTGATTTCATCGGACCGCAGGAGCCCTGCCAACACCTTGGAGCCATCAAGGGGTGGTACTGGAATCAGATTGAATACAGCCAGAAAAACATTGATATAAACGATGGCACGCATCATCTGTACCAGTGGTGCACTGCTGTACATCATTCCAGCTTCCGGCAGAGCTAGATTCAAGATCAGTGCTGCTGTAAAGGCGATAAAAATGTTCATCAGGGGGCCTGCAGCCGCAACCAGCATCATTCCCCGCTGGCGGTCACCCCTAAAATTCAAAGGATTTACCGGAACAGGCTTTGCCCAGCCAAAGCCCACCAAAAGGAGCAGAATAAAACCAAGGGGATCCAGATGAACCAATGGATTAAGGCTCATCCTGCCCATATAGCGGGCTGTAGAGTCTCCCAAACTCTCAGCAGCCCTGGCATGGGCGTATTCGTGAAAGGTTAAAGCTATCAGCACCGCTGGCAGCCAGAGCAGCAAACGAGTCAGACTCAGATCAAACATAAATCATCCTCCAGTAATGATCTAACACTATAGGAGGTGATCAGGGATGCGGTGCAGCCTGACCAGATCCCCCCATTTTTCCCTTTCCACAATAACCTCTGCTCTGCCATCAGCAACCAGCACTATGGCCGGTCGCGGCAGAGCATTGTAGTTGCTGGACATAGAATATGTATAAGCCCCTGTACAAGATACAGCCAGTAGATCACCGGGTTCAATGTGGGGTACATCAAGCTCCCAAATCAACATATCCCCAGATTCGCAGCAGCGTCCAGTGACAGCCACTTTTTCTACCGCCTGTTCCCTAGCTTTATTGGCAATCATACCCTCATACACAGCCTGATAAAGAGCAGGGCGCAGGTTGTCGGTCATACCACCATCAACTGCCACATATTTTTTGATACCAGGGATTTCCTTACTGCTTCCCAGTGTATAAAGTGTGGTTCCTGCAGGGCTGATGATGGATCTCCCCGGTTCCACAAAAAGGCGGGGTTTGGGGAAGTTGTGTTCCTGACACTTCTGCTCTACAGCCCCTTGAAGGGCCTTGGCATATTCTTCAATGGATGGTGGTGTATCCTCAGAGTTGTAGTAAACCCCAAGACCACCTCCCATGTCTAATTCCTCAGCTGTCCATCCTGTATCTTCCCTGGCTTCCTCCAGAAAATCCATCATCACCTGGGCAGCACAGCGAAAGGCATCCAGTTCATGGATCTGAGACCCGATATGGCAGTGAACACCCTTCAGTTCTAGGTGAGGGGAATTCAAAGCTGATTTAACAGCCTTGAGCGCATCCCCACCGGCAATATTAAACCCAAACTTAGAATCGGTTTTTCCTGTGGTTATGTAAGAATGGCTGTGGGCATCAACTCCCGGGGCCAGCCTGAGCAGTACTGATGGCCGGCATCCTTTCATAGCACTGATCTCTTCCAACAGTGCCAATTCATAAAAATTGTCAACAACAATTCTGCCAACACCACAGTTTAAAGCAAATTTAATCTCTGCTGGAGATTTGTTATTTCCATGCAGCAGAATCTTCTCCGGTGGGAAGCCCGCAGCTAAGGCAATAGTTAGCTCCCCTCCGGAAACCACATCTAATCCAAGTCCCTCATCATCTATTATCCTGGCCACAGCAGTGGTCAATAAGGCCTTCGATGCATAAAAAACCGCAACAGTGTCGTCATGAGCAAAGGCTTTTCTGTACCTGCGGCAGTTTTCCCGCAGCAAAGCCTCATCGATCACCATCAGAGGGCTGCCAAAGTTTGCTATCAGATCGACTGCATCACAACCACCGATCTCCAGGTGTCCTCGATCATTAATCTGCATCGTGCCGTGTAATTTCATATTCTCTTCCTCTTCCATAAAACTTTTAGGTTATTCTAAAAAAACATTTAGGTTATTCTAACACGCAAAACTTACCAGTGTCAACGAAGCATAGTATCTACCATAGGACAAGCATCGCTCACCAAAGATTTTACACTACATGGTATTCAGCCGCAATGATAGATTCCCAGTGCAAACAAAAAGATGATGGGGTTGCCTTGAAAGCTGCCCCATCACTCATTCCCCTATCTTTAATTACTATTAATCGATCATCGGTTTTTACAAAGCTCTTGTGTTTGTCAGACATTATTCAATCTGCCGGCTAGGTAATCATCATAGGCGGTCAGATCGAAGCAGCCGTGCCCGCTCAGGCCAAACAGGATCACCTTTTTTTCATCTGCCTCCTTAGCTATCAGTGCCTCCTGTATAGCTGCATGAATAGCGTGGGCCGATTCGGGTGCGGGAAGGATTCCTTCACTGCGGGCAAAGAGAATTGCGCTTTGAAAGACTTCAGTTTGGGGGTACGCTTTTGCTTCAATCAATCCATTATGAAGCAAACTGCTGATGAAAGGAGCTGCTCCGTGGTAGCGCAGCCCCCCTGCATGGATCCCCGGAGGTGTAAACTTATACCCTAGTGTGTACATCTTGATCAAGGGAGTAAAACCTGCAGCATCACAGTAATCATAGCGGTATTCGCCCTTGGTCAGTGTGGGACAGGCTGATGGCTCAACAGCAACAAGACGCACCTTTTGCCCCTGCATTTTATCATAGGCAAAAGGGGCAACAAGACCACCGAAATTACTCCCCCCACCATGACAGCCGATCACCAGATCAGGATAACAACCCAGTTTTTCCATCTGCAGTTTGGCTTCCTGCCCGATTATAGACTGATGGAGCAGCACATGGTTTAATACACTTCCCAATGAATAATTGGTATCTGGATGCTGAACAGCCTCCTCCACCGCTTCACTGATGGCAATTCCCAGAGTGCCCGGTGTATCGGGCTGTTCTGCCAGCACCTTTCTCCCGGTCTTTGTTTCCTGACTAGGACTGGCGATTACTTGAGCACCATAAGCCTCCATTAAGGAGCGGCGATAGGGCTTTTGGTTGTAGCTGACCCGCACCATATACACCCTGCATTTCAGACCAAAAAAACAGCAGGCAATACTGAGAGCACTGCCCCACTGTCCGGCACCTGTTTCAGTTGTTAAACACTTGATTCCAGCTTTTTTGTTGTAATAGACCTGGGGAATAGCAGTATTCAACTTATGACTCCCGGCTAGACTGACACCCTCGTATTTATAATAGATCTGTGCTGGTGTCTGCAACTCCTTTTCCAGGCGCAGTGCCCGGTAAAGTGGAGTAGGCCTATAGGCGCGGTAAAGATCCATAATCTCACCGGGAATATCGATATAGCGTTCCCTTGATACCTCCTGTGCGATCAGATCAGGCGGAAAAAGATCAGCCAGATCATCAGCTTTGAGAGGTTCACGGGTTACAGGGTGCAACGGGGGTGGTAGGGGTGGCAGGTCTGCCTGCAGGTTATACCATACCTGTGGGATCGCGCGCTCATCCAACACAACTTTCCTCAAACTCATCTCAGCTCATCTCTCCTCTTCTCTAATATTTAATTGAAACTATTGCTATTATATTACCAGATAAAAGAAAGATGTCAACTAAAAAAAGGTAACCTGATAAACAAATTTTTTCTTAACAATTATCTATTAAACAGCAAGCCCTCCATTTTGGTCATGGAGGGCTTTAGCTCTTTTCTTTTTCTAGAACTATCAGGAAGATTAATATCCTTAAACCACGAAATTACATAGCTAATTTCTCGTTAAATCTCCTTAAAGCCGGATCTACAACAGCGGCTGTTTTGAAAAGTTCGGTATCTTTAGGCAGAACTAACTGCAGCTTAGCGGGAGCTTCCCCTTTACAATCCACACTATAATTGGCTCCTAGTGCATTGATCAGTGCCGATATTACCTGCAGGTTATCAAAACCGCTCAAGGGTTCCTGAATTCTTGCAAAGGACCTTTCCTTGCCATCACAGCTGATGTAGGTCCCGCAGCTTTCCAGAGGGGTAGCCCCAGGCAGCACCACACCGGCTGCTCTGGCTGTTTCAGTCATCCAGGGGGATACTACCACAAGTAGTTCCAGCTTTGCTAGATCAGCTGCAGATATAAGTCCCGCTCCTACAGGATCTTCGCCGAAAACGAACAATCCTTTGAGCTTACCGCTAGCGATTTGGTCTTGAATGCCCTTTTCATTGCCGATACCGGCTTTGCGCAGACCAGCAAGGTTTCCGCCTGCTGTGACCACAATCAGTCCATTCCTAGGTCGTCCACATTTACCGGTTACCAGTGCCAGGTCCGCTAGAATGGTGACTGCCTCTGATGAAACCATACTGCCATCAACGATGATCACCGCATTCTTAGCTTTTCCATATAATTCAGCCACTTTCT
>DULM01000260.1 GCA_012840405.1 Syntrophomonadaceae bacterium | reverse complement strand
CTACTCGAGCATCAGGATGAGGCGGAGTCCATGGGAAGACGCGGACAGATCGCAGCAATTGAAAAATACAACTGGGAGTTGGAACAGAAAAAACTGCTGCATTTTTATGATTCCTTATTAGTTTAGATTAAACTACTTTATTAGTTTAGATTAAACTACTTTGTTAATTATTTTTCACCATTCGATAATTAGGAGCCAGCGGCTCTGTCGTATCTACATGCCCCAGGATGGCCTCCTGTTTTTTCCCTTCAAGGAGGAACTGCACCTTATCGATTTCCGGCAGTTCGGCCAAGGAGTTGGTGATGGAGTAAACTGTCATCAACTCTCCTGCTGAGCCGCCCCAGTGTTTAGTCTGAAATTCCTGGCTGAAGTTCACATAAGCCACACCATCTACAACCTCAAGGGAGATCAGCTTAGCTTCCTTGGGAACAGTCTGAAACAGGTCAGGGTTTTTCGGTCCCTGGATCAATTCCTCAATCACAATCTCTTCCAGCTTTTTGTTTCCTTTAACAACAAACCGTTCTTCGGGGATCAGGTACATAGCGTCTTGATCGCCAAAGTAAAGTGTGATCTTTTCTTTTTCCTCTTTGGGCTCTGCACTTATATCTGGTTTTGTTTCGCTATTTTCTTTATTTTCAGTTGTATCTGCTATTTTTATTTCATTTTCCTGCTGAGCGTCTTGCTGGGCCTTTTCCTGATCCCAACAGCCTGTAAGGGTCAACAGGACTGTCAGTGCCACAACAAACAAACCCATCCCTAATTTCCAGGCCAGAGGTCGTTTCAACATTCGGGTTATCCTCCTTTGTTTCAAAGATCCCTATAATACTCTGAAAATAATATAACAGGAAAATGTTTCAGCATTGTCAGAGAATGTTACATTTTTATTACAAATGATCCCCAGATATCAAGGGGAACCTGACTTCAAAGGTTGTTCCCTCTCCAGGGGTGCTGTCAACACTGATTGTCCCGCCGTGGCGCAGTACGGCCTGGCGTGTAATAGCCAGGCCAAGCCCTGTTCCGCCGGTTTCCCGGTTGCGGTCAGAATCAACCCTGTAAAACCTATCAAATATATAGGGAAGATCTTCAGGGGAGATGCCGATCCCTGTATCCTGTACCTTCAGCACCAGGGATTCCCCTTCTTCATATGCAGTAATAAATATTTTCCCTCCTTCAGGGGTAAAGCGTATGGCATTGCTGACCAGGTTGAGCAAAATGCAGGTGAAAAGGTCCTGGTTCAAGGGCCAGGCAAGATCACCGCCTGTTCCCACATTCACATGTATGCTGATCCCTTTCTTCTGTGCATCCCCCTGAACCAAAGCTTTGATATGTTTAATCTGTTCTCCTACATGTAGGTTGCTGAGTTTGATAGGGCGGTCAGTGTCCTGCAGTTTTGTCAGCTGTAACATATCGTTAACCAGAGCAGCCATGCGGTCCACCTCTGAGCTGATATCTTGTAAAAAATCCCGGTATACCGCTGGATCCTGCTCATTGCTGTCCAGCAGAGATTGGGAGAGAACCTTGATAGAGCTGAGGGGTG
>DULM01000190.1 GCA_012840405.1 Syntrophomonadaceae bacterium | reverse complement strand
CAGAGAACCCTCCAGCTATACTATAACTGGCCAGAGTATGGCGCCGCATAATTAATAATACCAGATCAACCATTAACCCCTGGACAAGGGAAACCAACACTATAGCTATCCCGTGGGTGCTGCCAGTAAGCATCTCCACTATTCCCTTGAGAAGGCCAGCTATTGTGCCGGCCCCAGGCTTCCTCACCAAACCTGCCACAAGTATAATCCAAAATGTATGAAGACCAGCTACAAACTGGCCGGCACCGAAAGGCACAACAAAGACTCGGTTGAGCAGATTACCTAGATAGCCGACATAAGTGCTTAAAACTCCCCCCACACCGCTTAAAATGGCGATAATAAGAAGATCACGGGTTGAAAAATAATATCTCTTCTTAACATTGTTCTCTAGTCCTGGTTCTGACATGGAACCACCTCCAGTCGGATTACATTCCTAACCCACCTTGCACCAGCAGATTGGTACAGGTGCCACCCTTGGCCTGGAGCAGAGGTCAGAGAGCAGTCTTCATTATCGTAAACCCCATCTTCAGGGAAAAAGGCAATCCGGTAGCCATCATTCCATTCTGGAACTGTTGTGTCGTTATACTCTATAGCCAGAGCCATCTCCCCTTGGCGCTTTGTCCAACCACAGCTTTCTGGATAAACATTCTCATAGGCAAAGATTTGGGAATAACCGTCTAAAGCATAGACCATCAGGGTGTCACCGGGCTCCATACCCCCAACCTTTTCTACCAGGTCCCTGATGGGCACAGCGCGGTAAACCCCTTTCCCTTTAAAGTTACCGAATTGGTTTTCAAAGGCCAGTTCTCCCTCTAATACAGCCATCTTATCAAGCTCGCTTTGAGAGAGGATCACATCTCCTTTTTTCCCATTGACAACTAATTCATCAGAACGAGCAGGGGCTTCAATTTTTTCAGGTTCAACTTGAAGCCCATCAGTTGCTACCCGGCATAAAGCAAAATGATAATACCCTCCCTGGTCCGCTGAGGCATAGAGGGAGGCACCACCCCCACCGCTGATCACAAAATCCACGCCTTCAATCTGGCCTTGATAAAACATATGGATATGCCCCGTAAATATCCCCTTTACAGGGCTGGTGGGAGCAGCAACCAATTTGATAAAAGCCTGAGCTTGATCTGAATCCAGAAATGCGTGATCTCCTCCCCGGGGATCAACGGGGGGAACATGAAGAAAGATGTAAGCCGGCTGCTCTCCTTCCTTCAGCTTTTCCTGCAGCCAAGCCAGCTGTTCAGCATCCATCCCCATAGAAGAGCTGTTTAACAGGAAAAACCGGGAACCGCGGTAAACAAAAGAATAGTATTCCGGCCCCAGGTATTTGCGGTAATAGTCAATACCATTGCCTTTAACATCATGGTTGCCAGGGATTGTGTAATAAGGGCAGTTAAGCTTTTGCATTGCCTCTTGAAAAGCCTTGTATTCTTCATCACTCCCTGAAGCAACCAAATCCCCTACACAGATCAGAAAGTCTGCATCAGATTTGTTTACTTCTTCAATGATCTTGCTCAGCACATCAATTCTGCCCTGGCAATCCCCTACCACCGCAAACTGAAAGGGCATGCCTTTATCTGCAGAGGCGGGCTTAAGCTCTAGGCGCTGAGTGCCGCTCCCCTTTACCTTCAGCCTCAATACTGTGGGAGATACTTGCTCAACAGTACAGGAGGCCTCCTGTTGCCCTGCTGCCGGAGTTACCTTTACCTCAGCTGACTCAGCAGCAATGTTTTCCACAACTACTGCTGCAGAGCCCCTTTCTCCCTCCTGCCAGGTTAAAGTCAACGCTATCTCCGGGCAGTAGGCCCGCAGACGGGTTTCCTTCTCCTGAGAAGGGATGAGCAATGCTCCCTCTGCTTCCATTTGCACAGCAGACTGTCTGGGAGAGCAGGACAACAGGATAAAACAGATACCTGCCATCAAAAGAATTAAAACTGATGTAATTACAGCTGATAATCGCTTAGTTATACGACTGGCAGCCATACCTTAACCTCCTGACTGTTGAGCTGTTATTTTTTATTCAGGTAAATTGACCAACTTAATCTCTTTGACCTGTTTTACCATATGCTTTTTATCAGGCAGGTTAGGCCCTACCAACATCAGTGGACCGGAGTCTGCGTCCAGCGGCTTATCATTGGCTAAATGAGCAAGGAAGATACCATCATTGTAAGCCACATCCTTGGAGTTAAACTCAACTGTATAACCATCAGCAGAAATTACCTGGACAGTATATCCCTTTTGAGCTAAATCACGGTTAAACCGGTAATGGCCATCCTCTGTGTCAGCCCCATCGGCCATTGAAACCAAAACCCAGAGGGGAACCCCTTTATATACTACTTTTTCACCATCTTTGTTGGTAGTTTCCCACTCCTGAGATGGGTGAGTGGTGTCAGGGCAGGTAGCAGCGCTCTCAAAAGTGGAACGGTCACATTTCGCTTCTT
>DULM01000189.1 GCA_012840405.1 Syntrophomonadaceae bacterium | reverse complement strand
GCAAGGATCTCCCAACCGCGGCCGGTTACCGGGACAGCCCGTTTCGGCGCCAAAATGCTCTCTCCGGAAAGGATTTTCTTTTTATTTAGGGTAACCTTGACCCCATGCCCGAAGATTTCATCATAAGTATGCACCAGATCTTTATTTACTTCTTTCCCATAGGCTTTCAAAATAGACACAGCTATGGGATGATTGGAAAACACCTCAGCATGTGCTGCCAGTGCAAGGACTTCATCACAGCTGAAACCCTCAGCTGGTATAACATCTGTAACCTTAAAAACACCCCTGGTCAGGGTCCCGGTCTTGTCGAACACAACAGTATCTACATTATTTAACGCCTCTAGGTAGTTGCCTCCCTTTACCAGAATACCCCTTCTGGAAGCCCCACCGATACCCCCGAAAAAGCTCAAGGGGATAGATATCACCAGGGCGCAGGGGCAGGATATAACCAGGAATACCAGAGCCCGGTAAAACCATTGGGAAAAGGCTGCCCCCTCAATAAAAAGAGGCGGTATTAAAGCCACAGCTAGCGCTCCGAAAACCACCACAGGTGTGTAATATCTGGCAAACTTAGTGATGAAGTGTTCTGTAGGCGCCTTTTTGCTGCTGGCGTTCTGCACCATATCGAGTATTTTAGCTACAGTGGATTCCCCAAAATTTTTTGTTACCCGAACAGAAAGCAGCCCATTTTGGTTAATAAAACCCCCTAGGATTTCGCTTCCCGGCTCTACCTCCCTAGGGAGCGATTCACCTGTAATCGCAGATGTATCAACCATGGACCTCCCTTCGATAACCACCCCATCCAAAGGCACCTTTTCACCGGGCTTGACAACAATAATATCTCCCAGTTTGACCATGTCCGGGGATACCGTTCTGACCTCATCCCCTACTTTCAAGTTGGCATAATCAGGCCTGATATCCATCAGAGCAGAGATAGACCTGCGGGACTTGTTAACCGCCAGATCCTGAAAAAACTCCCCGATCTCAAAAAAGAGCATTACCGCTACACCTTCTGGATACTCCCTGATTGCAAAAGCGCCAATGGTAGCCAAACTCATTAAAAAGTTCTCATCAAAAACTTGGCCCCTGAAAATGTTTTTTATCGCTTTCCATAACACTCTTCCACCAGCTAGGAGATAGCTGGTCAAAAACAAAACAAACTCAGGCCAAAAAGACAGCTCAAATACCAGGGCAGCTGCAAACAGCACCGCAGCAACCCCAAGCCTAATCAGTTCCTTTTTGTTAACAAGATCCTCCTGTGATGAAAAGCCGCCTTTTGCTCCGCGGTCCACAGCAAGCTCTACATCAGGTTCTATTCCCTTGATCACATCAGATGCCTTTTTTGTGATTTCATCCAGATCCTGCTCATTGTAAGCGTGGATAATAAGCCTTTTTGTGGCAAAATCAAGAGAGGCAAACTGAACCCCTTTAATTTTTTTTACTTCAGCTTCCATTTTGGCTGCACAGCTTGCACAGTTGAGCCCATTTAGCACAAAAGACCTTTGAGCACCCAGCAATTCAGCCTGTGGCGCAAGCGTCACTGCGCTTGTATTGTATCCATAGCCTGGGTCAGCACCCATCTGGCCACCTACTTTCTAAATAAATTTCATTGCCTATTTAATGAGAGATGTGTGCCAACCCCTGGTCAAAGATCTGTTTGACATGCTCATCATCCAGTGAGTAATAAACCATTTTCCCTTCTCTTCTGCATTTGACAAGCCTTGCCTGCTTTAATACCCTGAGTTGGTGTGATACAGCGGATTGAGTCAACCCTAATACCGCTGTTATATCACAAACACACATTTCCGCAGTAAATAAGGCAAAAAGAATCTTTACTCTGGTTGTATCACCGAAAACCTTAAACAGCTCTGCCAGATCAAAAAGAGTCTCATCCCCTGGCATCTTCTTTTTCACTAAATCCACTACATCTTCATGAACAACATTACAGCTGCAGCGTTCAATACTGCCTTGCTCATCACCCATTCAATCACCCCTT
>DULM01000197.1 GCA_012840405.1 Syntrophomonadaceae bacterium | reverse complement strand
GAAAGGGATAAAATAGAGATAGCTATAATAAACATAATCTTTTTCAATTAAACCACCTCTTATTCTTTTATCTGCTCTATGATATCTTGAAAAGTCTCAAATCGCACGACCGGTATACCCTTTTCCAAACAGTAGCGGTATAAAAACCCCTTGGCAAAGACTAGGTCCGCCTTTCCCGCCGGGCAGGTATCGGAATACCCGTCTCCAACATAAATTGCTTGCTCTGCATCCCCCTTCAATCTTTTCATCAATGACGACTTGCAGGTACCACACTGGCCGCATTCAGGATTCAGATAAGGGCAATCGATCTCAAACCCGTCTTGATAGATCATCCTGTTGGCATAGTAGGGCAATTCAATACCATATTTTTTGAACAATGTTTCAATTATCACATCATACCCATCACTTAAAATATAAACAGCATGACCCTCTTTACGGCAGAGTTGTAGGAAATCAAGGAAATGCTCATTGATCTCAACAGTTTCTATGAGCTTTTTCACATCATCCATGTCCGCTTGAAACAACTTAAAGGTCAATGATGCGCATTCCTCTGTAGTGATCTCTTTTCTCTCCCACATCTCATCGATTTCCTTCCAGCCCTCTCCGGCAAAGGTCTTGACCATTAAGAAACAGGTATCTGTTTTGGTGATGGTACCATCGAAATCGAGAAAAAACACCCTTTTCATGACCGCCTCCAGGCATCTGCCAATTTTCTGGCAGCATCTTTAATATCAGCTGCACCCATGATAGCGGAAATCACAGCCACACCATCGACACCTGTCCTTTTGACTTCCTCAATGTTGGCAAGGCCAATTCCCCCAATGCCTACAACCGGTATAGACACAGCCTCCTTAATCTTTTTCAAACCATCAGGGCCAATAGGAGCTTCGGACACATCTTTGCTGGTAGTGGGATAGACAGCACCTGCTCCCAGGTAGTCCGCCCCCTCCCTTTCTCCCTGCACGGCCTCCTCTAGATTAGACACCGATAAACCGATGATCTTGTCAGGCCCTAAGATTTTCCTGGCAACCTGTAGAGGCAGGTCCTCTTGGCCGATATGCAGGCCATCTGCATCCACTGCCAGCGCAATATCCAAGCGGTCATTGATCAAGAGGGGAACTTCCCTGGAGTGAGCAAGCTCCTTAACTTTCAAGGCGATCTGGTAAAACTCCCTGCTGGACACCTCCTTTTCTCTGAGCTGAATAAGGGTGACACCTCCCTCGATTGCCTCTGCCACAGCAGTAAGCAGATCCCTGCCCTGTAATAGCCCTCTGTCTGTCACCAGGTAGATGGAATAATCAACCTCCATTTGCTCGTCCTCCTCTAAATCTTTATTCCTGCAGCCTGTTCCAGGGAATGATCAGCCTTTCTAAGATAACAATCACAGCAAAGATCAGTAAGCTCAAAACAGTGATCGCCAAAATTGCGGCAAAAACCCGGTCCACCATAAATGAACGCTGAGAAAGGGTCAGGTAGTTGCCAAGCCCCTCTTTAGCGCCAAGCCATTCCCCGATCACCGCCCCCATCACACTATAGGTGGCGGAGATCTTCAGCCCTGAGAAAAAGGAGGGGAGGGAAAGGG
>DULM01000188.1 GCA_012840405.1 Syntrophomonadaceae bacterium | reverse complement strand
TATCACTGTAAGGGTTTCTCAATGATTCCTGGTCAAAATCCTTTCTCTCACTTTCCTTCAGGTCCGCATACTCCTTTTCCCGTTTATCCAATTCCCTTTTAACACCTTTTTCACCCCGCGGGTCAGCGGCAATTCCTTTGCGAACAGCGATCTCATAAATTTCCCTTATTCTCACCAGTTTCCCCTCCCTCAACTAAGATTAAGCCCTCTGTAGCCAATCAGACAACTGCTCAAAGGACATGGTATTAATAACATCATCCCTCTCCAACCAACCCCGGCGTGCCTGCAGCACCCCGTACTGCAGATCATCCAAATAATGCAGGTCATGGGCATCTGTATTGACAGCAAAACAAACCCCCAATTCCTTCCCCCTGCGGATATACCGGTCACAGAGGTCTAAGCGGTCCGGGGATGAGTTGATCTCTAAAGCTGTGCCTGTTGCTGCTGCCACCTTTAAGACCTGTTCAATATCTATGGAATAGGGCTCTCTTCTGCCGAGCAAACGCCCTGTTGGATGCCCGATAATATCCACATGTTTATTCTCCATAGCACTAATCACCCTCTCAGTGAGGGTTTTCTCATCCTGATTGAAGCCTGAGTGAATGGAAGCCACAACAATATCCATCTCTGCTAACAGGTCATCATCGAAATCCAAACTGCCGTCAGGGCGAATCTCCACTTCAATCCCAGCCAGCAGACGAAAATCAGTAAATCTTTGGTTGAGACGGCGGATCTCCTCCCGCTGCTCCCAAATCCTGTCCTCAGTTAAACCACGGGCAACATGGAGAGATTTAGAGTGATCTGTTACAGCCAGATACTGATAGCCGCGCCTACGGGCCTCTACAGCCAGTTCTTCGAGGCTATTAACCCCATCACTCCAATGGCTGTGGACATGCAGATCCCCTTTGAGATCACATAGCTCAAGCAGATAGGGGAGAATACCTTTTCTCGCGGCCTGGATCTCCCCCCTCCCCTCTCGCAATTCGGGCGGTATATACAACATCCCCAATCTGCTGTAGAGTTCCTCCTCAGAGGAAGGGAGTTGTCCCTCTTGACCGGGAGAGAGCCCTTTTTCACTGCTCTCCCACCCTAAACTGCGGGCCAGAACACATAATTCCTCATTGTGTTCCTTTGACCCAGTAATATACTGCAGGGCAGTGGCATAATACTCAGGTTGAACAACCAAAATATCTGCTCTGATACCCCATTTTGTCATGAGCGACAGCTGAGAATTATCTGCCGTCAACAACTCCTGGAGAAAAGGAGCAGTTGCCAATTCCTTAATTACAGTCAAAGGATCATGAGCAACTGCAACAAAATCCAAATCACCCACAGTCTCCATACCGCGCCTGAGGCTGCCGGCACTGCTTGTCATTGTTATGCCAGACAAACTTTTTAGATAATCCCTTATCTCCCCGGCAACAGTAAAAGCATGATGCAACAGCAACCTCTTTTTAGATGAGGCAAGGGCTTCCAGGCCGCGCAGAATCGCCTCTTCGGTTTTGCTGCCGATACCGGGCAGTTCTCTGAGGCGCTTTTCCCGGGCAGCGGTCTCCAATTCAGCTAAATCTTTCGGCCTCAGATGTTGGTAGATAATTTGGGCAGTCTTGGCGCCGATCCCGGGTATCAGCAGCAGTTGACGCAGGGAAGCGGGCACTTTTTCCCGAAGCTCATCATAGTACCTCAGCTTCCCTGTAGTTACTAACTCTTGTATTTTCTTGGCCAGAGCATCCCCTATCCCCGGTATCTCTTGAAGGCGCCCTTCCTGGGAAAGCTGAACAGCATCTAAATAGGTAGTGCTCAACTTATGGGCGGCTCTCCTATAGGCACGGGATTTATAAGGGCTCTCCCCGAGTATGTCCAACAGGTCCGCTATTTCATTGAAAATCTGTGCTATTTCCCAGTTATTCATCTTTACTGCTCAGTTTTTTGACCTCATCCAGTTGTTTGGAAAGATTATCATAATCCTCATGTAATCTAACCAGATCCTCTGCGATGTTCAGAGCAGCCCACACAGCCACTTTGCTCAAAGGCAGTTGGGGATTTTTCTGCCCCACCAACCGCATCTTCCGGTCCACATAAGCAGCAATTTTTTCAATCACCGCTGGATCAATTTGACCCTTGATAACATACTCCTCACCATAAATATTCACTGTTACCTTAGTGCTTCCCTGGTCTGCGATCTCCTTTTCCGCCCCTTCTAATAAAGATTCCTCACTTGTAACCCTTTCCATAATCCAATCTCTCCCCCTGGATTGTTGAGGATATGAAAAACTTCTCCAGAAGCTTAGCCGAATCCTGCCAAAATTATCTCAAACGTGCGCCTGCTTCCCTCTCCAGAAGCTGAAGGATGCGGTTGTGTATCTCTGCCACCTCTTCATCGGTCAGTGTGCGCTCCGGAGACTGGTAGAGCAGAGAATAAGCCAAACTCCTGTAACCCTCCGGCACTTGGTCACCGCAATAGACATCAAATAGCCGCACTTCCTTGAGCAGATCTCCTCCCCCTTGGTAGATCAACTCCTCTACCCGGGCGGCAGGCACTGAGGTAGGTACAAGCACAGCCATATCCCTACTCACACCGGGATAGCGGGGTATAGGCTGAGCTCTTAATTCTCGGCTGCTGAACTGAATCACTTTATCCAGGTCTAACTCACAATAGACAACCCTTGTCTTAATATCGTAATTAGCTAACAGGTCAGGGTGAAGTTCTCCCAGATACCCCAGCAGTTCCTTTTCACAAAAGATCTGCGCTGACCTTCCTGGGTGCAGGGTCGGGGAATCGGCATATTTTTGAAACTGAACACCTTCTACCCCCAGTATCTCCAGGATTCCTTCTACAATCCCTTTGAGATAGTAAAAGTCCCTCATCACATCCTTTGCCTGCCAGCTTGTTTCAACTTTGCCACAGGCAATCATTCCTAAATGGAGGCGCTCATCAGGTGTCTTGCCCTCACCCCTGGGAATAAACACATTCCCCACCTCAAACAAGCCGAGATCAGTCAGTTTGCGGTGATAATTATGAGTCAGTACCTCCATCAAGCCAGGCAGGAGCGTTGTCCGCATCACACCCTGCTCTTCTCCCAACGGGTTTTTGATTTTCAAAACATTTCTCAAAGGGCTGTCCTGGGGTATCCTTAGTTTATCAAAAACATTTTCCCCGATAAAACTGAAGGTAACCACTTCATCAAGCCCAAATCTGCAGACTGTATCGGTCACCAAATCCTTAATGGAGTCTGAGTATTCCTGGTCTTGAACCAGTGTCCCTACTGGATAGGTTACCGGTATCTGATCATAACCATAGAGGCGGGCCACCTCTTCGATCAGATCCACTTCTTCAGATATATCCACCCGGTAGGGGGGAACTGTTACCAGAATACTATCCTGACCGCATAGTTCACAGGGAAAATCCAGTTTGCTCAGGATCTCCTGCACTTCTGCCCGGGATAATTCGGTCCCCAAAACTTTGTTCACCCGGGAGGTGCGCAGTCTGATAGTGCGCTGAGCTTCAGGCCTTGCATAATTATCGAGGAAACCTGCTGTAACTTCCCCGGCACCCAACTGCTGGATCAGTTGTGCTGCCCGGTTGAGAGCGGGGATAACACCCTCCGGGTTAATACCCTTTTCAAAACGGGCAGAGGCCTCTGTCCGCATCCCCAACCTCATTGCTGTCCTGCGCACACTATAGGGATCAAACAAGGCGGACTCCAAAACAACGGTCCTGGTTTTTTCAGTCACTTCACTGGCCAGACCGCCCATCACACCGGCTATCGCCACAGCTTCCTCCTGGTCAGCGATCACCAGCATCTCATCATCCAGTTCCCTTTCAGTTCCATCAAGGGAAACTATTTTTTCTCCCGGTTTTGCCCGTCTGACATTGATCTGTCTCCCTTTCAGCATATCATAATCAAAGGCATGCAGGGGTTGGCCGTATTCCAGCATAACATAATTGGTCACATCAACAATATTATTGATCGGCCTCATACCTGCTGCCAGCAGCCTATACTGCATCCAGGAGGGGGATGGGCCTATCTTGATGTTGCGCACAACACGGCAGGCATAACGGCGGCAGAGATCAGGATCCTGGATGGTGACCCCGATCAGGTCTATTGTTTTCTCCTCACATTCTTCTACTGTTATTTGGGGTAGGTGCAACTTAGCCCCAGGCAAGATCCCTTTCACTTCCCGGGCAATATTGATCACAGACTGGCAGTCCCCTCTGTTGGGTGTCAGCTCGAACTCAAGGATGGAGTCATCAAGATTCAATGCTTTATCCAACCTGGTACCTGGGGGTATATCACCGCTCAACAGCAGGATTCCCTTATCATCTCCAAAACCCCATTCATCTGTTCCCAGTTCTGCTCCAGAACAGAGCATCCCTTCAGATAGCTCACCCCGAAACTTCCTTGCCTCCACCTTCCCACTGGGCAGTATCACTCCGGGCAGGGCCACAGCTGCACAAGCGCCAACCATTAAATTAGGTGCACCGCTGACCAGCTGAATAACCACAGAACCCGTATCCACACTGCATAATTTAAGGTGGTCAGCATTTGGGTGAGGTCTGACATCTAAAATATTTCCCACAATAATCTGATCCAGCCCTTCCACAGGGGCAGATACAGCTTCAACAGCTAAGCCGACCATAGTCAACTTCTCTGCCAGTTCCTCTGGCGGCAATTCGCAATCCACATACTCCCGCAGCCAACTGTATGCTACACGCAAGGCATTATCCCTCCTAAAACTGATGCAAAAATCTTACATCATTTTCAAAAAAGAGGCGCATATCATTGATGCCGTATTTGAGCATGGCAATCCTCTCCACACCCATACCGAAAGCAAAGCCCACAACCTCCTCTGGGTCATATCCTGCATTGGCCAGCACCTTCGGGTGGACCATCCCACAACCCAGGATCTCCAACCAGCCAGTATTTGAACAGACCCGGCAACCTTTTCCACCACAGTTGATACAGGATATATCCACTTCAGCACTGGGCTCTGTAAAGGGGAAGAAGCTGGGCCTCAATCTGATCTCCCGCTCCTGACCAAACATCTGTCTGGCAAAGTTCAGTAATACTCCCTTCAGGTCCCCAAAAGTACACTCCTTGTCAACCAGCAGTCCTTCCACCTGATGAAACATCGGTGAATGGGTAGCATCATCATCCCTCCGGTAGACCTTGCCTGGCGCAATAATCCTGACCGGAAGATGGGGTACCCTCTTTTCCATCACCCGTATCTGCACAGGGGAGGTATGGGTACGCAGTAAGACCTCCTCACTGAAATAAAAAGAATCCTGCATATCCCTAGCTGGATGGCCTTTAGGAATATTCAAAGCCTCAAAATTGTAATAATCATATTCCACCTCAGGCCCCTCAGCCACCTTAAAACCCATAGCAGTAAAGATATCCTTGATCTCAGCCATAATAATTGACAAAGGATGTTTATGGCCAATCTGTACAGGCCGGCCGGGAAGAGTCACATCAATGGCTTCCTCTGCCAATTTTCTTT